>JAUNRZ010000233.1 GCA_030539455.1 Paracoccus sp. (in: a-proteobacteria) | reverse complement strand
GCAGCAGGCGATGCTGGATCGATTCATGAAAGACAACCGGCTGACCGGAAATCGAAAGGACAAGGGATGAGCTTTACCCCACACGGCAAACACCTGATCGCGGGGGAATGGGTCGCGGGCGAGGCGAAGTTCAGATCCGAGCCGGCGCATGGCGCGGCGCATGAATTTGCGGTCGGCACGGTCGAGATGGTGGACCGCGCCTGCGCGGCGGCCGAGGACGCATTCACCGCCTACAGCGCCACGACGCGCGAGGAACGCGCCGCCTTGCTCGAGGCGATCGCCGACGAGATCGAGGCGCGGGCCGATCAGATCACCCAGATCGGAACCGAGGAGACCGGCCTGCCCGAAGCAAGGCTTCAGGGCGAGCGCGGGCGCACCACCGGCCAGCTTCGCCTCTTTGCGGAGCATATCCGCCAGGGCGATTATCTCGACCGCCGCCACGACAAGGCGCTGCCGGACCGCGAGCCGATGCCGCGGCCCGATCTGCGGCTGATGCAGATGCCGATCGGGCCGGTCGCGGTGTTCGGGGCCTCGAACTTCCCGCTGGCGTTCTCGGTCGCGGGCGGGGATACCGCATCGGCGCTTGCTGCGGGTTGCCCGGTCGTGGTCAAGGGGCACTCCGCCCATCCCGGCACCTCCGAGATCGTGGCCGAGGCCGTTCACGCCGCCATCGCCAGGACGGGGACGCCGGCCGGCGTCTTCAGTCTCATCCAGGGCGGGCGGCGCGATGTGGGGCAGGCTCTGGTTCAACACCCGCTCATCAAGGCGGTCGGGTTTACCGGCTCGCTGGCCGGGGGGCGCGCTCTGTTCGATCTTTGCGCCGCGCGGGACGAGCCGATCCCGTTCTTCGGCGAGCTCGGCTCGGTCAATCCGATGTTCATTCTGCCGCAAGCCGCCTCGGCGCGCGGGGCCGAGATCGCCAAGGGCTGGGCCGCCAGCCTGACGATGGGGGCGGGGCAGTTCTGCACCAATCCCGGTATCGCCGTGATCCGCGAGGATCAGGCTGAGACTTTGGCGGGGGCTGCGAAGGACGCACTTGCCGAGATCGGCGCGCAGGTGATGCTGACCGACGGGATTGCGGAGGCGTATCGCAGCGGCACCGCCCGCGTCAGTGGCGGCGAGGGCGTGCGGGACATCCTCAGCGCGAGCTGCAACGCGCGCGAGGCAAAGCCCAACCTCTTTATGGTCAGCGGCAAAGACTGGCTCGGCAATCACGCGCTGTCCGAAGAGGTGTTCGGCCCGCTCGGGCTGATCGTCACCGCCTCGGGAGAGGATGAGATGACCCGGATCGCGCAGAGCCTCGAGGGCCAGCTCACCGCGACGCTCCATCTCGATGAGGGCGATCATGACCTCGCCCGCCGCCTGATGCCGGTGCTGGCGCGCAAGGCCGGCCGCGTTCTGGCCAACGGCTTTCCCACCGGGGTCGAGGTCGCGGACGCGATGGTTCATGGCGGCCCCTATCCGGCCTCGACCAATTTCGGCGCAACTTCGGTCGGCACGATGGCGATCCGCCGCTTTCTGCGCCCGGTGAGCTTCCAGAACATCCCCGAAGCGCTTTTGCCCGAAGATCTGAAATAAGGAGCGAGGATGATGGATCAGAGCCTCAAGGACACGCTCATGGGCGTGTCGGTCGCAACGCTGGCCACGGCGCTTTACAAGCGCGGGCTGCGCAATCAGGTCATTCAGGGCGTGCACCCGGTCGGCTGGAAGGGCCGCAATATGGTCGGGCCGGCCTTCACGCTGCGCTATATCCCCGCGCGCGAGGATAGAAACCAGCTCACCGAGTTCCGCAACCCCGAGCACCCGCAGCGTGTCGCGGTCGAGACCTGCCCCGAGGGGCATGTTCTGGTCATGGACAGCCGCAAGGATGCGCGGGCGGCCTCGGCGGGCGATATTCTTGTGACAAGGCTGCAAATGCGCGGCGTCGCGGGCGTCGTCACCGATGGCGGGTTCCGCGATGCCGCCGTGATCGCGGATCTCGAGATCCCCGCCTATCACGCGCGCCCGTCGAGCCCGACCAACCTCACGCTCCACGAGGCCTATGATCTGAACGTGCCGATCGGCTGCGGCGATGCGCCGGTCTTCCCGGGCGACATCATCGTCGGCGACGGCGATTGCGTCATCGTCCTGCCCGCCCATCTGGCCGAAGAGATCGCCGAAGAGGCCGCCCAGATGACCGCCTATGAGGATTTTGTGGTCGAGAAGGTGAAGGAAGGAACGCCGATCATCGGGCTTTATCCGCAGACAAAGCCAGAGTTCGCGACAGAGTTCGAGGA
>JAUNRZ010000232.1 GCA_030539455.1 Paracoccus sp. (in: a-proteobacteria) | reverse complement strand
CGAGGCCGAAGCTGCCGCCGAAGCCGAAGCCGCCGCAACCGAAGCGGAAACCGCTGACGCCCTCGCCGCTGCCCTCGCGGCACAGCAAGCCGGCACCGCTGACGCGGAGCCCGACGGCCTCGGCGCCGATGAATACGCCGATAGCGAGCCGCGCGTGGCTGCGTCCGAGGCCGCCTCGACCGGCGAGACCCGCGCTCAGCAGCTTCCGGGCATGGCCTCGATCCTCAATGCCGAGATCGAGCGCGGGCTCCAGCTCTCCGATCTGCGCTGCGCCGATGGCACCGCGCGCCCCTGCTCGGAGGACAGCTACCTGCTGACCCCGCGCGGCGTGGGCGTTCAGGTCACCGAAGATGGCGGGCTGATCCTGACCCCGGTTGACCAGCAACCCTTCCGCGTCGGCGAGACCGGCCAGCTCGTGCCGCGCGGCTCTTACACCGCCGCCGCGCAGCAGGCCGCCGAGGGCGCCGCGCCGGACGCCGATGCGCTCGATGAGGCCGATAGCAGCGAGGCCGAGGTGGTCACGGAAACGGTCGAGGCGACGCGCAGCTCGGCGCAGGATTTCGAGACCCGCATCGCCGACGCGATCCGCCGCGCGGGCGAGCAGCAGCAGCCCGCCGCGTCCAGCAGCTCGGACCGCAATCGCGATCTGGCCCGCGCCGCCCTTGTCGGCCTTGGCGCCTTCGCGGTCGGTCAGGCCCTCTCGAACAACCGCGAGGTTGCGCTGAACACGGGCGACCGGGTGATCGTGAACCGCCCCGACGGCACGCAAGAGGTGCTCAAGGACGACAACACCCTGCTGCGCCAGCCGGGTGCCACGGTGCAGACCGAGAACTTCTCGGACGGCTCGTCGCGCACCACGGTCACGCGCGAGGATGGCAGCCGCGTCATCACCATTCGCGGCGCCGATCTGGCCGTGCTGCGGCGCGTGCATATCGCCGCCGACGGGACCGAGACCACGCTGATCGACGAGACGGTGCCGGTCGAGCCGGTGCGCGTGGCGGACCTGCCCGCAGCGCCCGCCCAGCCCGCCGCGCAACCCTCGGCGACCGATGAGGCCGCGCTCCGCGCCGCCCTTCAGCGCGAGGCGCAGATCACGCGCGGCTTCACGCTGAACCAGGTGCGGACCATCCCCGAGGTGCGCAACCTTGTGGCACCGATCGACATTGACGCGATCACCTTCGACACCGCGTCGGCGGCGATCACCCCCGATCAGGCGCGCAGCCTCGCGACGCTCGGCACCGTCATCCAGGACGCCATCCGCCGCAACCCGCGCGAGATCTTCCTGGTCGAGGGCCACACCGATGCGGTCGGCTCGGCGACGTTCAACCTCGCTTTGTCGGATCGCCGCGCCGAATCGGTCGCGCTCGCCTTGACCGAGTATTTCGACGTCCCGCCCGAGAACCTCATCGTTCAGGGGTACGGCGAGGAATATCTCAAGATCCAGACCCCCTATGCCGAGCGTGAAAACCGCCGCGCATCGGTCCGCCGGATCACCGACCTGCTCGCCTCCACCCGCTAAGGCGGCGAGACTGAAAAACGAAACCCCCGCCCTTCCCGGCGGGGGTTTTTTCTGGCCGCACCGCGCGGGCGCCGCCCCTTTCTTCTGCGCGCAAATACTCCGGGGGTCCGGGGGCTGGCCCCCGGCGCTCTCAGACGATCTCGACCGCGTATTTCTCGATCACCGTATTCGCGAGCAAGCCCTCGCACATCCGCGCCACCTCGGCCTTCGCGGCCTCTGGATCGTCGCCGTCGAGCTCGAGCTCGATCACCTTGCCCTGCCGGACGCCGGCAACGCCGCGATGGCCGAGCCCGCCCAGAGCGTGCCGTATCGCCTCGCCCTGCGGGTCGAGAACACCGTCTTTCAGCATGATCGTCACACGCGCTTTCATCGACCGGCCTTTCAGTTGATCAGTTGCGGCTTGTTCATCGGCGTCGCGGGCATCAGACCCAGTCGGCGCGCGACCTCGGTATAGGCGTCGGTCAGATTGCCCAGATCGCGGCGGAACACGTCCTTGTCCAGCTTCTGCCCGGTCTTGACGTCCCAGAGCCGGCAACTGTCCGGGCTGATCTCGTCGGCGACGATCAGGCGCATGTAATCGCCGTCCCAGATCCGCCCGATCTCGATCTTGAAATCGACCAGCTTGATCCCGACCCCGTAAAACACACCCGAAAGGAAATCATTCACCCGCAGGGCAAGGCTCACCATGTCGTCGAGATCCTGCTGGCTCGCCCAGCCGAAGGCGATCACATATTCCTCGGACACCATCGGATCGCCCAG
>JAUNRZ010000055.1 GCA_030539455.1 Paracoccus sp. (in: a-proteobacteria) | reverse complement strand
GAGCCGGTCAGCGCAAGCGCGCGCAGCAGATTGTCGAGCTCGCGCACATTGCCGGGGAAATGATGCGCCCGCAGCGCTGCCAGCGCTTCGCCCCCCAGCGGGCGAGGCGCGATGCCCTGCGCCTCGGCCCGCGCCATCAGATGCGCCGCGAGGGCGGGAATGTCGTCGAGGCGCGCGGTCAAAGGCGGGATGTCCACCCGCACACCGGCCAGACGATAAAAGAGATCTGCGCGCAGCGCACCGTTCTCCACCGCCGCCTGCGGATCCGCCTCCATCGTCGCAACAACGCGAGGGCCGGGGTTGTCCGCGCCTGAGGCCGACCCATCTTCCGGCCTGTCCGCTGCCTCGATCGCAGCCAGCAGCCGCGCCTGCGCCTGCGCGTCGAACCCGGCCGGATTCTCGATCAGCAGCGTTCCGCCCGCAGCGCGCGCGAAGGCCGCCTCGATCGCCGCCGCGCCGCCATCGGCGGGAGTCAGCACCGCAAGCCCCGCCCCGCGCCGGTCCGAGAACGCATGCAAGGCGCGCGCGAGCGTCGATTTGCCGGTGCCGGGCGCGCCGCTGACGACCACCGGCAGATCGGCATTGACGATCCGCGCCACCAGCCGGAACAGCGCCTGCATCGACGGCGCATGGCCGATCAGCGATAGCGCCGCGCCCTGCCCTTCCTCGGGCAGCGTAGAAGGCGGCTCGGCCTCGGTCGGTGCACGGCGGGCGCGGCGAGCCAGCGCCTCGCGCGATTTGCCAAGCAGATCAGGCAGATCGAAGGGCTTCGGCAGATACTCGAACGCCTCGGCCTCGGCGGCGCGCAGCGCAGTCACCATCGTATTTTGCGCCGAGATCACGATCACCGGCAGATCGGGGCGCGCGCGGCGGATCGCGGGGATCAGATCGATCCCGTTCCCGTCCGGCATCATCACATCCGTCACCACCAGATCGCCGCGCCCTTCCTCGGCCCAGCGCAGCAATTGCTGCAAGCTGCCGGTCGCATGGACGCGGCACCCCGCTCGGGTCAGCGCCTGCGTCAGAACGGTGCGAATGCTGCGGTCGTCATCTGCAATCAGAACGGTGCCGTCCATCGTCTAAGCCTTCGGTAGCGAGATGCGGAAAACCGTGCGACCGGGGCGCGAGCTTACCTGCACCCAGCCGCCATGATCGGTCATGATCTTCGAGATGAGCGCGAGGCCAAGCCCGGTGCCGTTCTCGCGGCCCGAGACGAACGGCTCGAAGATCTGGCCGGCGATCTCGGCCGGAATGCCCGGCCCGTCATCCTCGACCTCGATATGAAGCGGCAGATGGCGGCTGGGCGCATCGCCCTCGGCCAGCCGCAGCGCGCCATCGTAAAAGCTGCGCAGGCGGATCGTGCCGGCGCCGCCCTCTGGCGCGCCGCGCGTGATCGCCTCGGCTGCGTTCGTGAGAAGGTTCAGCAGCACCTGCATGATCTGGTCCGCATCGGCCAGCGCGGGCGGCAAGGACGGATCGTAATCGGTCACGATCCGCATCCCCTTCGCGGCGCCCAAAGCGGCCGTCTTGCGCGCGCGTTCAAGCACATCGTGGAGGTTCACCGGCTCGCAGTCGGGCGCGGTCGTGTCGCCGAACCGCTCGACCTGTTCAAGCAGCGCGACGATGCGGCGCGATTCCGCGACGATGAGGTCAAGCAACTCGCAATCCTCGCCGCCCCGCCCCATCGCCAGAAGCTGCGCCGCGCCCTGAATACCGGCGAGCGGGTTCTTGATCTCATGGGCCAGCATCTCGGCCATGCCGATGGCCTGACGCGCGGCGGCGCGGGCGGCGTGGCCGGGACCGGCGCCGCCCATCGGCTCGGACGGCGAGATGAGGATGATCGCGCCAGCCTCGTCCCCTGCCGGGTCCGGCGCAGGGCCGATATGCAGATCGGCGCGGCGGCTGCGATGCCCGCCCGAGCGGTCGGCGAGATCGAACACCGCGCCCGGCCGTGTGAGCAGGCCCCGGCCCTCGCGGCGCATCCGGGCGATCAGGTCGGCGGGGTCGGGCGTGATCCGCAGCCTTGCGCGGATCGGCGCGGCGTCCAGCGCGCGCCCCAGAGCAGCCCTCCGCGAAAGATGGAGCCATTGCTCGGCCGCATCGTTCACCGCCGCGATCTTCAGCGCGCCATCAAGGATGATCGCCGGCAGCGGCAGCGCGTCAAAGCCCGGCCCTGCCCAGCCCTCGGTCATGCCGCGCCTGCGGATCGGGCCGGCCCGGGCGCGCTGGAAAAGAGGATGCGGATCAGGCGCAATGTCGCGTCCGGGCTGTCAGTGCGCATCAGCTCGGCCCGGCCGGGCGCGCCCGAGCGGTCGGCATACCACCCGAGATGCTTGCGCGCGACGCGCAGGCCCGGATCAGTGCCGTAAAAGCCCAGCATCTCGTCGTAATGCTGCGCCACCAGATCGGCCAGAGCGGGCCCTTGCGGGATATCGGGCGCGGCGGCGCCGAAAAGCTGGTGGGCGATCTCGGCCAGCGCCCAGGGCGCGCCCTGCGCGCCGCGCCCGACCATCACCGCCTCGGCCCCCGAGGCGGCGAGGGCGGCGCGGGCGGATGCGGCGCAGACGATGTCGCCATTCGCCGCCAGCGGCGGGCGACCGGGCAGGTTCGCGACCGAGCGGATCGCCCGCCAATCCGCGCGCCCCTTGTAGAACTGCGCGCGCGTGCGGCCATGCACGGCCAGCATCGCAACCCCCGCATCGCGCGCCCGCGCGGCAAGGGTTGCCGCGTTCAGGCTGTCATCGTCCCAGCCGAGCCGCATCTTCAGCGTCACCGGCAGATCGACCGCGCCGCGCACCGCCTCGATCAGCCGCAGCGCGTGGTCGAGATCGCGCATCAGCGCCGCGCCCGAGAGCCCGCCCGTCACCTTCTTGGCCGGGCAGCCCATATTGATGTCGATGATCCGCGCGCCCATATCCGCGACGATCCGCGCCGTCTCGGCCATCGGCCCGGCCTCGCGCCCGGCGATCTGGACCGAGACCGGCACCGCGCCCGCCTCGGTCAACGCCCGCGCCCGAGCCGATGCGCGGGGCGAAGGGCGGGAAGTCACCATCTCGGTCGAGGCGACCATTTCCGACACGACCAGCCCCGCGCCGAATCGCGCGACGGCGCGCCGGAACGGCAGATCGGTGATCCCCGCCATCGGCGCCAGAAAAACCGGCGGGCCGAGCGTCTGATCGCCGATCGTGATTGCGGTCGTGGTCATGGCCTCGGTCCTATGGCGCAGAAGGCGGCGCGAAAAGCAGCGCGGTGCGCGTTAATCTTCCCTGATCCGCAGATACCGGGCTTTCTGCCCGTCTTTTAGTCAAATGCCTAATAATAAGGCAAGCGCGGCCTGACGCGCCATGAACCGCCGTTGCTATCTTCAGCAGCGCCGGTAGAGTGTCCCGCAACGCGCGGAGTTTGCTCATGTTCCTTTCAGTTTTTGATCTGTTCAAGGTCGGCATCGGGCCGTCCTCATCCCATACGATGGGCCCGATGATCGCCGGGGCGCGGTTTCTGGACCATCTGCGCGCCCAGCCCTTCAAGGTCAGCGGCCTGCGCGCCAGTCTCCACGGCAGCCTCGCCTTCACCGGCAAGGGCCACGCGACCGACCGCGCGACGATCCTCGGCCTGGCGGGTTTCGTGCCAGAGACGATGGACCGCGACGCCGCCGAGGCCGCGCTTGAGGCCAATCGCGAGACCCGCACGCTGCGCCCCGAGGGGTTCGGTGATCTGCGCTTTGACCCCGAGCGCGATCTTGTCTTCGATTTCGAGAACCGACTGAAGGGCCACGCCAACGGAATGGTTCTGAGGGCCACGGACGATCAGGGCGACATCATCGCGCAAGAGACCTATTATTCGATCGGTGGCGGCTTCGTTCTGACCGAGGCAGAGCTTCAGGCCGGCGAGAAAGCCCCTCAGGGCGCGCCGGTCCCCTACCCGTTCGACACCGCCGCGCAGATGCTCGAGATGGCGGCGCGCTCGGGCCTGTCGATTGCCGCGATGAAGCGCGCGAACGAGCTGACATCGCGCTCGGGCGCCGAAATCGACAAAGGCATCACGCGCATCTGGCAGGTGATGAACGACAGTATCGAGCGCGGGCTCGCGACCACCGGCACGCTTCCCGGCGGGCTCAACATCAAGCGCCGCGCCGCCGCGATCCGCGACAGCCTGAATGCCGAGGCGCAGCGCAACCTGACCGCGCCGCATGTGATCAACGATTGGATGTCCACCTATGCGATGGCGGTGAACGAGGAAAACGCGGCGGGCGGGCAGATCGTCACCGCGCCAACCAACGGCGCGGCGGGCGTCGTGCCGGCGGTGATCCGCTATTGGCTGAGCCATGTCCCCGGCGCGTCCGAGCGCGATTTGCCCGAGTTCCTGCTGACGGCCGCCGCGATTGGCGGGATCATCAAGCATAATGCCTCGATCTCGGGCGCCGAAAGCGGCTGTCAGGCCGAGGTCGGCAGCGCCTCGGCGATGGCGGCGGCCGGGCTTGCGGCGGTGCTGGGCGGCACGCCCGCGCAGATCGAGAACGCGGCCGAAATCGCGCTGGAACATCACCTCGGCATGACCTGCGATCCGGTCAAGGGCCTCGTGCAGGTGCCGTGTATCGAGCGAAACGGGCTCGGCGCGGTCAAGGCCGTCTCTGCCGCGAGCCTTGCGCTGCGCGGCGATGGCACGCATTTCGTGCCGCTCGATTCGGCGATCGAGACGATGCGCCAGACCGGCGAGGATATGTCCGAGAAATACAAGGAAACCTCGCTGGGCGGGCTGGCGGTGAATGTGCCGAACTGCTGAGAAGCGCCCGCTCGGGCAAGGAGCCGCCGCCCCGGCCCGCCCCTCACGCAGCGGCCTTGCCGACGCGCGCGGCTTTCGGCTAAGCCTGTGGCAAAACCAGATCGGGGGACATTCGTGATTATGAAACTTCGCCTCGCGGCGCTTCTTCTGCCGCTTTCGCTGGCCGCGTGCGGCGATCAGGATTTTGCGATGCCGTGGGACCGCGCGCCCGAAGCGCCGGCCGAGCCGGCCGCCCCCGCAGGCCCGCCGACCCTCGCCGCGCCCGCGGTCTCGCCGCTGGAGGTCGCGATCGAGGTCGACGGCACCGAGCGCCGCGCCGTCTCGACGGCCGAGCGCGTCACGCTGGAAAACACCAGCTTCGTTGCGCGCGGGAACGAGCCGTTCTGGACGGTCGAGATTTCCGGCAACACGGCGCGCTACATCACGCCCGATAACCAGTCCGGCCGCAATATCGCGGTCCAGCGGATCGTTTACGCGGGCGGGGTCGAATATGTCGGCGAGCACGCGGGCCGCGTCTTTACGCTCAACATCCGCAACACGCCCTGTCAGGACAGCATGTCGGGCGAGCGGTTCGCGCTGAGCGCGCATCTGCGCTCGGCCGGCGGAAGCGGGCCCGGCTGCGCGTCGGTCGGCGCGGCGCCGGCAAGCGCCGCCTCGGCAAGCTGAGGCAGACGGCGCCGGGCGGGCTCGGCCCGCGCGGTGCTGGCCGGCGCGACCACTTCCCGCGATTGTGGCCTCTGCGCCACAAGCGCGGGCGAAAGCCATCTGTGATTGGCGCCCAAATCGTCATGCCGCTATGATGCGGGCGGCTTGCCAAGGATATGCTCATGCGATTTCGCCCGACTCTTCTGACCTCGACCGCGCTTGCCCTTGCGCTTGGACATCTTCCCGCCTTCGCGCAGCCGACGATTGCCCGCCAGGTCAATACCTACGGCCTGCCCGGCGGGGTCGACACGCCGACCGCCGAGGCTTTTGCCGAAGGAACGCTGGGCGGGAGCATCAATTATTCGGAATACGGGCAGCGTAACACGCTCCTTTTTCAGGTCTCGCCCGGCCTGACCGCCGCGCTGCGCTATACCAGGATGGACGGGGTCGATCAGCGGCTCGGCTATCTGTGGGACCGCAGCTTTGACGTGCATTACCAGATCGTGGGCGAGCAGGGCTGGCGTCCCGCCGTCGCCGTCGGTCTGCGCGATTTCATGGGAACTGGCGTCTATTCGGCCGAGTATCTGGTCGCCACCAAATCCGTGACCGATAACATTCGCGTGACTGCGGGGGTTGGCTGGGGCCGGCTGGCCGGCGCGTGGCGCGAGACGGAATATGGCGACGAAGGCGGGCGGCCGAATTACGATCAGTGGTTCACTGGGCCCGCCCGCCCGTTTGCCTCGGTCGCATGGCAGGCCACCGACCGGCTGAGCGTGGTCGGCGAATACAGCCACGACGATTACGAGCTTGAGGTCGGCGAGGGCAAACCCGAGCCGGGCCGCTTCAACCTCGCGGTGAACTACCAGATCGGCGAGACCTACGGTGTTTCCGCCTACACGATCGGCGGCGAGGTGTTCGGCGCGCAGATCAATTTCGCCTTGAACGCGCGGCAATCACCGTTCCCCTCGGGGCTCGAGCCCGCCCCCGCCCCGGTTCGCCCCCGCCCCGCACAAGGCGCCGATCCCGAGGGCTGGTCCGGCGCCTGGTCTGCCGATCCGACCGCGCAACCTGCGATCCAGACCGCGCTCGCAGGCGCGCTGGAAAACGAGGGGCAAGAGCTGCAAGCGATGGTGCTTGGCCCGACCCATGCCGAGGTCCGGGTCCAGAACAACCGCTATATGCCGCAGGCGCAGGCCGTGGGTCGCACCGCCCGGCTGATGACGCGCGCGCTGCCGCCCTCGGTCGAGACCTTCACCATCACCTCGATGGAGCGCGGTCTGGCGACCTCCTCCGTCACGCTCCGCCGCAGCGATGTCGAGCGGCTCGAGAACACCGCAAGCGCCAATATCGCGCAGGCCGCCGCCATCACGGACGCAGCGCCCCGCCCCGCCGGGCTGGTCCCGACCCACGGGCTTTACCCGCGGTTTCGGTGGTCGGTCGGGCCCTATACGCGGTTTGGCATGTTCGATCCCGAGCGGCCGATCAACTACGAGATCGGCGCGGAAGCCTCGGCCCGCTATCACATCACGCCGGGGCTGGTGCTGTCCGGCGCGATCCGCCAGCGGGCGTTCGGGAACATGGATCAGGACGGGCCGGGCCGCCTGACGCCCGAGGAATATCTTGAGCAGGGCGACGATCTTGGCCCGATGGGCGTGCCGCGGGTGCGCTCGGACTGGCGGATGTATACCGGCAACAGAAGCCCGCATATCCCGCATCTGACGCTCGCCTATTACGCGCAGCCGACCGAGGCGGTCTATACCCGCATCACCGCCGGCCTTCTTGAGCCGATGTATGGCGGGATCTCGGCCGAGGCGCTGTGGAAGCCCGCGACCTCGCGGCTGGGGCTGGGGGCCGAAGTGAGTCATGTCCGCAAGCGCGATTTCGACATGCTGTTCAGCTTCCGGGACTATGAGACAACGACAGGCCACGTCTCGGCCTATTACGATTTCGGCAACGGGTTCTGGGGTCAGATCGACGCGGGCCGCTATCTGGCCGGAGATGTCGGCGCGACCGTCACGGTGAACCGCGAGTTCGAGAATGGCTGGCGCGTCGGCGCCTATGCGACCAAGACCGATATGAGCCGCGAGGCGTTCGGCGAGGGCTCTTTCGACAAGGGCATCATCATTTCGGCGCCGATGTCGTGGGCGACCGGCCAGCCCTCGCGGCGGACGGTGGGCGGGACGCTGCGCTCGCTCAACCGTGACGGCGGGGTTCGCCTGGACGTGGACGGGCGACTTTACGAGACGGTGCGCCGCAATCACGCGGGCGAGCTTTATGATGGCTGGGGAAGGTTCTGGCGATGACAATGACGGCACTCAAACCCGCTCTGATGCTCGCGCTTGGCCTTTCGGTCGCGGCGTGCGGGAACGCTCCGCAAGAGGACGCCTCGGGGTTCGGCATTCTGCGGCAAGCGGCAGGGCAGATGCTGCCTGCACGGGGCGGCGAGACGCCAGCAGCCGCGCCCGCGCAGGCTGACACGCCCGATGCAATGGCGGCGCGCGCTTTGGCGGCGAATGCGGGGCCGCTGCTTCTTGCGGTGCTCGAATCGGCGGAATCGGCTCAGGTCATGGCAATGATGGGCGAGAATGCCGGGATGCGGACCTATATGACCGCGAACCAGCAGGCGTTCATCATGCGCGGCGGGATGCTGACCGGAACGCGCGGTCTGGGGCATGACCTTTCGGTCGCCGAGGTGCAGAACAGCGCCGCCCTGATCCGCGCCCGACAAAGTGGCCGCGCCGAGCGGGTGATGCGCTATATCACCGGCGACGGGGTCGAGCGCCCGCTGCCGCTGCAATGCACCATCGCGGTGGGCGAGGGGCAGAATTACGCCTTCGCTGGACACAACTGGCGCGGCACGCAGGTCGCCGAAACCTGCCAAGGGCCAGGCGGGCTGGCGGTGCAGAACAGCTACCTCGTCACCGCTGACGGCCAGATCCCGCTTTCACGGCAGTGGATCGGCCCGCAGCTGGGCTACGTTATCGTCCAGACAATCCGGCCCTGACTGTCCGTCTGCGAACCAGTTAAAAAACCCGGCCTTTGGCCGGGTTTTTAACATTCTGTCAAGCAATGCTATCGCGCAAAAAGAAAAAGGGCTGGCGCGATGGCCAGCCCGATCTCATCCATGCGAAAGCAAGGATTAGCTGTCGTCGCTCGAGTCCGAGGCGATGGCGGCGATAACGGCCAGAGCCAGCAGCGCCGGGACGATGAAGCCAGCGTTGGTGCCGGCCGGACGGGTGTCAACAACAACCGGCTCAACTTCGACGACCGGGGCAACATAGCCACCGGCGAAAGCGGTCGAGGCGGTCAGGCCGAGGGCCAGGGCGAAGGTAGCAACTTTTTTCATGATCATGCTCCGTGTCTTTGCTTGTGAAGGCTGCTGTTTCCAGCAGCATCGTGGCGACAGTCTCACAATCCTCGGGCCTTTGAAACTAGATAATCCAAACACACCGCAGGCTTGCTGTAACTGTTGCATATTTCACAACAACCTAGCGGCGGCCCGGTTCCGGCGCTCTGCGCGGCTTGGGGCATCTGTGGCAAGAAGGCACCTATACGCGCCGGAACGCGAGGCAAACGAGGAAAAGCAGCGCTCCGGCCAGCACCATCGAGGGGCCGGCAGGCGTATTGGCGTAAAGGCTCGCCATCAGCCCGGCGATGACCGCAGCGGCGCCGATGGCGGTCGCTAGCGCGGCCATATGTTCCGGCCCGCGCGCGATCTGCCGCGCGCCGGCGGCCGGGATGATCAGCATCGCCGAGACCAGCAAAGCGCCGACAATGCGAATCGCGACCGCGACCGTCACGGCCAGCGCGACGGTCAGCACCAGCCGCTCGAGCCTCGGGTTGATCCCTGCGGCCATCGCGAGCTCTTCGTTCATCGTGGCGGTCAGCAGGCGCTGCCAGCGCCACAGCAGCAGGGCCAGCACGGCAAGCGCTCCGCCCCAGATCCAGACGAGATCACCGCGCCCGACCAGCAGGATATCCCCGAACAGCCACGAGGACAGGTCCTGCCGCAGCGCGGGCACGAAGCTGGCCGCCACCAGCCCCGCCCCCAGCGCGCCGTGCGAGATGACGCCAAGCGCGGTGTCCATCGCCTCGCCGCGATTGCCGAGCTGCGCGACCGCATAGGCGACCAGCAGCGCCACGGCGAGCGTGCCGGCATAGACCGAGACGCCAAACCCGAAGGCCAGCGCGACGCCGAGGATCGCGGCGTGCGCGGTCGCATCGCCGAAATAAGCCATGCGCCGCCACACGACGAAGCTGCCCAGCGGCCCGGCCGCAAGGGCGAGCGCAATCCCGGCAAGGCCCGCGCGCACCACGAAATCGTCAAGCATTGCGGGCCTCATCTGTGTTGCGGACCGAGCGGTGATGGGCGCAACCGGGGCCACGTGAATGCGCGTGGCCCTGAAGCTGCGCCGCGCCGCCATCGTGGTCGTGGTCATGCTCGTGCCGGTAAAGCGCCAGCGTCGCCGCGTCTCCGGGCCCGAACAGCGCGCGATATTCCGGCGCGGCGCTGACATTTTGCGGCGTGCCCTGACAGCAGACATGGCCGTTGAGACAAAGAACCCGGTCTGATGCGCGCATGACGACCAGCAGATCATGGCTCACCAGCAGCACGGCAGCGCCGGTCTCGCGCCGGATCTCGTCAATCAGCCGGTAGAACGCGACCATGCCGGGCTGGTCGAGCCCCTGGGTCGGCTCGTCCAGCACCAGCAGATCGGGCGCGCCCAGCAGCGCGCGCGCCAGCAAGACGCGCTGGAACTGGCCGCCGGAGAGCCGGGTGATCGGCTGCGGCTCTAGCCCCGCAACGCCGGTGCGGGCCAGCACCCGCGCGGCCTCGGCGGCGCTGACCCGCACGGGCAGCGATAAAAAGCGCCTGACCGAGATGGGAATCCGGTCATCGACATGAACGCGCTGCGGGACGTAGCCGATTCGCAGGCCCGCGCGCCGCGTCACCGTGCCGGCGGACGGCTTCAGATGGCCCAGAACCGCCCGCACGAGCGTTGATTTGCCCGACCCGTTCGGCCCCAGCACGGTGACAATCTCGCCCGAATCGATGTGAAAATCGACATCGCTCAGCGCAGGGCCGGCGGCGTCGCGGTGATGGACGCTCAGCGCGCGCGCCTCGATCAGCCGGCTCATGGCTCCGCCCCGGCGCCCGCGCCTTCCGCGAGACAGGCGTTGCAAAGCCCCAGCGCCTCGATCGTGCTGCGCTCGGGCGTGAAGCCATGCGCGGCGGCCAGATCGCCGAGATGAGCGCGCAGATCGCTGGCATCGGCCTCGGCAATCGCGCGGCAATTGCGGCAGATCAGGAACGCAGGCGCGTGCGCGTCGCCCGTGTGCTGGCACGCCGCGAAGGCGTTGAGCCGCTGGACGCGATGCGCCAGCCCCGCCTCGACCAGAAAATCGAGCGCGCGATAGGCGACCGGCGGCTGCTTGCCAAACCCCTCGGCCGCAAGACGCTCCAGCACCTCGTAAGCGCCGAGAGCGCGGTGTTCTTCCAGCAGGAACTCCAGCACGCGCTTGCGCACCGGGGTCATGCGCAGCCCGCGCTCGCGCACGCGGACCTCGGCCCGCCGCATCGCCGCATGGCGGCAGGCGCTGTGATCGTGGTGGGCGAAAATATCTGGCTCATTGGGCATTGTTATAGTATCACGTATCCGGTAGACGTTATGCTATAACATATCTAGATCGAGCCGTATCCTCAAGCAAAGGAATCGCAATGAAGAAAATACTCATCCCCGCGGCGATCGCCGCCTTTGCCACGCCAGCGGCGGCGGATGCGCCCTTGGTGCTGACCGATATCGCGCCGGTCGATTCGCTGGTTCGGCAGGTGATGGGCGATCTCGGCGAGCCGGAATTGCTGCTCGATACCGGCGCCAACGCCCATGATTTCCAGCTTCGCCCCTCGCAGGCGCGCGCGCTGCGGCGCGGCGATCTGCTGATCTGGGTCGGCGCCGAGCTGACGCCGTGGCTGGAACGCGCGGTCGAGGGGACCGAGGATATCGCAAAGCTGACGCTGATTGATCTGGACGCAACGCATCTCCAGCCCTTTGCAGACGGCGCACTGCATTCGGCCGAACATGGTCACGATCATCAAGAGGAAGGGCACAGCCATGACGGGATCGACCCGCATATCTGGCTGGACCCGCAGAATGCGGCGGGCTGGCTGCCGCTGATCGCCGATCATCTTGCCGCGCTCGACCCGGACAATGCCGACACATACCGCGCCAATGCCGAGGCGGCGTCGGCCGAGATCGAGCAGCTCGAGGCAGAGATCGCAGAAAAGCTCGCCCCGCATCGCGATCAGAATTTCGTCGTGTTCCATGACGCTTACGGCTATTTCACCGACCATTTTGGCCTCAGCCCTGCGATTGCTCTGTCCGAGGGCGATGCGAGCGATCCCGCAGCCGGGCGCCTTCGCGAGATCCAGACCCAGATCGTCGATCAGGGCGCGATCTGCGCCTTTGCCGAGGCGAATCACAACCCGCTGCTGATCAGCCGGATGATCGAGGGGACCGATGTCCGGCTTGGCGGCACGCTCGACCCCGAGGGCGCGACGAAAAACCCCTCGGCCCAGCTTTACGGCAATCTGGTGGGCGAATTGGCGGATACCATCGTCGCCTGCCTGAGTGAGGAGTAGCGGAATATCGCCTTCGCGCTATATCCGACTCTTTTACTTTGACATAGGCGAGCGTTTCAGTCAGGCTTATCACAATCACCCTTGAGAGGAGCCTTCAGATGACCGCCACACGCCCCGCCGAGTTCACCGGGCCCGGCATTCTGCCGCTGCAATCCCTGCCCGCCCATGATGCGCGGGCTTTGACCCAAGGCGGCGCGCAGGCGCTGATCGTGCTGAACGATAGCGTCTATAATTTGCGCATCACACGCGCGGGAAAGCTGATCCTGACCAAATAGGAAAGGGCCGCAAAACGCGGCCCTTCCTTTACCTTCGCGGGTTATCAGCGGCCGCCCGAGCCGCCTTTCGACCCCCCGCCGCGCGGCCCCGAACGGGGCCCGCCAGATCCGCCGCCACCCGAGCGCCCCCCGCCCGGCCCCTTACCACCAAACCGCGCGCCGCCATCGCCGCCCGGCTTGCCGCGAAACCCGCCGCCTCCCGGCTTGCCGAAGCCGCGGTTTTCACCGCCGCCAGCAAAATTCTTGCGGTCCTGCCCGGCGCCGCCCTGCCGCGAGGAATAGGGCTTACGCCCGCCCTGCTCGCCATCGCGCGCGCCATAAGGCTTGCGCCCCGGGCCCTTCTCGGCGCCACGAGGCGCATACGGTTTGCCCTCGCCATCACCGCGCGAGCGAGCCCCGCCCCCGCTGGCGTAAGGCTTACGATCGCCTCCCTCGCCGCGCGCGCCATAGGGCTTGCGGTCCCCC
>JAUNRZ010000231.1 GCA_030539455.1 Paracoccus sp. (in: a-proteobacteria) | reverse complement strand
CCTTGGCCGACATCTGCGCCTGATTGTAGAAGATGCGCCCGAAATGGTCGCGGTCGGGGAACACCTCGTCCTGATTGGGCAGGTTCGCGCCGCCGCTATCAACCAGATAGATACAGGGCAGGTTGCACGCCTCGGCGATCTCCTGCGCGCGGAGGTGTTTTTTCACCGTCATCGGGTAGTAGGTGCCGCCCTTCACCGTCGCGTCATTGGCCACCACCATCACGTCGAGCCCGTGCACGCGCCCTACCCCGGCGATGATCCCCGCGCCGGGCGCCGCGCCGTCATACATCTGGTGCGCGGCGGTCGCGCCGATTTCCAGAAACGCCGAGCCGGGGTCGAGCAAATTCGCCACACGCTCGCGCGGTGGCATCTTGCCGCGCGCGGCGTGGCGCTCGATCGCGGCAGCGCCGCCGCCCGCAGCGGCCGCCTCGGCGGCGCCGCGCACCTGATCGAGCAATTCCATATGCGCGGCGCGATTGGCGCGGTAGCTTTCCGAACTGGTCAGGGCGGCAGAGGTGAGTTTCATCGACTGTTCTCCGACATTATGGGCGGCATATCGCGCGGCGCGCGGGCTCAGCGTGCATCGCGCGCCGCTTCCAGAACGAGCGTCTGCCGGGCGGTTTCCTGCCTGATGCAGTCCTCGATGATAAGGGCGGCGGCGGTCCCGCCGCCGGCCTCTTCGGCGGCTTTCTCGCAGCTTTGATCGCGGTGGGTGATCCAGTCCCGCTGGCTTTGGCGCAGCGCGTTATGGGTGCCGCGCGCGCGGGCGCGCTCCATCGCCTCGCGGTAGGTCTGGTTCAGCCGCGCATCCCAATCGCCAAGCGAGGCACTAAGGCACGACATCATCGCGACCGTGGTATCCGCCTCCTGCGCGAGGCACTCGGTTAGGCCCGCATCGATGCAATCCTCGCGCGCCGCGCCCTCGGTGCCGGCAAGGCAAGCCGCAAGAATGGCCGGGTCGTATTGCGGCAGATCATCGGCCAAGGCGGGCGCGTGAGAAAGCGCGAGAGCGAAGGCGGCGGCGAGGCTGGAACGGCAAATCACAAGAGCACTCCTTCGGGTTGCGCCTTTGCGGCGGATTAAGAGACAAGCCCCATCAATTCGCGCCCGATCAGCATCCGGCGGATTTCCGAGGTGCCGGCGCCGATCTCCATCAGCTTGGCGTCGCGGAAGAGGCGCGAGACGACCGAATCGTTCAGGAACCCTGCCCCGCCAAGCGCCTGCACGGCCTGATGGGCCTGAACCATCGCCTGTTCCGAGGCGTAAAGCACAGCCCCCGCCGCATCCTGCCGCGTGACGCGCCCCGCATCGCAGGCGCGCGCGACCTCGTAGACATAGGCGCGCGCGGTGTTCAGCGCGACATACATATCGGCGATCTTGCCCTGCATCAGTTGGAAGCTGCCGATCGGCTGGCCGAACTGCTTGCGCTCGGCAAGATAGGGCATGACCTCGTCGAGACAGGCGGCCATGATCCCGGTGCCGATCCCCGACAGCACGAGCCGTTCGTAATCGAGCCCCGACATCAGAACGCGCACGCCCCGCCCTTCCTCGCCGAGAATGTTCTCGAACGGGATCTCGCAATTCTCGAAGATCAGCTCGCCCGTGTTCGAGCCGCGCATCCCGAGCTTGTCGAAATGGGGCGAGGTGGTGAAGCCGTCCATGCCGCGCTCGACGATGAAGGCGGTGATGCCCTTGCTGCCCGCCTCGGGGTCGGTCTTGGCATAAACCACGAGCGTCTGCGCCTCGGGGGCGTTCGTGATCCAGTATTTATTGCCGTTGAGCACGAAGCGGTCGTTCTTCTTCTCGGCCCGCAGCTTCATCGACACGACGTCCGAGCCCGCGCCCTCTTCCGACATCGCAAGCGCGCCGACCGCAGCGCCCGAGCAGAGATCGGGGAGGTATTTGCGCCGCTGCTCGTCCGTGCCGTTCAGTTTGATCTGGTTGACGCAGAGATTGGAATGCGCGCCATAGGACAGCGAGACCGACGCCGAGGCCCGCGCGATTTCCTCGGTCGCGATGACATGGGCGAGATAACCCATGCCCGAGCCGCCGAATTCTTCCGGCACGGTGATGCCCAGAAGGCCGAGCTCGCCCATCTCGGGCCACAGATCGTTTGGAAACGCGTTCTCTCGGTCGATCTCGGCGGCGAGCGGCTTGACACGTTCCTGCGCCCAGCGATGCACCATCTCGCGCAGCGCGTTCACATCCTCGCCCAGATCGAATTCCATCCCTTGCGTGAACATAAGGCAGCTCTCCCCCTTTATTGAACGCCCGTTCAGATAGCGCGCCTATACCCGCCCCG
>JAUNRZ010000054.1 GCA_030539455.1 Paracoccus sp. (in: a-proteobacteria) | reverse complement strand
AGCGCGGCAGGGTGGTGCGATAGGCGCGGATCAGGAACACCGCCTCGACCAGATCCCCCCGCGCCTGCGTGATCGCCAGCGACGCGAGCGCCGGATCGGCAAGCGAGCCCTCCGCCATGACCCGCGCCACCGCAAGGCCAAGCTGGCCTGCGATCTGGGACGAGGTCAGGCGCGGCAGATCGCGCGGCCCGCGCGTTTCGTCCCGAAGCCATTGATGCGCGGCGGCGATCGCCTTCTCGCCGCCCTTGACCGCTACATACATGCCAGCACCTCGATCCGGGTTGAACGCGGGATTGCGCGCAAAGCCGCGCCATCCGCGAGGATGAAATCAACGCCAAGCGGGAAGCGCGCGTTATTCGCCGCCATTGCCTCGGGGTCCGGCAGCGCGGCCTCGCGCGCGCCGTCAATGCCGGGGCCAGTCAGCCGCGCGGGGCAGGCGGGCCCGCCATCGACGATCAGCGTGGCCGAGCGGTCGGGATATTCGGGCGTTCCTTGGGCGAACTGTTCCAGCGGCAGCAGGCTGTCCCATGCGCCAAGGGCGAAGGCGGCCTCGGCGGCGGGCACGATCGGCGCGCCGCATTGGAAGGTGATCCATGCGCGCAGCTCGGGCAGATCATGCGAGGGCGCGAGGTAAAGCGGCGCGGTCGGATCGCACAGAACCAGCAAGGCAGCGGCCGCAGCCGGCGAGAGCCCGCCCGGCGGGGCGAGCCCGGTCACGCTTTGCGCCATGCCGGGGCGCGCCATCGCCTCGAGGATCGCGCGAAAGGCGCGGGCGCTGTCCTCGGCGGGGTCGGCGAAACCGCCGGTCAGTCTCGGGGCGTTCATTCATCCTCTCCGCGCATCATGGTGAAGAAATCGACCCGCGTTGCGGCGGCGCGGCGGGCGGTCTTTGCGCGCGCCGCGTTTTCCGCGTCCTCCAGCGGGGCCAGCACGTCGCGCGCGATCTGCGCCGCGCCCTCGCCCTGAAGCATCGCGTCAGCCACTGCGGCACGGCGCGCGTGATCCTTCTCGCGCCCCTGAACATAAGCGTGGCCGACCGCGCCGCCCTCAAGCTGGACGGTGCAGCGCGTCACGGTGATCTCGCCCAGATTGAACGCGGCGCCCGTCCCGCCCATCCGCCCGCGCGTCATCACGGTGCCGATCTGCGGCGCGCGGATCACCTCGTGAGCCGGCAGATCGGGCAGCAATCGGGCCAGCAGCTCCGGGCAGGCGCGGGCCAGAAGCCCCATCCAGGCGGGGCGGTCATGGGGGTTTTCGCGAGGAAGAACAGACATCTTGCGGATTTGTCCAATCTATTATACAACTAGACATCTGATAGCGCGCGAGCTGCGCGATCTCAAGCAGAATTGGGTGAAGTTTCAGTGACGGAAAAGCGACAGTCCAAAAACCGAACGCCGCTTTGGCAGGCGATCCGCGATGCAATAGCGGCGGATATGGTGCGCCAGCAGGCCGTGCCCGGCGATCAGCTTCCGACCGAGGCGGTGCTTGCCGCGCGGTTCGGAGTGAACCGTCACACGGTGCGGCGCGCTTTGGCCGCGCTTGCCGAATCGGGGATGGTCCGGGCGCGACGCGGGGCAGGGGTGTTCGTTGCGATGCGCCCCGTCGATTACCACCTCGGCGGGCGCGTGCGCTTTCACCGCAATCTCGAGCTGGCCGGCCGCGTGCCGGGCCGGCGCTTTACGACGATCACCGCGCGGGCCGCATCCCCGCGCGAGGCAGAGGCGCTGGATCTTGCCCGCCCGGCGCAGATCTGGGCCGCCGAGGGCGTCTCGACCGCCGACGCGCACCCGATCGCCGCGTTTTTGTCGGTGTTTCCGCACGCAATGCTGCCCCGCTTCGACGAGGCTCTGCGCCGCCTTGCCTCCGTGACAGACGCGCTGCACGCGGCCGGGATCAGCGATTTCACCCGCGCCGAGACGCGAATCAGCGCCGCCTCGGCTACGGCCACGCAGGCAGAATTGCTGCATCTGCGCGAGGGCGCGCCCCTGATCGTCACGACCAGCATCAACGCAGCGCCCGACGGAAAGCCGGTCGAATTCGGTACCACCTTCTTCGCGGCCGAGCGCGTCACGCTTCTGATGCGCCCCGATTAGCGTTTCTTCTGCGCAGAAATACTCACGGCCTAGAACGCGCGTTCCGTCCCGTCATGGCGGAAAAAGCGCCCCGTATCGGCCAGCTCAAGCCGCGCGGCGAGATCGAGAATACCGCGCGCGACTTGCTGAGGGTCAAGCTCGGCCGCCGGCCCGCCCATATCGGTGCGCACCCAGCCCGGATCGACCAGCACGACCGGGATTCCCTCGGCCTCGAGCCGGCTCGCCAGCCCCTGCATCACCTTGTTCAGCGCCGCTTTCGAGGCGCGATAGGCGATCTGGTCGGGCTTTCGGTAGCCCATGAACGACATCTGGCTGGAGATATTGACGATCCGGCCCGCCCCTGCCGCCCGCAGATTGGGCAGGAACGCCTGCGCCGCCGCCAAAGGGCCAAGCGTGTTGACCGCCAGAACCTCGGCGAAAAGCGCGAAATCCATATCCAGCGGGTCCTGGCGGCCGGCGGGGTTGATCCCGGCATTATTGATCAGGATATCCACCGGCCCGATCTCAGCCGCCGCCGCGCCAAGCGCCGCGCGGTCGGTGACATCAAGCGTCAATGCCCGCGCGCCTTCGGGCGCGTTCCCGCCGCGCAGCGTCACCGTGACATCCCATCCGCGGCCGAGCGCGTCCTCTGCCATCGCCCGCCCGATCCCGCGATTGCCGCCGGTGATAAGAACCCGTGTCACGAAACCCCTACCTTGCTGCCCGATTTGCGGGCAGACTGACCGGCAGGCAAGGCGCGGTCAAGAACCGCCCACGCGCGCCGCGCTTTTTCGCGGAACCGTTACAATCCTGTCAAACATCCGTTGCATTCCGGCCCTAGCTGTCCCCGCGGAAAGCTGGCGATCCGCGCCGGCCCGTCATTCAGCATCGGAGTTCCGACATGACCACCATCACACGCCGCGCCCTGACCGCATCGGCCGCTTTCGCGCTGACGCTGACCAGCATCGCCCCCGCCGCGTTCGCCGACTGGCGCGCCGAGCACCCGACCTTCCGCATCGGCCTGCTGGGCGGCGAGAACGAGGCCGACCGCCTGCGCCGCAACGATTGCATGGTCGAGCAACTCAAGGAAGCGACCGGCATCAATGTCGAGCTGTTCCCCGCCTCGGACTATGCCGGCGTCATGCAGGGGCTTCTGGCCGGCCAGCTTGACAGCGCGAGCCTTGGCGCGTCGGGCTATGCGGGCATCTACCTGCAAGACCCCGAAGCGGTCGAGCCGATCTTCGTGAACCTCGAATCGGATGGCTCGAACGGCTATTACGCGATGATGTATGCCCGCGCCGATAGCGGGATCGAGGATCTGGAAGGCATGGAAGGCCACTCGCTCGCCTTCGCCGATCCGAACTCGACCTCGGGCTATCTGGTCCCGAAAGCCGAGCTGGAAGCGCAAGGCATCGACATCGACACGTATTTCTCGAACACCGGCTTTGGCGGCGGGCACGAGCAGGCGATCACCGCCGTTCTGAACGGCCAATACGACGCCGGCGTCACCTGGACCTCGGGTCAGGGCGAAGAATCGGAAGGCTTCTCGCGCGGCGCGCTGCGCACCGCGGTCAATAACGGCCTTCTCGACATGAACGATCTGCGCATCATCTGGACCTCGAACCTGATCCCGAACGGGCCGTGGGTTCTGCGCAAGGATCTGCCCGAGGATCTCAAAGAGATCGTCATCGGCTGGATGGAGAATCTGCACGAGACCGACCGCGAGTGCTACGAGGCGATCTCGCAAGGCGAAGGCCCCGGCTTCGAGCGCACCAACCACGAGTTCTTCGAAAACGTCGTCGCGATGCGCCAGCGTGAGCTGGAAGGCTCGCGCTAAGACGCCTTAGCAACGGGCGCGGGGCGGCCATCGAAGCGGCCCCGCGCTTTCTGTCACGACCTCTCAAGGGCCTGCCCCATGCTCCAGCTCGACCAGCTCACGAAAAGCTTCAAGACGCGCGATGCGGTCTCGAAAATCTCTCTCGACATCCCGCAAGGGCAGATGGTCGGGGTGATCGGGCGATCCGGGGCCGGCAAATCGACCCTGCTGCGGATGATCAACCGCCTTTCCGATCCGACAAGCGGAGAGATCCGCTTTGGCGGGCATGACGTCACGCGGCTGAAAGGGCGCGATCTGCTGGAATGGCGCGCGAATTGCGCAATGGTGTTCCAGCAGTTCAACCTTGTCGGGCGGCTCGACGTCATCACGAACGTGCTGACGGGGCGGCTCTTTCATCACGGGTTTTTCGCCTCGATGCTGCAAATGTTCAGCGCGCAGGAACGCGCCTTTGCCATTCAGGCGCTGGACCGGCTCGGGATGGCGCATACCGCCCTGCAACAGACCGATACGCTGTCGGGCGGGCAGATGCAGCGCGTCGCGATCGCGCGCGCCCTTGTCCAGCAGCCCCGCATCATGCTCGCGGACGAGCCGATTGCCTCGCTCGACCCGATGAACGCGAAGATCGTCATGGACGCGCTGCGCCGCATCAACCGCGAGGACGGGATCACCGTTCTGTGCAACCTCCACACGCTCGACACCGCGCGCAGCTATTGCGACCGGATCATCGGGCTGATGGATGGACGGCTGGTCTTTGACGGAACGCCCGAGCAACTGACGCAGGGCGTGGCGCGCGACATCTACGGGGCCGAGGCGGAAGAGGCATTCGCCGAGGGGATGACCTCGACCTCGATCAACACGCCGAAACGCCCGCTGCCCGAGGAGATCATCCGCGCCGCCGAGGTCAACCCGGCATGAGCGCGACCGATCTTCCCGGAGGCACGTCGCCCGCCGTCACCGAGTTCGAGCGCCACCGCGCCGAGCTGATCCGCTCGCGCCTTGCGATGAACGTGCTGTTCGGGGTGCTGTTTCTGGCCGCGCTTGCGGCGTCGATCTATGTCTCGCGTTTCTATCCCGACCGGCTCGCCTCGGGGGTGCCGCGCATTCTGGAATATTTCGGCACGATCATGCCGAATCTGGAGCTGGACAAGCTGTTCATGGGGCGCGACGCCGAGACCGGCCGCGCTGTGCCCGGCTCGATCACCTACTGGTATACGGATTTCTGGAAATATATCGCTCTGATCGGCGAGACGATCCTGATGGCGCTGACCGCGACGATCATGGGCGCCGCCGCCGCGTTCCTGCTGAGCTTTCCCGCCGCCCGCAACCTTGCGCCGAATACGCCCATTTACTGGATCTCGCGCCGGTTTCTGGAAATCTGCCGGGGCGTGCCCGAAATCCTTTACGCGCTCATTCTCGTCTTTGCGGTCGGGATCGGCCCGCTGGCCGGCGTGCTCGCCATCGCGATCCACACCGCCGGCGCGCTTGGCAAGCTGTTTTCCGAGGTCAACGAGAACGCCTCGCTGCGCCCGGTCGAGGGGATACGCGGCGTCGGCGGCAACTGGTTCGAGCAGATGCGTTACGGCGTCGTGCCGCAGGTCATGCCGAATTTCGTGTCCTACACGCTGCTGCGCTTCGAGATCAACGTGCGCGCCTCGTCCATCGTCGGCTTTGTCGGCGCGGGCGGGATCGGGCAGGAGCTGAACCGCGTCATCAGCCTTTATTCCGATGACCGCGTGGTGGCCGTGCTGCTGCTGATCGTGCTGACCGTGACGCTGATCGACCTTCTGTCCGAGCGCCTTCGCACCCATTATATCGGCAAGGAGCATTTCGCATGAGCGCCGCCTCGCTCCCGCTCTCGGCGATTGACGCCGGCCATATCGAGCGCGCCCGCGCCGCCCATCCGCAAGCCTTCGGCTCGGTGCGCCGCAGCGCGATCGGCTGGGCGATCTGGCTGGCAGTGATCGCCTATGTCGCTGGATCGCTGTGGTATTTCGAGGTCTGGAAGCTGGCGCAGGCGTCCGACCGCGCCTGGCGCCTGATCTCGAATTTCTTTGTCTGGCGCGATATGGATAGCTGGCAATACGCCAATATCTATCGCGGCATTGCGCAGACGCTGGCGATGGCGTTCCTTGGCACGCTGCTCGCGTCGATCGCGGCGCTGTTCATCGGGTTTCTGGCGGCGCGCAACACGATGCCGATCTTCATCATCCGCCAGTTCGTTCGCCGCGTGCTGGACGTTCTACGGGGCGTCGATCAGCTGATCTGGGGGCTCGTGTTCGTGCGCGCCGTCGGGCTTGGCCCGCTGGCCGGCGTTCTGGCGATTTTCGTGTCGGATACCGGGACGCTCGCGAAGCTTTACTCCGAGGCGATCGAGAATATCGACCGCAAGCAGGTCGAGGGCGTGCGCGCCACCGGCGCGGGCCCGATCAAGGTGATGCGCTATGGTTATCTGCCGCAGGTGCTGCCGATCTTCATCTCGCAATCGCTCTATTTCTTCGAGAGCTCGACCCGCAGCGCCACCATTCTCGGGCTGGTCGGGGCAGGGGGGATCGGGATGATCATCATCGAACGGTTCCGCGCCAACCTCTTCGATCAGGTTGCCTTCGTGGTGCTGAACGTGCTGGTCTGCGTGTTCGTGATCGACTGGCTGTCCAAGCGCATCCGCCAACGCGTCATCGGCGAGCAGCCGCATTGATCGCCCCGCGCGGCTTGTTACACCTTGACCCGCTCGCAAGCCTTCCCTAATTGGGCGTCAGGCACCCGTAGCTCAGCTGGATAGAGCGCTGCCCTCCGAAGGCAGAGGCCAGAGGTTCGAATCCTCTCGGGTGCGCCAGTTTCCCCATCTTTGATCCGCCGGCCCAGCCGCAAAACGACAAAAGCCGCCCCTTCGGACGGCTGCTATCGTGATTTTCTTGGGAAAATCTGGTGCGGTCGAGAAGACTCGAACTTCCACTCCGGTTAAGGAACAGCGACCTCAACGCTGCGCGTCTACCAATTCCGCCACGACCGCATCGAGGGGATGGTGAGGCAGATAGCCTCTCGCCCCGGGCTCTGCAAGGGCAAAGCGGCGGGGTTTGCGAATTTCTTTGCGCGGATCCGGTTCTTGACCTTCATGCGCAGCGCGGCCAGATGAAGCGGCCCCGAGATGAAAGCCATGCCATGAGCGACGCGATAGATTTTCCCGAATGGCGCGTGTCGCCCGGCCTTACGGATTACGCCGAGGCCGTCGCCTTCATGGAGCAGCGCGTGGCCGAGATCGCCTCGGGGCAGGCGCCCGAGCTGATCTGGCTGGTCGAGCACCCCCCGCTTTATACCGCCGGGACAAGCGCCAAAGCGGCCGATCTTCTGGCGCCGCGCTTTCCCGTGATCGAGACCGGGCGCGGCGGGCAGTATACCTATCACGGGCCGGGGCAGCGCGTGGTTTATGTGATGCTCGACCTCAACCGGCGCGGGCGGGATGTGCGCGCGTTCGTCGCGCGGCTCGAGGCGTGGGTGATCGACGCGCTCGCCGAGTTCTCGGTGCAGGGCGAGATCCGCGCGGGCCGGGTCGGGGTCTGGGTCAAGCGGCCCGAAAAGCCGAGCCTGCCAGGCGGCACCCCGCGCGAGGACAAGATCGCGGCAATCGGCGTCAAGCTGCGCCGCTGGATCAGTTTTCACGGCATATCGATCAATGTCGAGCCCGATCTCAGCCACTATTCGGGCATTGTGCCCTGCGGGATTTCGGGCCACGGCGTGACCAGCCTCGTCGATCTGGGGCTGCCCGTCTCGATGGAGGATCTCGACGTCGCCCTTCGCGCGAGTTTTGCGCGGAATTTCCCCGGCACGCCCGCCGATTAGCGCCGGCGGCGTGGTAAAATCGTCTCAGACAGATCAACTTTTGCGGATATGACGCATTGCCGCAACGCGATATCGCCGCTACAAGATGGGGGATTCTGTCGGCCAAGGCCGGCTGCTTGCGTTATCTAGGGAGATCGCCTCATGGCCGACGCCGCTCACGCTTCCGGGGGGCACCACGATGAACGCGGGTTCTTCACCCGCTGGTTCATGTCCACGAACCACAAGGATATCGGGATCCTCTATATTCTGACGGCCGCGCTTGTCGGCCTGATCTCGGTTGCCTTCACCGTCTATATGCGGATGGAGCTGCAACATCCCGGCGTTCAATATATGTGCCTTGAGGGAGCGCGGCTGCTGCCCGCCGCCGCCGATGAGGTCTGCACCCCGAACGGGCATCTTTGGAACGTGCTGATCACGTATCACGGCGTTCTGATGATGTTCTTCGTGGTGATTCCCGCTTTGTTCGGCGGTTTCGGCAACTATTTCATGCCGCTTCAGATCGGCGCGCCGGATATGGCGTTCCCGCGTCTGAACAACCTCAGCTACTGGCTTTATGTCGCGGGTGTGGCGCTTGGCATCGCCTCGCTGCTGGCGCCGGGCGGGGCGCAGCAAGCGGGCTCGGGCGTGGGCTGGGTGCTTTACCCGCCGCTCTCGCAGATCGAGGGCGGGTATTCGATGGATCTCGCGATCTTCGCCGTCCACGTCTCGGGCGCCAGCTCGATCCTTGGCGCGGTGAACATCATCACCACGTTCCTCAACATGCGCGCGCCGGGCATGACGCTGTTCAAGGTGCCGCTTTTCGCGTGGTCGGTGTTCATCACCGCGTGGATGATCCTTCTGGCCCTGCCGGTGCTGGCCGGCGCCATCACGATGCTGCTGATGGACCGCAATTTCGGAACCAACTTCTTCAACCCGGCTGGCGGCGGTGATCCGATCCTTTACCAGCATATCCTGTGGTTCTTCGGCCACCCCGAGGTGTATATCATCATCGTTCCGGGCTTTGGCATCATCAGCCACGTGATCGCGACCTTCGCGCGCAAGCCGATCTTCGGCTATCTGCCGATGGTTCTGGCGATGATCGCGATTGCCGTTCTGGGCTTCGTCGTCTGGGCGCACCACATGTATACGGTGGGGATGTCGCTGACCCAGCAGGCCTATTTCATGCTGGCGACGATGACGATTGCGGTCCCGACCGGGATCAAGGTGTTCTCGTGGATCGCGACGATGTGGGGCGGCTCGATCGAGTTCCGCACCCCGATGCTCTGGGCGTTCGGGTTCCTGTTCCTCTTCACCGTGGGCGGTGTGACGGGCGTTGTGGTCGCGCAGGCGCCGCTCGACCGGGTTTACCACGATACCTATTATGTCGTGGCGCATTTCCACTATGTGATGTCGCTTGGCGCCGTGTTCGCCATCTTCGCCGGGGTCTATTACTGGTTCGGCAAGATGACCGGCCGGCAATATCCCGAATGGGCCGGCAAGCTGCATTTCTGGGCGATGTTCATCGGCTCGAACATGATCTTCTTCCCGCAGCACTTCCTGGGCCGTCAGGGGATGCCGCGCCGCTATATCGACTATCCGGTCGAATACGCGTTCTGGAACAATGTCAGCTCGATCGGCGCCTATATCGCGTTCGCCTCGTTCCTGTTCTTCATCGGCGTGATGCTCTATTCGATGCTCTATGGCCGCCGCGAGACGCGCGCGAATTACTGGAACGAATATGCCGACACGCTGGAATGGACCCTTCCCTCGCCGCCGCCCGAGCACACGTTCGAGCAGCTTCCCAAGCGCGAGGACTGGGATCGCCATCCCGCGCATTAGCGACGGCGCGATGCGCCGAATGTGACCGAAACGCGGACGGCCCCCAAGCGATTGGGGGCCGTTTGCCTTGATGAGGCCCCGATGCCCTATCGCTGGACAAAGCCGCGCGAGAATCATGAGAGGCTCGAGCTATGGCCCTACCGCTCGCTGCCCCGCAGCGGCTTCGTGTGGTTCATCGGGCTAACCTCGGGCGCGCTCGCGCTGCCGCTGATCGGCGTTCTCGGCACGCCGGTCTGGTGGGGTATCCTTCCGTTCATGGCGATCGTGCTGGGCGGGGTCTGGTATGCGCTAAGCCTGACCTATCGCAGCGGCAACACCCGCGAGGTGCTGGAGTTGACGCCGCGAGCAATCTCGGTCACGCGCACCGAGCCCGGCAAAGCCCCGCAAAGCTGGACCGCCAACCCCTACTGGATCCGCGCCGAGCTCCGCCCCGGCCCGGTCGAGCACTACCTCGTTCTCACCGGCGATCATAAATCGGGCCGCGAGATCGAACTCGGCGCCTTCCTGACCCCCGACGAGCGAAGCGATCTCCGCCGAGAGCTGGCGGGGAAGCTGGCCGCTTTGCGCGAGGCGGGCGGGGGGTAGGGGTGCGGGTGTATCGATGCGCGGCGGGATCGGAGTGGGTGCCTGACCGGGCGCGAGCGGCGATAACCACCTAGGTCATAAGGCCGAGCTTGGTGCTCTAACAACCCTGTCGAGCGAGGCGATTTGGCGGCACGCTCGTCGCTCTGCGGTAAGGGGGCAGATAGCGGTCTGGCTGCCCTAATGCTCGGGGGGGTGGGGCGAGGATCGGTGAACGGCCAAGAGCTGCTGTAAAAGGCCGACCCGAAAGCGCGAGTCGCGGATTTGATTGAAGGAAGGGAGAAAAAACTTGGCCAGCCTGACCGCGCCGCTCGCGGCGGCCGCCGAGCGATCCGCTGCGGTCGAGAAAGGCGCGAGGGGAGCGGTGCCTCTAGCGATGAGAGGTTTTGTGGGCAGAGAGCGGTTTAGGATGTTGGCGCGTGTGACCGACAGCGCCGATCTGATGGCGTGAGCAGGCCGGCACGTTCCAAGATCTTACATGACGCGCACGGGCTCGCCGCGCGGTTTAAAGTCCCCGATGCGCAATCGGCCCAACTTCTACGTCCGCGCCGCGGTCCTCGACCCCCGACGCGCTAGGGCTCCGAACGCAGCGCGTCCGTAAGCGCGCCGCTTCTCAACCGCCCCAGCCGCTCAATCATTCTCCGCGCGTTCGGGCAGATCGTCATGCGAGGTCGACGCAAGCTTTTCCAGCTCTTTCTCGGTCATCGAATCATACATCTCGCGCGAGGCGCCTTCGAGATCGTCGGCGCTCGTCTCGCCGCGCTTGGCGGAGAGCGCAGCGCCGGCGGCGCGTTGTTGGGCTTTGGATGTAGCGGGCATGGGAAATCCTCCTCTGCGGAAAGAACGCGCGAGGCTGAGGCAATGTTCCGGGGGCCAGCCCCCGGACCCCCCGGAGTATTTACACGCAGAAGAAACCCATAGCGCGCGGGCTTCTTCTGCGCCCAAATACTCCCCCCGGAGGGGTCTTAACCCTTCTGCGCCAGCCCGATTCCGCGCAGCGCTTCGGCGATCTCGTCGATGATCGCCGGATCGTCGATGGTCGCGGGGGCGGTCACGTCCTCGCCATCGGCCAGCTTCGCGACCGTCCCGCGCAGGATCTTGCCCGAGCGCGTCTTGGGCAGCCGGTCGACCACCACGGCCAGCTTGAACGCCGCGACCGGGCCGATCTTCTCGCGCACGAGCTGGACGACCTCGCGCGCGATCTGCTCGGGCGCGGTATCGGCGCCTTTCTTGAGGCAGAGCAGCCCGAGCGGGGCCTGCCCTTTCAGCGTGTCCGAAATCCCCACGACCGCGCATTCGGCAACGTCGGGATGGCTCGCCAGAACCTCTTCCATCGCGCCAGTCGACAGGCGGTGCCCGGCTACATTGATCACGTCATCGGTGCGCGCCATGATGTAGACATAGCCATCGGCGTCGATATAGCCCGCATCGCCCGTCTCGTAATAGCCCGGGAAATGGTCGAGATAGGATTTGCGGAACCGATCCTCGGCGTTCCACAGCGTCGGCAGCGTGCCGGGCGGGAGCGGTAGCTTGATCGCGATGGCGCCGAGCTCGCCCGGCTCGACATCCTGGCCCGCCTCGTCCAGCACATGAATGTCGTGGCCCGGCATCGGCAGCGAGGGCGAGCCCTTCTTGACCGGCAAAAGCTCGATCCCGAACGGGTTGGCGGCGATCGCCCAGCCGGTCTCGGTCTGCCACCAGTGATCCAGAACCGGAACGCCAAGCTGGGTCTCGAGCCACTGGATCGTTTCGGGGTCGGCCCTCTCGCCGGCGAGGAACACGGCTTGAAGGCTCGATGTTTCGAATTTGCGGATCATCTCGCCTTCCGGGTCTTCGCGCCGGATGGCGCGGATCGCGGTCGGGGCGGTGAAGAACGACTTGACCTTGAAGTTCTGGATCACCCGCCAGAACGTGCCGGCGTCGGGCGTGCCGACGGGTTTGCCCTCGAACACGATCGTGGTGGCGCCGGCGATCAGCGGGCCGTAGCAGATATAGGAATGGCCGACGACCCAGCCCACATCCGAGGCGGTCCACATCACGTCCCCGGCCTCGATCCCGTAGATGTTCTTGATCGTCCAGTTCAGCGCGACAAGCTGGCCTGCCGTGTGGCGCACCACGCCCTTCGGGTTGCCGGTCGTGCCCGAGGTGTAAAGGATATAGGCCGGGTGATTGCCCTCGACCGGCACGCATTCGGCCGGCTCGACCCCGTATTGGAAGCTGTGCCAGGCGAAATCGCGGCCCGGCGTCAGTGCGGCAACCTCTTGCTCACGTTGCAGGATGACGCAGAAATCGGGCTTGTGGCTCGCCATGTCGATCGCAGCATCCATCAGCGGCTTGTAATGGACGACCCTCCCCGGCTCGAGCCCGCAGGACGCCGCGATGATCGCGCGCGGCTTCGCGTCGTCGATCCGCACCGCGAGCTCTTTCGCGGCAAACCCGCCGAACACGACCGAATGGATCGCGCCGAGCCGCGCGCAGGCCAGCATCGCCTCAAGCGCCTCGGCCACCATCGGCATATAGATCACCACCCGGTCGCCCTTCTCGACACCCTTGGCGCGGAGCGCGCCGGCGAGGCTCGCGACGCGGGTTTGCAGGTCGCGATAGGTGATCCCCTTCATCGCGTGGGTGATGGGCGAGGCGTGATAGATCGCGATCTGATCGCCGCGCCCGGCCTCGACATGGCGGTCCACCGCGTTCCAGCAGGTGTTCACCATTGCATCGGAAAACCACTCGCCCGCCGGACCCTGATCGAAAAAGGCGCGGCTGGGCGGCTTGTCCCAGTCGATCCCGCCCGCCG
>JAUNRZ010000230.1 GCA_030539455.1 Paracoccus sp. (in: a-proteobacteria) | reverse complement strand
GCGCGGAAGAGCTGATCCGCGTCTGCCGCGAAAAGATCGCGCCGGCGCCGCATACACTTTCAGCGGACGGCAATTTCTCGTGGGAAGAGGTCGAGTGCCTCGGCGCCTGCGCGAATGCGCCGATGGCCCAGATCGGCAAGGATTTTTACGAGGATCTGACCGCCGAGCGGCTTTCGGCACTGATCGACGAGATGGCCTCGGGCTCGGTCCCGCAACCCGGCTCGCAGATCGGGCGGTTCTCGTCCGAGCCGGCGGATGGTTTGACTTCGCTCAATCTCACGCCGAATGTGAATGAGCATAATGCCAGCGTCGCGGGCGCGCTGGATCTGGGCGACACGTTGCGCCGGATCGACGGGACCGAGGTTCCGATCCTGACGCCGTGGGTCCGCCCCGAGCCGCCCGAAGGCGATGATGCCGCGCGCGCGCCGGAAGGTGCAGACAGCTAGAAACGGAGACAGATCAGGGGAGAGCCATCATGCTGGCGAACGAATGCAACAAGAATTGCTGGCTGGCCGGCGGGTTGAGCGGGCTTGTCATGTGGCTTTTGTCGATTGGTCAGGCCGGCTTTTTCGGCGCTTTGGTTCTGGGGCTGATGGTCGCGGTGATCGTCGGCTCGATCCTGGTCTGGGGGCTTTGCAGCGGGCGCGGCGGCGCGGCCGAGGATGCCGAGCTGCTGTCCGCGGACGTCCCTCGCACCGATGACGCCTCGGCGGGCGTCTCGCCGCTTGCGATCCGGGCCGAGGAAAGGCTGGTCACGGCCGGCGCTTCGGTCGCGGGTTTCGCGAGCTCGCTCGCGCAGCGCAATGAGCAGGAGGGCGAGAATGCCGCGACCTTCCGCGCCGCCACGCCCGAGGATATCGAGCCGGTTCATGTGATCCGCCCCTCTGGCAGCCAACGTGCCGAGCAGCCCGCGCCGGCCGAGGACCCCGTCGAAAAGCCGGAGCCCAACAAGGCGATACCGGCCGAGCCATCCCGCGTTCAGCCCGGCGCGCTGCGCGACGCGGTGGACGCGCCGCCCGAAGCGTCGCGCCCTCAGAAGGGCGCCGCCCCGCAAGAGGCGAGCGTGCCTGCCGCAACAGCGACCGTCTCGCCCTCCGGGCAATCGGTGATGACAAACCGCTCCGAGCCGCCCGGCTCGGACCGCGTCGAGCAGGTTCAGGCGGACGCGCTCGAGCCGATCGTGGCGGGCAAGGGCAAGAAGTCCAAGAAGGACAAGCAGGCGCGCGCCGAGAAGGCTGAAAAAGCCAAGTCGAAGGGCAAGAAGGACGAAAAGCCCAATCGCGTGAAGAAGGTCGAGAAGGCGCTCAAATCGCTCAAGGACGGCAAGGCGGACAAGCGCGCCAAGGCCGACAAGCCGCGCAAGGACAAGGGCGCGAAGGCGCGGGCGGCAGACGCCGGCGCGCCGGCCGAGGGCGCGGCGCCTGACGATCTCAAGCAGATCAAGGGCGTCGGGCCGGTGCTGGAAAAACTGCTCCATGAGAATGGTGTGACGCGTTTTGCGCAGGTCGCCGCGTGGGGCGATGCGACGATCGACTCATTCGCCGAGAAGATCGGCCGCAATGGCGGGCGCATCCGCAGTGATGACTGGGTCGGGCAGGCGAAAACCCTCGCCGAGGGCGGCGAGACCGAATTTTCCCGCCGCGCCCTACAGGGTGATGTCTACTGATGCCCGCGCGCCGGCCCGATGACAGCGCCCAGACGCGCCTTGTCGCCGTTGTTCTGGCGGCGACGGCGCTGCTTTGGCTGCTGGCCAACTGGATCGGGCGCGAGCTGGGCTTGCCGGCGCATTACGCTTTTCTCTTCGATCTTGCCGCGATTGGCGGTTTTGTCTGGTCGTTGCTGGTCGCGTGGCGTATCTGGCGGCGCAAGGACGATATGACCGGCAGGCCGGGCAAAAAAGGATAACCGCAATGCTGAGCGATCAGGACCGGATTTTCACCAATCTTTACGGGATGGGCGATCGCTCTCTCGCCGGGGCGCGGGCGCGCGGCTGCTGGGACGGAACGGCCGAGATCATCGCGCGCGGCCGCGATGAGATCGTCGAGCAGGTCAAGCGTTCGGGCCTGCGCGGGCGCGGCGGGGCGGGGTTCCCGACCGGGCTCAAATGGTCGTTCATGCCCAAGGAAAGCGACGGACGGCCCGCCTATCTGGTCATCAACGCCGACGAATCCGAGCCCGCGACCTGCAAGGACCGCGAGATCATGCGCCATGATCCGCACACGCTGATCGAGGGCGCTTTGATCGCCAGCTTTGCGATGGGCGCGAACACGGCCTATATCTATATCCGCGGTGAGTTCATCCGCGAGCGCGAGGCGCTGCAAG
>JAUNRZ010000229.1 GCA_030539455.1 Paracoccus sp. (in: a-proteobacteria) | reverse complement strand
TCACGATCAATGTCTGGGACAAGGCTCTGGTCGGCAAGGTCGAAAAGGCGATCCGCGAATCGGGGCTCGGGATCAACCCGCAGCTCAACGGCACGATCATCATGCTCCCGATCCCCGAGCTGAACGAGGAACGCCGGCGCGAGCTGACCAAGGTCGCCGCCCAATATGCCGAAAGCGCCCGCGTCGCGATCCGCAACGTGCGCCGCGACGGGATGGATCAGGTCAAGAAGGCCAAGGCGGCGGGCATGTCCGAGGACGACCAGAAATTCTGGGAGGACGAGGTCCAGTCCCTGACCGACCGCCATATCGCGCGCATCGACGAGGCGCTCGAATCCAAGCAAGCCGAAATCATGCAGGTCTGAGATGGGCCTGCAACCGACGCTCAGCACGTCCGAGCCGCACGCCCTGCGCCATGTCGCGATCATCATGGACGGCAATGGCCGCTGGGCGCAAAATCGCGGCTGGCCGCGCCTTGTCGGCCATCGCAAAGGCGCGATGCGGGTCAAGGAAATCGTCCGCGCCTGCCCCGATCTCGGCGTCGGCTGGCTGACCGTCTACGCGTTCTCGACCGAGAACTGGAAGCGCTCGACCGAGGAAGTGATCGGGCTGATGAAGATCTTCCGCCGCTATATCGAGCGCGAGGCGGACGGGCTCTCGGCCGAGGGCGTCAGGATGCGCTTTATCGGCGGGCGCGAGCGGCTGGACGACAAGCTGCAAGATCTGATGGCCGGGATCGAGGCGCGGACCTCGGGCAACACGCGGCTGAACCTCACGGTTGCGATCAATTACGGCGGGCGCGACGAGATCATGCGCGCCGCACGCCGGCTGGCCGATCAGGTCGCCTCGGGCGCGCTCGAGGCGCCCTCCGAGGAGGATTTCGTCGCCTGTCTCGACACGGCCGGCCATCCCGATCCCGATCTGATCATCCGCACCTCGGGCGAGACGCGGACCTCGAATTTCCTGCCCTGGCAGGCCGCCTATTCGGAATATGAGTTCACGCCCACGCTCTGGCCGGATTTCACCCCCGCCCATCTGGCCGAGATCCTCGATCGCTTCGGTCTGCGCGAGCGGCGCTTCGGCGGCGCCTGAGCGCATGGCGCTTTCGGCCAGATGGTCCGATCTGTCGCGCCGTGTGATCTCGGCGCTTGTTCTGCTGGGCATCGGCGCGGCGCTCGCGCTGTCCGAGGGCTGGGCGCTTTGGATCGGCGTGTCGCTGTTCATCGCCGTCACCTTCTGGGAGCTGGCGCGGATGACCGCGTGGTCGGCCGCCTGCACCGATGCGCGCGATCCGGCCCAGATCTTCGCGCAGAACATCCCCGTCGTGCTCGCCATGATCGCGGGCGGCGCGCTGCTTGCCGCCCTGACCCAGCCGCCGGGCTGGGCGCTTGTCGTGCTCGCCCTGCCGGTCATCGCCGCGCTGCCCTGCGCCGAACATCGCGACCGGCTGAGCTTCACGCTTTTCGGGCTTGCGATCATGGCGGTCGGGTATGAGCTGGTCCATCTGCGGCAGGAATACGGGCTGCCCTTCATCCTGTGGCTGATGGGCGTTGTGTTCCTGTCCGATGTGCTGGGCTATTTCGCCGGGCGGCTACTGGGCGGGCCGAAATTCTGGCCGCGCCTCAGTCCGAAAAAGACGTGGTCGGGCACGATTGCGGGCTGGATCGGCGCGGCGTTGCTGGGTTTCGTTCTGTGGCTTGCCGGTCATGCCGAGCCCGTCCTTATCGTGATCTCGCCCCTTGTCGCTTTTGCCGGGCAGCTTGGCGATATCGCGGAAAGCTGGCTCAAGCGGCGGGCAGGGGTCAAGGACAGCTCGAACCTGATCCCCGGTCATGGCGGGTTCATGGACCGCTTTGACGCGGTGGCCGGCGCGGTGCTGGCGGTGATGGCGCTGAGCTGGGTCATGGGGCTGCCGCAGGTGGGTCTTTGATGCGAAGCGTCTCGATCTTTGGCGCGACCGGCTCGATCGGCGAAAGCGCGTTCGAGCTTCTGATCGACGCCGGCGGGCCGGATGCGTTCGACGTGAGGGCGCTCAGCGGCGGGCGGAATATCGCCCGTCTGGCCGAGATGGCCCGCGCGCTGCGCGCCGATCTGGCGGTGACGGCATTCCCCGAATTGCTGGACGATCTGCGCGCGGCGCTTGATGGCAGCGGGATTGAGGCGCAAGCGGGCGACGCCGCGCTGCTGGATGCGGCCGACCGCCCCGCCGACTGGACGCTGTCTGCAATCATCGGCGCGGCGGGGCTGGCGCCGGGGCTCCGGGTGCTGGAACGCGGCGGCACGCTCGCGCTTGCGAACAAGGAATCGCTCGTGACGGCGGGGCGGC
>JAUNRZ010000228.1 GCA_030539455.1 Paracoccus sp. (in: a-proteobacteria) | reverse complement strand
AGATCAAGGAATTGCAGGCCGCGATTGGTGTATTTCTTGGCGATCGAGATGACCAGCCGAAGGTTGGCCTCGACCATTTCCTTCTTGGCCTGACGCGCCTCTTTCTCGCCGCGCTGCACTTGGGAGACGATGCGGCGGAATTCTTCGATATCGACGCCAACATATTGACCAACCTCGGCCATTTCCGCGCGCAGCTCTTCGACCTGCGGCAGCGAGCGTTCAAACAGCGCCTGCCAGCCACGGCCCTTCTCGCCGCTCATCCGCTCGACCCAGGTGGGGTCAAGCTCGGAGCCGCGATAGGCGTCGACGAAATCGCGCCTGTTGATGCGCGCCGCGTCGGCGAGCTTCACCATGTTGGAATCGATCTTCAGGATCCGGCGGTTGATCCCGTAAAGCTGGTCGATCAGGGCCTCGATGCGGTTGTTGTGGAGATGGAGCGAGTTGACCAGCTCGACAATCTCGCCGCGCAGTTTCTGATAGGCGGCCTCGTCGCCGGTAGAGAAGCTGTCATCCTCGTTCAGCGTGGCCGACATACGCTGATCCTGCATATCGGCCAGCATCTCGTAATCGCGCGCGATCGCCTCGAGCGTTTCGAGAACGCGGGGCTTGAGGCTTGCCTCCATCGCAGCAAGCGAGAGGTTCGCGCCGTCGTCATCCTCGTCCTCGTCGGCGCTGAGCGGGTTGCCGTCCGCGTCACGCTCTTCGCTGCGCTCGGCGTTGGCAGTGGGGGCCTCGGCGCTCACCTCTTCCTCGTCGCCGTCATCCATGGACTGGCCGAACGTGGTCTCGAGGTCGATCACGTCGCGCAGAAGAATATCCTCGTCGAGCAATTCCTGACGCCACATCGTGACCGCCTTGAAGGTCAGCGGGCTTTCGCACAGCCCGAGGATCATCGTGTTGCGGCCGGCCTCGATGCGCTTGGCGATGGCGATCTCGCCCTCGCGCGAGAGCAGCTCGACCGAGCCCATCTCGCGCAGATACATGCGCACCGGATCATCGGTGCGGTCGAGCTTTTCCGTCTCGGAACTGGACACCGCGACCTCGCGCGAGCCGGAGGTCTGGATCACCTCGCCGCCCTCGGCCTCTTCGCCATCCTCTTCGCTTTCGACGACCTGAATGCCCATTTCGGACAGCATCGACATCACATCCTCGATCTGGTCGGACGAGACCTGATCGGGGGGCAGGACGGCGTTGAGCTGGTCATAGGTGATGTGCCCACGCTCGCGCGCTTCGGCGATCATCTTCTTGACGGCGGCCTGCGAGATGTCCAGCGACACCTCGCTGTCCTGATTGTCCTCATTGGCGCGGTCATCGTCCTTGGCGGCCATGGTGCGTCCTTGTGTCAGGTGATTCGACAAAATGTGATTCGGGGCTAGGCCGAATCATATGGGGCTGGGCCGGTTCTAAACAAGTGCAGGGCGCGCGAAAACCCCGCGCGGCCGTTACGTCAAGTCGCGCCGGCCGGGTGATTCGGGAAGTGATTCGCGGCGGGCCGGCGCGTGCCGCTAGTCTGGTTCGTCATCGGTCCCCGCCTCGGCCCCGCCGGGCGCGGGCGCGTCCAGCCGGGGCCCGCCAAGCGCCGCGCGCAGCCGTGCCGAGAGGGCCGCGCGGTCCTCGTCCACCGCGCCCGCGCCCTTGATGCCCGGCCGTTCGGCCTGCGCGCGGGCAAGCGCGGTCTCTCGCGCGCGCCATGTCAACCCCTCATCGGCAACGCCAGTGATCTCGGCCTCGGCGCGGGCCATCTCGCGGCGCGCGGCGCGGCGGGCGGCAAGCTGGGCCAGAAGATTGCCCATCGCCTCGCCGGCAAGGGCCGCATCGGCGCCCTGCGCGATCAGGGGCGAGAGCCGCACATAGGGATCGTCCATGATCCGCGACAGCGCCTCATCCCCGCGCGCCGAGCGGCTCCCGGCCAGCAGATCATGGCAAAGCGCGGCGCGGCCCGGATCCTGCGGCTCGAGCCGCTCGAGCCCCGCCTCGAAACGCGCGGCAAGCCCCGGATGGCGCGCGCAGATGGCAAGGATCAGCGTCTCGAGCAGGCTGTCATCGCCCGCCCCCGCCGCGATTGCACTGATTTTGGTCTGCGGCAGAACGCCCTGCGACTGGAACGGCGGCGCCCCCCGCGCGCCCTTGCGCGCCCCGCCGCCCGGCCGCGCGCCGGGCGCGGGTGTCAGCCGCCCTGCCCCGCGCCGTCCGCCGAAAAGCTGATAGCGGCGCTCGCGCAGCGCCTCGGCGTAGTGGCGGCGGGTCGTCTCGTCGGGGATGCGCGCGATCTGCTCGCGCAGGGTCTTGTCAAGCGCGGCGCGGCGCTCGGGGCTGTCGAAATCCTGCC
>JAUNRZ010000227.1 GCA_030539455.1 Paracoccus sp. (in: a-proteobacteria) | reverse complement strand
CCTTCATGCCGACCTGACGGCGCGGATACTGGATATGGATCTTGCGCAGCGCGCGCTCCATGAACACCACGAAGCCGATCAGGGCGGCCATCATCACGATGATCCCGATCGTCACCGGCGCCGAGATCGCGCCAGAGCGGCCCTGGCTGAGGAATTGCGCGAGGGCGGCGGGGATCTCGGCGATGATGCCGACGAAGATGATCAGCGAGATGCCGTTGCCGATCCCGCGCGCGGTGATCTGCTCGCCCAGCCACATCAGGAACATGGTGCCGCCGACAAGCGTGATCACCACTGCCGCCTGGAAAAACAGGCCCGGATCATGGGCGAGCCCGCCCGCCTCGAGGCTGCGCGCCAGCCCGTAAGCCTGAAAGAGCGCCAGTGCGACGGTCCCGTAGCGGGTATACTGGTTCAGCTTCTTGCGGCCCGTCTCGCCCTCTTTCTTGAGCTGCTCGAGCGAGGGGATCATCGCCGCGAGAAGCTGCACGATGATCGCGGCCGAGATGTAGGGCATGATGCCAAGCGCGAAAACGCCCATCCGGCCCAGAGCGCCGCCGGTGAACATCGACAGGATCCCGCCGAGCCCGGCCTGCGCCTCGGCCATGAAATTGCGCAATGCGGCGCCGTCGATGCCCGGAACGGGAATATAGGTGCCGATGCGGTAGATGATCAGCAGGCCCAGCGTGAACAGGATGCGCTGACGAAGTTCCTTGGCCTTGCCCAGCGTGCTCCAGCTGAAATTCGCGGCCATTTGTTCTGCGGCTGACGCCATTGATGCCTCTTGTCGCAACTGCGCCGCCGGATCGTTTCCCGATCCCGCGGCGCTTTGGAAAACTCATGCAGCTATGTAAGGGGCGCGGGCGCCCCTCACAAGCCGATTCACTCGGCCGCCGCTTCTTCGCGCGCCGGAGCGGTCACGGTGACCGACCCGCCGGCTTTCTCGACCGCCTCGATCGCGGCTTTCGACGCGCCGGTGACGGTGATGTTGACCGGCGCTTTCAGCTCGCCCTTGGCCAGCAGACGGATCCCGTCGCGCTTGCGGCGCACGGTGCCCGACGAGATCAGAGCGTCCTCGGTCACGTCCGCTTTCGCGTCCAGCTTGCCCGAATCGATGAAGCTCTGGATCTGGCCCAGATTGACGACGGCGAAGGTCTTGGCGTTCGGCGCGGTGAAGCCGCGCTTGGGCAGGCGGCGATAAAGCGGCATCTGGCCGCCCTCATACCCGTTCAGAGCCACGCCCGAGCGCGATTTCTGACCCTTGATCCCGCGCCCTGCGGTCTTGCCTTTCCCCGAGCCGGGGCCACGCGCAACACGCTTTTTCTTGCGGTTCGCGCCTTCGTTGTCACGAATTTCATGCAGTTTCATATCGCTTCTCCTAAGCCGGACGCGCCCCCGAAGCGTATTGAGCGGACACGGCATATCTTGTTGATTGGACGGCCCCGAACGGGCCTTGTGCCGCGAAGGCACCGGCTGTCCCTATACAATCACGCGCGGCGGGTCAAGCCGGCACCGCGCATTGATGACCGGGGCGGTTCAGGCTGCGCCGGCGGGCATACGGAAATCGGGGCGCAGCCCGTCATAGACCGGGCGGCCGTCATCAGGCTTGGCGTAGCCCTTCGATTCGTCCCAGAAGGCGTGATAGGTCGCCTCGGGGAAGGAGGCGTCGTCATAACCCATGACATTCGGGACCGCGACGCGGATGCGCTTTTGCTTGTCGTCAAGAAGCAGCGCGGCGCCGCATTCGGCGCAGGTGCAAAGCTCCAGCGGGCCGTCCGGGTTCTCGGCATTGAAGGGCTGGCGGTTCATCTTTTCGGGGTGATCGACATGCAGATCGCCGTGGTTGAAGAACGCGACATGGGTGAATTGCTGCCCGGTCACCGATTTGCAGACATTGCAGTGACATTCATGGTTGTCGATCGGCTCGGCGTCCGAGGTGACATGAACATGATCGCAGCCGCCTGAATATTTCGCCATCGGGATTCCCTCCTCATACGCGGCCGGGCAACGCGCCCCCGCATCAGGCTCAGGCTATGAAAGGCAGGGGGGCGCGGGAATCGGCAAAAGGTCGGATGGGGCGGCAGATCGCGGCAGGGCGCCGCGCAAAAGAAAAGGCCGGGTCGCCCCGGCCTGATCGTGTCGCGTCTGAAGAAAAGCTCAGTTCTTTTCTTCGACGATGGTGACGAGATGCGGGATCGAGTTGACCATGCCGCGCACGGCCGGAGTATCCTCAAGCTCGCGCGTGCGGTGCATCTTGTTCAGCCCAAGGCCCTTCAGCGTCTCGCGCTGGATGGCGGGGCGGCGGATCGGGCTGCCGATCTGCTTGACGACGATGGT
>JAUNRZ010000226.1 GCA_030539455.1 Paracoccus sp. (in: a-proteobacteria) | reverse complement strand
GACCAGATGCCCGAGCCGCGCTATGTGATCTCGATGGGCTCCTGCGCGAATGGCGGCGGGTATTACCATTACAGCTATTCCGTGGTGCGCGGCTGCGACCGGATCGTGCCGGTCGATATCTATGTGCCCGGCTGCCCGCCCACCGCCGAGGCGCTGCTTTACGGGATCTTGCAGCTTCAGCGCCGGATCCGGCGCACCGGCACATTGGTGAGGTAAATCATGGCGTTCTACCCCGATGTCGAGGCTCTGGACGATCTTGCGACGCATATCACCGCGGCGCGCGGCGGCGATGTTCTGGCCGCCGAGATCGCCTATGAAGAGCTGACGCTGACCACCACGCCGGGCGCGATCATCCGGCTGGTCGAGTTCCTGCGCTCGGACCCGAATTGCCGCTTCACGACGCTCATCGACATCACCGCCGTCGATCTGCCCGAGCGGGCCGAGCGGTTCGATGTCGTCTATCATTTCCTTTCCATGTATCGAAACCAGCGGATCCGCGTGAAATTCGCGCTGCCGGACGGCGCGCCCGCGCCCTCGCTGACCGAGCTGCTGCCCGGCGCCAACTGGTATGAGCGCGAGATTTTCGACATGTTCGGCATCGCCTTCACCGGCCACCCCGATCTGCGCCGGATTCTCACCGATTACGGCTTTCAGGGCTTCCCGCTGCGCAAGGATTTCCCGACCACCGGCTATGTCGAGGTCCGTTACGACGACGCGCAGCGCAAGGTCATCTACGAGCCGGTGAAGCTGGTGCAGGAATACCGCCAGTTCGATTTTCTCTCGCCGTGGGAAGGGGCGAAATACATCCTTCCGGGCGACGAAAAGGCCGAGGAGGCGAAGTGAAGCCGGGCCTCGTCAAAGGCGCGCGGCACCAGCACCGCTTCACGGTGACAGACGCGCAGCTTGTCCCCGCTTTGTTCGGGGGCGGCGCGTTTGCCGATATGCCTGCGGTTCTCGCCACGGGGCAGATGGTCGCGCTGCTGGAATGGGGCTGCGTCGAGCAGATGCGCCCCTATTACGAGGATGGCGAGGACAGTCTTGGGATTCATATCGACGTCGATCACGCCGCGCCGACCCTGCCGGGGCAGACGGTGACGGTCAGCTCCGAGGTTGAAGAGATCGACGGGCGCTTTATCTGGTTCCGCGTGTCCGCCCATGACGGGATCGACCAGATCTGCGCCGGCCGCCACCGGCGGGCGGTGATCGACACGTCGCGTTTTGCGGCGCGGCTGGACGACAAACGCAGCAAGCTAAGGGATCGAGGCGATGGCTGAAGCTTTGAAGGGGCGCTGTCTGTGCGGCGCGTGCAGCTTTGAGGTCGACACGACCGGCGGCGCGCATATCTGCCACTGTTCGATGTGCCGGCACTGGTCGGGCGGGATGTTCATCGCCGTGCAGATCGACGGCGATGCGCGCTTTGCCGACGGCGCGCCGGTCGGGGTCTATCAATCCTCCGACTGGGGCGAGCGGCTTTTCTGCCGCGAATGTGGCTCCTCGCTCATCTGGCGGACCCAGGACGGCGAGCATCAGCACGTCTCGGTCCAGTGCTTTGACGATCCGGCGCAATTCGCGCTGGAATCCGAGATTTTCATCGACGAGAAGCCCGCCAGCTATGCGCTGGAGGGGCAGCGTCCGACCATGACCGGCGCCGAGGTGATGGCCATGTTCGCCGGCGAAGATAAGGGATGATCGCATGAGCGAGGCCGATATTCGGGTCAACAGCTACGACGACGGCTCGCAGGATCGCCCTGCGGATGACGATCTGCGCAATTTCAACATCAACTTTGGCCCGCAACACCCTGCGGCGCATGGTGTTTTGCGCATGGTGCTCGAGCTTGACGGCGAGATCGTCGAGCGCGCCGATCCCCATATCGGCCTGCTCCATCGCGGCACCGAGAAGCTGATGGAAAGCCGCACCTATCTGCAAAACCTGCCTTATTTTGACCGGCTCGACTACGCGGCGCCGCAAAATCAGGAACATGCGTGGTGTCTGGCGATCGAGAAGCTTTCGGGGGTCGTGCCGCCAAAGCGCGCGCAGATCATCCGGGTGCTTTACTGCGAAATCGGCCGGATCCTGAACCATTTGCTGGGCGTCACGACCGGCGCGCTGGATGTCGGCGCTCTGACCCCGCCGGTCTGGGGCTTCATGGCCCGCGAAGAGCTGATGGTGTTCTGCGAAAGGGCCTCGGGCGCGCGGCTGCACATGGCGTATTTCCGGCCCGGCGGGGTTCATCAGGATCTGCCGCCCGATCTCATCGACGACATCGAGGCATGGTGCGAGACCTTCCCGAAGATGATCGACGATCTGCACGGGCTGCTGACCGAAAACCGTATCTTCAAGCAGCGTCTGGTCGATATCGGCGT
>JAUNRZ010000225.1 GCA_030539455.1 Paracoccus sp. (in: a-proteobacteria) | reverse complement strand
TTCCTCCATCACGGCGCCGGCGCCTATATCTGCGGCGAAGAGACCGCCTTGCTGGAAAGCCTCGAGGGCAAGAAGGGGATGCCGCGCATGAAGCCGCCTTTCCCGGCGGGCGCGGGGCTTTATGGCAACCCGACCACGGTGAACAACGTCGAATCGATCGCCGTGGTGCCGACCATCCTGCGGCGCGGGCCGGAATGGTTCGCAGGCTTCGGGCGGCCCAACAATGCGGGGATCAAGCTTTACGGGCTGACCGGCCATATCAACACGCCCTGCGTGGTCGAGGAATCCATGTCGATCAGCATGAAAGAGCTGATCGAAAAGCATGGCGGCGGCGTTCGCGGCGGCTGGAAGAACCTCAAGGCGGTCATCCCCGGCGGCGCCTCCTGCCCGATCCTTCCGGCCGAGCTGTGCGAGACTGCGATCATGGATTATGACGGGATGCGCGAGCTGAAATCGAGTTTCGGCACCGCCTGCATGATCGTGATGGACCAGCAAACCGATGTCATCAAGGCGATCTGGCGGCTCTCGGCATTCTTCAAGCATGAAAGCTGCGGGCAATGCACGCCGTGCCGCGAGGGGACGGGCTGGATGATGCGCGTCATGGACCGGCTGGTGAAGGGCGATGCCGAGGTTGAAGAGATCGACATGCTGCTTGATGTCAGCAAGCAGGTCGAGGGGCACACGATCTGCGCGCTCGGCGATGCCGCCGCATGGCCGATCCAAGGGCTGATCCGCCATTTCCGCGAAGAGATCGAGGACCGGATCAAGGCCAAGCGCACCGGCCGCATGGGCGCGATGGCCGCGCAATGACGGCCGCCGCGCCCTTTGCCGAATATGGCCACGCCATCGCCTCGCTGGCGATTTGGGCGCTGATCGTGCTGGGGCTGGCCAACATTTCGTCGTCGGGCCGGCAGGGCGCCGATCTGGCCGATTGCGGCAAGCCCCGCGCGCGTTATGGCGACCCACTATATCGGCGCGAGCGTGCGTTCATGAATGCGGTTGAAATCTCGGGCCCGTTCGTCGCCGCGACGCTGGCCGCGATGCTGGCGGGGGTCGCGCCGTTCTGGGTGAACCTCTTTGCCTCGGTCTTTATCGTCGCGCGCCTTGCGATGATCTGGGTGCATATCCGCACCACGAACGGCAAGCTGCGTTCGGCCTTCTTCGCGGCGGGTGCTGCGTGTCTCATTTTCCTTGCGCTGATGACGCTGTGGCGGGTGTCCATCGGATGAAGGGGCAGATCCTCCATATCGACCAGCAGACCGGCGACGGGGTGATCCGCGGCGCGGACGGGCGGCGCTACAGTTTCCGCCAGTCTGACCTCCTCGGCTCGGGAGAGCCTGCCCATAACGGCGTCGCCGTCGATTTCGAGCCGCGCGGCCAGCTCGCGACCGAGATCTTCCCCGATCCGGGCGCGCCGGTCCGGGCGGGCGGCGTCAGCAGCCAGAAGCGCATGATGGCCGCGATCCTCGCCTTCTTTCTGGGCGTTTTCGGCGTTCACAAATTCTATCTCGGCAAGACGACCCCCGGCCTTGTCATGCTGGGCGCGACCTTGCTCGGCTGGCCGCTTCTGTTCATCCCGCCAATGGTGGTGGGGCTGATCGCGCTGGTCGAGGCGATCATCTATTTCACCATTTCGGACGCCGAGTTCGAGAGCCGCTATGTCTATGGCGATCGGGGCTGGCTGTGACGGGCGGCGGGGCGCATATGTGGCTTTTTCGTCCTCACGCAGCGGTGACGCCGTTGTGTGCGGGAAATCCGCCGTTTGGACGCTATATATCCATCAATTCAACTGATGGAGTGATCCGATGAAAGCCCTTAAATTCGCGCTTGTCGCCGCGCTGCTTGCCACGCCCGCCGCCGCGCTGCCGCCGCTGAGCCAGAATGCCCATGTCAACGAACGCCTGACCTCGGCGCGCATCGCCGACCGGATCCGCACCGAGTGCAGCAGCATCTCGGCGCGCATGGTCTATGCCTACCAACAGGCGCGCGCGCTCAAGCGTTATGCGGAGGGGCTGGGCTACAGCTCGGCGCAGATCGACGCGTTTCTTGACAGCCGCACCGAGAAGGACCGCATCTACGCGGCGGCCGAAAGCTATCTCAACCAGCAGGGCGCACGGCGCGGGGACAGCGAGAGCTTCTGCCGCGTCGGGCGCGACGAAATCTCCAGGAACACCTATGCGGGGTCGTTCCTGAACGCCAGATAAGGACATGGAACAATGGCAGAGCTGCGGACGATCCGTATCGACGGCAAGGACATCGAGGTTGACCCTAATCTCACGCTGATTCAGGCGTGCGAACTTGCCGGCATCGAAATTCCGCGCTTCTGCTACCATGAACGTCTGTCGATCGCCGGCAATTGCCGGATGTGTCTGGTCGAGGTGGTGGGCGGCCCGCCCAA
>JAUNRZ010000224.1 GCA_030539455.1 Paracoccus sp. (in: a-proteobacteria) | reverse complement strand
CTGCGGAACGCGGCGGATTTTCACGATCTGCTTGGTCAGCATTGATCCTCGCGAATGAATCCCTATTTTCACCCCAAAGAATCTTACCGGAGGAAGCCCGTTGGGTAATGCGCGCAATCTCGCCTTCTGGGTCGTCCTGTTCGTGATGATCCTGGCGCTGTTCAACATGTTCAGCGACGGCTCCAACCAGGCAAACTCGCAGCAAGTCAGCTATTCCGAATTCATCAACCGGGTCGAGAATGACCGCATCGCGGCCGTCACGATCGACGGCGAGCGGCTTGCGATCACCACGCGCGACGGTCAGAACCTGACGGCGATCCGCCCGCTGGGCGAGGACATCGCCGACCGCCTGATCGCCAACGATGTCGAAGTTAACGTGCGCCGCCAGCAGCAATCGGGCTTTTTCTCGATGCTCGGCGTTTGGCTCCCGTTCATCCTCCTGATCGGTGTGTGGATTTTCTTCATGAACCGGATGCAGGGCGGCGGGCGCGGCGGCGCGATGGGCTTTGGCAAATCGCGCGCCAAGATGCTGACCGAGAAGTCGGGCCGCGTCACGTTCGACGATGTGGCAGGCATCGACGAGGCCAAGGAAGAGCTGGAAGAGATCGTCGAATTCCTGCGCAACCCGCAGAAATTCAGCCGCCTCGGCGGCAAGATCCCCAAGGGCGCGCTTCTGGTCGGCCCGCCCGGCACGGGTAAGACGCTGCTCGCGCGCGCCATCGCGGGCGAGGCGGGCGTTCCGTTCTTCACCATCTCGGGCTCGGATTTCGTGGAAATGTTCGTCGGCGTCGGCGCCTCGCGCGTGCGCGATATGTTCGAGCAGGCGAAGAAATCCGCCCCGTGCATCGTGTTCATCGACGAGATCGACGCGGTCGGCCGGGCGCGCGGCGTCGGCATCGGCGGCGGCAATGACGAGCGTGAGCAGACGCTGAACCAGCTCCTTGTCGAGATGGACGGGTTCGACGCGAATGAGGGCGTCATCATCATCGCCGCGACCAACCGCAAGGACGTTCTGGACCCCGCTCTGCTTCGTCCGGGCCGGTTCGACCGCCAGATCCACGTGCCGAACCCCGACATCAAGGGGCGCGAGAAGATCCTCAACGTCCACGCCCGCAAGGTGCCGCAAGGGCCCGACGTCGATCTGCGCATCATCGCGCGCGGCACGCCCGGGTTTTCCGGGGCGGATCTGATGAACCTCGTGAACGAGGCCGCGCTTATGGCGGCCCGGATCGGGCGGCGCTTTGTCACGATGGAAGATTTCGAGAACGCCAAGGACAAGGTGATGCTGGGCGTCGAGCGCCGCAGCCTCGTTCTGACCCCCGAGCAGAAGGAAAAGACCGCCTATCACGAGGCTGGTCACGCGATTGTCGGCCTGTCGCTGCCCAAATGCGATCCGGTCTACAAGGCGACGATCATCCCGCGCGGTGGAGCGCTTGGCATGGTGGTCAGCCTGCCCGAGATGGACCGGCTGAACTTCCACAAGGACGAGGCCAAGCAGAAAATCGCCATGACGATGGCCGGCAAGGCCGCCGAGATCATCAAATACGGCGAAGAGGGCGTCTCGAACGGCCCGGCGGGCGATATCCAGCAGGCATCGGCGCTTGCGCGGGCAATGGTCATGCGTTGGGGGATGTCGGACAAGGTCGGCGCCGTCGATTACGCCGAAGCGCATGAGGGTTATTCGGGCAATACCGGCGGTTTCTCTGTCTCCGCGACCACCAAAGAGCTGATCGAGACCGAGGTGCGCGACCTCATCGAAGAGGGCTATCAAGAGGCGCGGCGCATCCTGATCGACAAAGAGGAAGAGTTCGAGCGCCTCGCCAAGGGTCTGCTGGAATACGAGACGCTCACCGGCGAGGAAATCGGCCGCGTGATCCGAGGGGAAGAGCTCGGCGGCGACGATCCGGGCGGTGATGGCGGCGTGCCGGCGGCGGCGGTGATCCCCAAAGCGGGGCGCTCTGTCCCCGCCGGCGCGGGTCCGGCGCCGGCTTGAGGGGAGAGGGGCGCGGTGGTGGCCGCGCCTTCTTCATATCGGCGGGCTTCTGTGGCCCTGATCTTAGTCATGATTGAGGTTTCGAGCGTCGCGCCACGGGGCTGCTGGAATACGAGACGCTCACCGGCGAGGAAATCGGCCGCGTCGTCCGAGGGGAAGAGCTGGGAGGCGACGATCCGGGCGGAGATGGCGGAGTGCCGGCGGCTGCTGTGATTCCCAAAGCGGGGCGCTCTGTCCCCGCCGGCGCGGGTCCGGCGCCCGCTTGAGGCTCGAAAGGCGCGGTGGTGGCTGCGCCTCCTCATGGAGAACGCCGGTATCTATGGCTCTCATCATGAGAAAACCCCGGCCTGTCGGTCGGGGTTTTCAGTCTTTCGCTATATTTTTCATGCCTTTACGCATCAAAGCACCATCAGTGCCGATGCGCCCAGCAC
>JAUNRZ010000223.1 GCA_030539455.1 Paracoccus sp. (in: a-proteobacteria) | reverse complement strand
TGGCGGATCGGCGCGCTGCCGGTCGATATTGTCGGCGTCGTCTCGAACCACCTGACCTATCAGAAGCTGGTCGCGTCGCACGATATTCCGTTCCACCATATCCGCGTCAGCCCGGAGACGAAATCGCGCGCCGAAGAGGCGCTGCTTGAGATCGTTGCCGAGACGGAGGCGGAGCTGGTCGTTCTGGCGCGCTATATGCAGGTGCTCTCGGACCGGCTCTGTGCGCAGATGGCGGGGCGGGTGATCAATATCCACCACTCGTTCCTGCCAAGCTTCAAGGGCGCGAACCCCTACAAGCAAGCCTATGAGCGCGGGGTCAAGCTGATCGGCGCGACCGCGCATTACGTGACCGCCGATCTCGATGAAGGACCGATCATCGAGCAGGACATCGTGCGCGTCACACACGCGCAGAATGCGGCGGATTACGTGAGCCTTGGCCGCGATGTCGAGGCGCAGGTTCTGGCGCGCGCGATCCACGCGCATATCCATCACCGCGTTTTCGTCAACGGCAGCAAGACGGTGGTGTTTCCCGCCTCGCCCGGCGGCTATGCTTCCGAGCGGATGGGCTAGCGCGGCCCTGCGTTCTGGCGCGAGGGGAGGAGGCGATCATGGTTCAGGTTCGGGCATTGCGGGCGGACGATTTCGCGGAATGGAAGGCGCTGTGGCACGGCTATCAGAGCTTTTACGGCCACCCGAACCGGGGCGACGCGTTCTTCGAGACCGCCTTCGCGCGGCTGATCTCGGGCGATGCGCGTGATTTCCAAGCGCTCGTCGCCGAGGATGAGGGGCGGCTTCTGGGGCTCACCCATTTCGTTTTTCACCCCAATCTGTGGCGGCCCGAGGGTGTTTGCTATCTGCAAGATCTCTTCACCGCCCCCGAGGCGCGGGGGCGAGGCGTGGCCCGCGCCTTGATCGAGGCGGTCTACACAGCGGCCGATGCGCGCGGGGTGCCGTCCGTCTATTGGCTGACGGCTGAAGATAACGCGGCGGCGCCGATGCTTTATGATCGCGTGGCCGAAAACACGGGGTTCATCAGATATGCGCGCCGCTAGCGCAGCCCGGTCGCCTGAAGAAGGCCGCGATTGCGGGCCTCGTAATAATAGCCGCGCGCATACCACCGAACGGCCGCATCGTGATCGCCATCCGCGACGATATAGGCGCCGCGCAGATAGCGGACCGCGTATTTGAGGTTGGTGTCGGCATCGAGCAACTCATGCGCGGGCCCGCGATGGCCCATCGTGCGCGCGGTCTGCGGCAGGATCTGCATCAGCCCGTAATAGGGACCGTTGCGGGCGCCGGGCCGATGGCTCGATTCGCGGATGATGACGCGGTGGACGAGCTCGCGCGGGACTTGATGGTGGTCGGCCCAGTAGTTGATCTTGCGGCGCAGCTCGGGCGTCTCGTTGGGGTGGAGCGGCGGCTCGGCCGGGCGCCGCGCGAGCGAGGAAGCCGGCGAGCCGCGCCGCCCGCAAGCGGCAACGGCCAATACCGCGCCAAGGGCGAAAGCCCGTCTGGAAATTGTCATCACTGCCCTGCCATTCTGATGATGGGTTCGGGGGCGATCCTAACGCGGCCGGGCAGGGGGGCGGAAATCAAAATGCCGGGCCGCTTGGTCGCGGCCCGGCTTTGGGCGGAAAACTGCCGGTTTGCGCGGCCGGAAGCGCCTAGACGTGGATCGCGCCATCCCCGCAGGCAAGCGCGGCCTCGCGCACCGCCTCGGACGTGGTCGGGTGGGCGTGGCAGGTCAGCGCGATATCCTCGGCCGAGGCGCCGAACTCCATCGCGACGCAGATCTCGTGGATCATCTCGCCGGCATTCGGCCCGATGATATGCGCGCCGAGAACGCGGTCGGTCTCGGCGTCAGCGACGATCTTCACGAAGCCGTCGCCCTGGAACATGGCTTTCGCGCGGGCATTGCCCATGAAGGGGAACTTGCCGATCTTGACCTTGCGGCCCGACTCCTTGGCGGCGGCCTCGGTCAGCCCGACAGCGGCGACCTCGGGGCTCGTGTAGATCACCGAGGGGATCACCGCGTAATTCACATGGCCATGCTTGCCCGCGATCACCTCGGCGACGGCCATACCCTCATCCTCGGCCTTGTGGGCCAGCATCGGGCCGGGGACGCAATCGCCGATCGCATAGATTCCCTTGACGTTGGTGGACCAGTGATCGTCGATCGCGATCTGGCCGCGATCGGTCAGCTTCACGCCGGCCGCGTCCAGCCCGAGCCCGTCCATGAACGGCCGCCGCCCGGTCGACAGCAGCACGCAATCGGCCTCGATGGTTTTCTCGCTGTCATCCTTGCGCAGCTTGTAGGTGACGCTCGCGCGCCCGTCCTTGACCGAGGCGGACTGAACCGCGGCGCCGAGCACGAAGCTCAGCCCCTGTTTCGAGAGCGTGCGCTGGAACTGCTTTTGAATCTCGGCGTCCATGCCGGGCGTGAT
>JAUNRZ010000053.1:3188-13985 GCA_030539455.1 Paracoccus sp. (in: a-proteobacteria) | reverse complement strand
GCGGCCATCTGCCCGATCGCGCGACCGCCCTGCCGGCCGAGATGGACTGCACCCGGCTCCGCGCCCTCGGCTGGCAGCCCGGCGGGCAGGCGCGGCTGCGCGAGACGCTGGAGAAAATCGCGGCAGAGGGGCGGGGCGGGTAGCGGGGCGGCGGCGCCTGGGGGAGTCCGCAGCGCTGACTGGCGCGGAGGGACGCAGCGTTCGGAAGGCGCGAGCTGGCGCGGTGATGGGCGAGTTCTCCGCGAGGGCAGGACGTGGGTCAGGTGCTTCGGTGGCGATTGGCGAGAGGCGGCGCACTGACCGGGTAAGGTGGGACGGTGATTGAAGAGTGGCTGCTGGCGGCTCGATTGGCCAGCTGTCCGAGAGGGCAGGGGTGCGATAAGCTGACCGCTGCCGATTGGGGAAAGAGTGTTGTGCTCCGACTGGGGCTGCGCGATCGCAAGCCGGCGCAGAGCTTTCTGCCGCGCGCCGGAGGGTGGCACCCGGAGGGCTTGGCGGGCGGCTGCGCATCTGGGGCGGCCCGATCACGACCGACGCGCTCCTCCCCGCTCCGACCCCACCGCCCCCCTCCCCCGCGCCGTCTCGGCGGATTTCCCGCCGACAATCGCAGATCGCCCTTTCCAGATTCGCGGTGATTCGCTAAGCTGGCTCTAACGCGGTGATCCGGGCCAAACCGGGCGGCGCGACACAGCCCGGCAAACGGGCGGAATAGGGCGAAAATGGCGGGCAAGTCGAGCAGGACAGCCCCGAAAGTCGCGGTCCTTCTGGGCGGACCCTCGGCCGAGCGCGAGGTGTCTTTGTCCACGGGCTCTGAATGCGCGAAGGCGCTGCGGCAGGCGGGCTTTGAAGTCGTCGAGATTGATGCGGGGCGCGATCTGCCCGCGCGGCTGGAAGCGGCTGCGCCTGATGTCGTCTTCAACGCGCTGCATGGCCGGCTGGGCGAGGACGGGCGGGTGCAGGGCCTTCTGGAATGGCTCGGCCTGCCCTACACGCATTCGGGCGTGCTCGCCTCTGCGATGGCGATGGACAAGACCCGCTCCAAGCAGGTTTACCGCGAGGCCGGGCTGCCGGTCGTCGAAAGTATCATCGCCCCGCGCGATGAGGCGCGCGCGCGCCATATCCTGCCGCCGCCTTATGTGGTCAAGCCCAATGACGAGGGCTCAAGCGTCGGGATCTACATCGTCCACGAGGCCGCGAACGGCCCGCCCCAGCTTGCCGACACCATGCCCGCCGAGGTGATGGTCGAGACCTATGTGCCGGGGCGCGAGCTGACGACAGCGGTGCTTGGCACCCGCGCGCTTGGCGTGACCGAGATCATCAGCCCCGGCTGGTATGATTACGACGCGAAATACAAGGCGGGCGGCTCGCGCCATGTGATCCCGGCGGATCTGCCGGCCGAGATCACCGAAGCCTGCCTCGACTACGCGCTGCGCGCCCATCGCGCGCTTGGCTGCACCGGGCTCAGCCGGACCGATTTTCGCTGGGACGACACGCGCGGGCTGGCGGGGCTGTTCCTGCTGGAGACCAACACCCAGCCGGGCATGACGCCGACATCGCTCGCACCCGAGCAGGCGGAGCACGCGGGGATCGGCTTTCCCGAGCTCTGCACATGGCTGATCGAGGACGCGCTATGCAGGGGCTGAACCGCGACCGGATGGAGCATTTCTCGCCCCAGCCCACGCCGCCGCGCAAGGGCTGGCCGCGCCCGCAGCAGCAGCCGCCGCGCCCGCGGCGCGATCCGGCGCCCTCGCGGCTGGCCTACCGGCTGAACCGGATGTGGCTCACGCCGGCGGTGCGGCGCCTCACGCGGGTCGGGCTGCCGATCTTTGCGGTTGCGATGATCGTGCTGGTCTGGTGGTCCGATGACAGCCGGCGCGCCTCGGTGACCGGCTGGGCGACCGGCATGATCGAGCAGGTCCAGAACCGCGAGCAGTTCATGGTCCGCGAGATGGCGATCGAGGGCGCCTCGGCCCCGGTCGAGCGTGCGCTGCAAATGATGCTGCCCGTCGATCTTCCGGCGTCCAGCTTCGATATCGACCTTGACGCGCTGCGCCGCGATATCCTGCTGCTTGATGCGGTGCGCGAGGTCGATCTGCGGATCCGCCCCGGCGGCGTGTTGGTCGCCCGCGTGACCGAGCGCCAGCCGGTGCTGCTGTGGCGCCATGCGAGCGGGATCGACCTTCTGGACGAGACCGGCCATCGCATCACCTCGATCATGTCGCGCGATGCGCGCCCCGATTTGCCGCTGATCGCGGGCGAGGGCGCGAGCGCTGCGGCCGATGAGGCGATCGCCCTGTTCCGCGCCGCCGAGCCGGTCGCCCCGCGCCTTCGGGGCCTTCAGCGGATGGGCGAGCGTCGCTGGGATGTCGTGCTCGATCGCGGGCAGCGGATCCAGCTTCCGGCCGACAACCCGGTCGCCGCGTTCGAGCGCGCGCTTGCGCTCGATGCCGCCCAGCTCATGCTGGCGCGCAATATCTCGGTCGTCGATATGCGCGATGCGGCGCGGCCCACGGTGCGCATGGGCCTTGATGCGCGCAACCAGATCCGCCGCGCGCGCGGCCAGCCCGAGCTTGGCCCGGACGGGCTGCCGGTCGACAACAGTTAGAAAAAGAAGGGGGAGAGCCGCATGAAAGACCTATACCAGATGCAGCGCGCCATGCGGAACATGCGTCAGGCCGCCCTGCAACGCGGGGTGATTGCGGTGCTCGATATCGGCAGCTCCAAGGTTGCCTGCTTCGTGCTGCAATTCGACGGCACCGGCACCTACCGCGAGACGGACGGCGTCGGCCCGATGGCGGGCCAGGCGAATTTCCGGGTCATCGGAGCGGCCACGACGCGATCGCGCGGGGTGCGCTTTGGCGAGATCGAGACGATGGCCGAGACCGAGCGCGCCATCCGCACCGCCGTCCAGCACGCGCAGCGGCTCGCCGGCGTCAGGGTCGATCACGCGATCGCCTGCATCTCGGGCGGGCGGCCGGCCTCGTACGGGCTGGCGGGCGAGATCGAGCTGAAATCGGGCAAGGTCGGGCAGGGCGATATCGCGGGCGTTCTCTCCTCGTGCGATGTGCCGCATTTCGGGCGCGGGCGGCAGGTGATGCACGCCCAGCCGGTCAATTTCGCGCTGGACGGGCGCAGCGGGCTGACCGACCCGCGCGATCAGGCCGGCAAGAAGCTCGCCGTCGATATGCACGTGCTGACCGTCGATGCTGACGCGGTGGACAACCTGATCCACTGCATCCGCCGCTGCGACATGGAGCTCGCGGGCGTCGCTTCAGGCGCCTATATGTCCGCGCTTTCGTCCCTGGTCGAGGACGAGCAGGAACTGGGCGCGGCCTGCGTCGATCTGGGCGGCGGCGCGACCGGCGTGTCTATTTTCGTCAAGAAACACATGATCTTCGTCGATGCGGTGCCGATGGGCGGCGATCTGATCACGCAGGACATCGCCAAGGGGCTGCGGGTTCCGCTGAACGTGGCCGAGCGGCTCAAGACCCTCTCGGGCGGGGTCGAGGCAACCGGGCGCGACGATCGCGAGCTGCTTCAGCTTGGCGGCGACAGCGGCGATTGGGAAACCGACCGCCGCACCGTCAGCCGCGCCGATCTGATCGGGATCATGCGCCCCCGCGTCGAAGAGATCATGGAGGAAGTCGCCGCGATTCTCGACGCCGCCGGGTTCGAGCATATGCCGAGCCAGCAGATCGTGCTGACCGGCGGCGGCAGCCAGATCCCCGGGCTCGACGGGCTGGCCGCGCGGATGCTGGGACGCAATGTGCGAATCGGCCGACCCCTGCGCATCCACGGCCTGCCACATCAGCTCACCGGGCCGGGTTTTGCCTCGGCGGTCGGGCTCGCGCTGTTTTCGGCGCATCCCCAAGACGAGTGGTGGGATTTCGAGATGCCCACTGATGCCTACCCGGCGCGCAGCCTGCGCCGCGCCTATCGCTGGTTTGTGAACAACTGGTGACAGGCCCTTGATTTCAAATATAGGGGAGCGCGCGGCGCCGTCCCCTATATGATGGGTCATGGGCAAGATACCGCTTAAAGCACTTAGGTTATCCACCATATTTTGCGTCTCCGCCCTGTTTTTCGGGTGACGGGGGGGCGGGTTTTGGCTATGGTCAAAGACATGAACGGGGATTCGACCGGGCCGGGACAGGCTTGGCTTCAACAACAGGCGGAAGCAATGAACATCAATCTCATGATGAACGATCAGGAAGAGCTGAAGCCGCGTATCACCGTGTTTGGTGTCGGCGGCGCAGGCGGGAATGCCGTCAACAACATGATCGAAAAGGCGCTGGACGGTGTCGAATTCGTGGTCGCCAATACCGACGCTCAGGCGCTTGCGCAGTCCAAGGCCGACGCTCGGGTCCAGATCGGGCTGAAAGCGACCGAAGGGCTTGGCGCCGGTGCGAAACCCGAAATCGGCGCGCGCGCCGCCGAGGAAAGCATCGAGGATATCGTCGATCACCTGACCGGCGCGCATATGTGCTTCATCACCGCCGGGATGGGCGGCGGCACCGGCACCGGCGCGGCGCCGATCATCGCTCAGGCCGCGCGCGAGATGGGCATCCTGACCGTTGGCGTCGTGACCAAGCCGTTCAGCTTCGAGGGCAACAAGCGGATGCGTCAGGCCGAATCCGGCCTCAACGAGCTCCAAAAGCACGTCGATACGCTGATCGTCATTCCGAACCAGAACCTGTTCCGCCTCGCGAACGAGAAAACCACCTTCACCGAAGCCTTCGCGATGGCCGATGATGTGCTTTATCAGGGCGTGAAGGGCGTGACCGATCTCATGGTCCGGCCGGGCATCATCAACCTCGACTTCGCCGATGTGCGCTCGGTCATGGACGAGATGGGCAAGGCGATGATGGGCACCGGCCAGGCCGAGGGCGAAAATCGCGCCGTCGCCGCCGCCGAGAAGGCGATCGCCAACCCGCTGCTGGACGAGATCAGCCTCAACGGCGCGAAGGGCGTTCTCATCAACATCACCGCCGGCCCCGATCTGGCGCTGTTCGAGGTGGACGAAGCCGCCAATATCATCCGCGAGAAAGTGGATGCGGACGCCAATATCATCGTCGGCTCGACGCTCGATCCCGATATGGACGGCTCGATCCGCGTGTCGGTCGTGGCGACCGGGATCGACGCAGAGGCAGGCAGCGCGGCCCCGCCCGCGCCGCGCAGCCGCACCGAAGCGGTTGCCGCCCCCGCCCCGCGCCCGCAGCGCGAGGATGAGATGGTGGACGACATCCCCCGCCGCCGCGCCGCGCCCGCCGCGCCGCAGCAGCCCGAGGATGATCTGCGCGCCGCGCCCGTCGAAGCGCGCGGCGATGACATGCCGCCCAGTGCCTATCGCGGCGCGCCGCAAGCCGCCCCGCAGGCCGCGCCCCGCAGCCGCATGCCGGCAGATTCTGACGACGATATGTTCATCGCGCCCCGGCCCGCTGCCTCGCGCGGGGTGCCGTCCGAGGACACGCTGGACCGGCTGAACCGCGCTGCCGGTGCGCAGGGCAGCGCGCCCGGCCGCGGCGCACCGGTCGCGCCCCGCCGCGCGCCCCAACCCGCCGAGCCGCCGCGCGAAAGCCGGATGAGCGGTCTCGGCCGGATGATCGAGCGTGTCGCGGGCGGCTCCGAGCAGCAGAAAAAGCCGTCAAGCGCCTCGATCGCCGAGCGCGTGTCCGAGCGTCTGTCCAACCGCTCGCGTTCAAGCGCCGAGGCGCAGTTCGACGATCTGGCGGAAGATAAGCCCTCGCAAAATAGCGAAATTCCGGCGTTCCTGCGCCGTCAGGCGAACTGAAACATCACAACACGGTGACAGCTTCTCCGTGGAAAGGGCCGCCCCGAGCGGCCCTTTTCCTTTGTTATCCAGCAAATTACCGGGCGCGGGGGACACTGCCTCCACACACGCACGTCCTTTGTTACAGTGAGTCATAAAACGTTAATTGAGACGCGCGCGCGGGTTTCCTAACTCCAACATCAAGACGCGCGCCATGTGCCGCGCACAGCAAGACAAAAACAAGACGAAGGCGGGCATCATGCAGGCAACCATTTCAAAAGCGGCGGAATTCCGGGGCGTCGGCCTTCACTCGGGCCTGCAAGCGCGGCTGGAAATCCGGCCCGCGCCGGTGGATCACGGCATCGTCTTTGAACGCAGCGATCTCGCGCCGCCCGCGAACCGCGTTGCCGCGCGTTGGGATATGGTCACGCCCTCGCGGCTCTGCACCGTGCTGGATGGCGGCAATGGCGCCACCGTCTCGACGGTCGAACATATCATGGCCGCGATCGCCGGTACCGGCATCCACAACGCCCTGATCCGCATCGACGGGCCCGAGATCCCGATCCTCGACGGCTCGGCGCAGCCCTTCGTCGCGGGCATTCTCGCGGCCGGCATCACCGCGCAGGACGCCAGCCTTCGCGCCATCCGCCTGACCGGCGAGGTCGAGGTGCGGGACGGCGAGGCATGGGCGCGGCTCTCGCCCGCCGATCATCTCGAGATCGACTTCCATATCGAATTCACCGACGGCGCGATCGGGCGGCAGGACAAGACGCTCGACATGGCGAACGGCGCCTTCCTGCGCGAATTGATGGACAGCCGCACCTTCTGCCGCCAGGCCGATGTCGAAGCGATGCGCAAGGCCGGGCTGGCGCTTGGCGGGACCTACCTGAACGCGGTTGTCGTGGATGGCGACCGGGTGCTCTCGCCGGGCGGTCTGCGTCACGCGGACGAGGCGGTTCGTCACAAGATGCTGGACGCGGTGGGCGATCTGGCGCTTGCCGGCGCGCCGCTGCTCGCGCGCTATAGCGGCAATCGCGCGGGTCACGCGATGACCAACCGACTGCTGCGCGCGCTCTTCGCCCAGCCCGATGCGTGGGAATGGGTCACCTGCTCGCGCGATCTCGAATCCCGGCTTCCGGGCGCGGGCGTCGCAGCCTACGGCGCCGCTGCCGCAAGCAGCCCCGGCCTCGGCGCGGTGGCCTGAGCGCGCCCTCACCGCTTCTTTTGTCCCCAAATATCCCCGCCGGAGGCTCCCGCACCCTCCGCGCGCGCCGCGCTCTCATAGGCGCGGCCCCGCCACCCGCGACCCGCCCCCGCCCAAGTTTCCCGCCAATCACCGCATTGCCATTTTGCGCGCCCCGTTGTTCTGTGCTAGGACGACTGCGCTGCGCGTCAGGCCCTGCCGGATGCGCCGCTGATATTCTTGACAGGCAGGTTCTGATGGCTCGCTTTCGCATCTCCAACTCACTCGGCGCGGCGCTTGTGTCGCTGATGGTTCTGAGCGCGTGCGGAGGTATCGGCCGGGGCGTCGAGACCCCCGCAGTGGACGCCTTCACCGCCGAAGAGATCTACACCCGCGGCGAGTATGAGCTTGAAAACAACCGCCGCCCCGCGCAGGCCGTCTATTATTTCTCCGAGGTCGAGCGGCTTTACCCCTATTCCGAATGGGCCAAGCGCGCGCTTATCATGCAGGCTTACGGGCTCCACAAGGCGGGCGATTACGAGGATGCGCGCGGCGCCGCGCAGCGTTTTCTCGACACCTACCCGGGCGATGACGACGCGGCCTATGCGCAATATCTGCTCGCGCTGTCCTATTACGACCAGATCGACGATGTCGGCCGCGATCAGGGGCTGACCTTTCAGGCGCTTCAGGCCCTTCGCGAGGTGATCGAGCGTTACCCCGATACCGAATATGCCCGCTCGGCGATGCTGAAATTCGATCTCGCCTTCGACCACCTCGCCGCCAAAGAGATGGAGATCGGGCGCTATTACCTCAAGCGCGGCCATTACGCCGCCTCGATCAACCGCTTCCGCGTCGTGGTCGAGGATTTCCAGACCACCACCCACACGCCCGAGGCGCTGATGCGTCTGGTCGAGGCTTACCTTGCGCTTGGGCTGACCGATGAGGCGCAGACGGCGGGGGCGATTCTGGGCCATAACTTCCAGTCCTCGCCCTTCTATCAGGACGCCTATGCGCAGCTTCGCGGGCGCGGCCTCTCGGCGACGGCGCAGGGCGATAGCTGGCTGACCAATATCTACCGGCAGGTTATTCAGGGCCGCTGGCTCTAGGCCCCGCCATGCTGCACGAGCTGCATATTCGCGACATGCTGCTGATCGACCGGCTGGATCTCGAATTCGGGGCCGGGCTGAACGTTTTGACCGGCGAGACGGGGGCTGGCAAATCCATCCTGCTCGACTGTCTGGGCTTTGTGCTCGGCTGGCGCGGCCGGGCCGAGCTGGTCCGGCAGGGCGCGGCGCAAGGCGAGGTGATCGCGGTGTTCGACCTGCCGGGTGCGCATCCCGCCCGCGCGATCTTGACCGAGGCGGGGATCGAACCCGAGGACGATCTGATCCTGCGCCGCGTCAACACCGCCGAGGGGCGCAAATCCGCGTGGATCAACGACCGCCGCGCCTCTGGCGAGGTTCTGCGTGCGCTGTCGCAGACGCTTGTCGAACTCCACGGGCAGCACGATGATCGCGGGCTTCTGAACCCGCGCGGGCACCGGCTTTTGCTTGACGCTTTTGCGGGGATCGATCCGGCGCCGCTGCGCGCGCTCTGGTCCGCACGGCGCGAGGCGGGGGCGGCTTTAGCGGCGGCTGAGCAGCGGCTCGAAAAAGCGCGCGCGGATGAGGATTTCTTGCGCCATGCGGTCGCCGAGCTGGACGATTTCGGCCCCGAGCCCGGCGAGGAAGCGCAGCTCGATACCGCCCGCCGCGCGATGCAGGCGGCCGAGCGGATACGCGGCGATGTGGCCCGCGCGCTTGACGGGCTGACCCAAGGCGCCGAGGCCGCGATGCTGGACGCAAGCCGCTGGCTGGAGGGCGCGTCGGACAGCGCCGAGGGGCGGCTCGACGGCCCGATCGACGCATTGTCGCGCGCCCTGACCGAACTCGGCGAGGCGACGAGCGGGATCGAGGACGCGCTTGCCGAAATGGATTTCGAGCCTGCGCGCCTCGAGCAGACCGAAGAGCGGCTCTTTGCGCTCCGCGCGCTCGCCCGCAAGCATGACGTTTTGGCCGACGATCTGGCCGGGCTTGCCGGCACGCTGCGCGAGCGCCTGGGCGAAATCGACGCCGGCGCGGGCGATCTGGAGCGGTTGCGGGGCGAGATCGCAGCCGCCAACGCGGCCTACGATGCCGAGGCCGCCAGCCTCTCGCAGCAGCGCCAAAAGGCGGCGGCGCGGCTCGATCAGGCGATGGCGGCGGAACTTGCGCCCTTGAAGATGGAGCGCGCGGTGTTCACGACCGCGCTTTCCGAGGCAGAGCCCGGCCCCGAAGGCCGCGACGCGGTCGCCTTCACCGTCGCGACCAATCCCGGCGCGCCCGCCGGCGCTTTGGACAAGATCGCATCGGGGGGCGAGCTGTCGCGGTTCCTGCTGGCGCTGAAAGTGTGCCTCGCGCGCGGCAATGAGGCGGTCACGATGATCTTTGACGAGATCGACCGCGGTGTCGGCGGCGCGACGGCCGATGCGGTCGGGCGCCGGCTTGCCCGGCTGGCCGAGGGCGCGCAGGTGCTTGTCGTGACGCACTCGCCGCAAGTGGCGGCCCTTGGCGCGCGCCATTTCCTTGTCGCGAAAGATGTGACGGACGGGCAGACCTTCTCGCGCGTCGCGGCGCTTGGCGATCAGGCACGGATCGACGAGATCGCGCGGATGCTCTCGGGCGAAGAGGTCACGGACGCGGCGCGGGGCGCGGCGCGCGCGCTGCGCGGGGCTGCGGGCGGCTAATCCAGAACGCCGCTGACCACGCGCATGATCGACTGCACGCGCAGCGTCTTTTCATCAAGCCGGATCAGCCGACCGTAAGCGACGCCGTAGACGCTGCCGCGCAGCTCGGTGCCGAGACCATAGCGGCCGGGATGGGTGATGATGTGAACCTCGGCCGGCGTCAGGCGATCGCCCACGCGCAGCTCGGTCTGCGCGGGGGACGGCACCGCATCTTCGGTTAATCCTTGCGGCGGGAAGATCACGAGCATCAGGCTCAGCAATGCTCCGATCGCGATGATGACAGCTACCCGCATAAGCAGTTATCGGCCATTTGGTAGAATTCTTACCATTGGTTAACGCGCGCCTGCCGGCATGGTTCCAGCCCGTTTCCGGTCGCTCAATCCCAATCGAGCCCCCCCGATTGCAGCGGTGCCAGAAGCGCGGCGGCCTCGTCCGCGCTCGGGGCAGGGCGCCAGTTCGGGCGTCGATCCTTGTCGATGATCTGCGCGCGCACGCCTTCAAGAAACTCGCCCTGCCGTGTTGCGCGCGCGGTGTAGCGCAGCTCGCGCGCGAGGCTTTGCTGGATCGAGCGATCGCCCCGCGCGGCGCGCACGGCAAGCAGCGTGACCGCCAGCGACATGGGCGAGGCGCGGCGCAGGATCTCGGCGCTCTCGCCATCGCCGCCGGCCTCGAGCCGCGCGATGATCTCGGCCGGATCGCGCCCGCCGAAAGCCGAAAGATCGCGCGTCTCAAGCGGGGCCTCGCCCGGAGACTGCGCGCGGCGGCGGACCAGATCCGCATCGCCGCTGTCGCACAAATCGGCGATCAGGCCGGGCCACTCAGCCTCGGGAATATAGAGATCGGCAAAGCCGGCAAAGATCGCATCCGCCGCCTCGATCCGTGCGCCGGTCAGGCCCAGATACTCGCCCACCCGGCCCGGCGCGCGGCCCAAAAGCCAGGTGCCGCCGACATCGGGGATCATCCCGATCGCACATTCGGGCATCGCGAGCCGGGTGCTCGCGCCAACGACGCGGTGGCTCACATGGCCGCCGACCCCGACGCCGCCGCCCATCACATAGCCCTGCATGAACGACACGATCG
>JAUNRZ010000053.1:0-3088 GCA_030539455.1 Paracoccus sp. (in: a-proteobacteria) | reverse complement strand
CCGCCGACCCCGACGCCGCCGCCCATCACATAGCCCTGCATGAACGACACGATCGGCTTTTCGTAATCGGCAAGCGCCGCGTTCATCCGATACTCGTCGCGAAAAAACCGCGCGCCGAGCTGATGATCGCCCGCCTTCGCCGCATGGTAGATCTGCGCCACATCGCCGCCCGCGCAGAACGCCTTTTCGCCCTCACCGTCGATGATCAGCAGATCGACGCTGTCATCGCCGCGCCATTCGTCCAACGCCGCATGGATCCCGCGCACCATATCGTAGGACAGCGCGTTCAGCGCGCGCGGCCGCGACAGCGTGATCCGCCCGGCGCGGCCGTCTTTTCGGGTCAGCAAATGCTCGGTCATCACCGCTCCGCGAATTTACGTTCCGGCCAGCATCCATCGCCGCCCGCCCGCGCGCAACCCATTGCTGGCGCGCAAACGGCTTCTTCTGCGTGAAAATACTCGCCTGCGACGCCCCCGCGCTCAGTCCATCGGCTTGAAGTTCAGCGCGCTGCCCTCGCGAATCCCGGACGGCCACCGAGCGGTCACGGTCTTGGTGCGGGTATAGAAGCGGAACGCGTCCGGGCCGTGCTGGTTCAGATCGCCAAAGCCCGAGCGTTTCCAGCCGCCGAAGGTGTGATAGGCGAGCGGGACCGGGATCGGCACGTTGATCCCGACCATGCCGATATTCACCCGGCTCGCGAAATCGCGCGCCGCATCGCCCGAGCGTGTGAAGATCGCCGTGCCGTTCCCGTATTCATGCGACATCGCAAGGCCAAGCGCCTCTTCGTAGTCCTTCGCGCGCACCGTCGACAGGACCGGCCCGAAAATCTCGGTCTTGTAGATATCCATGTCCGGGGTCACGCGATCGAAGAGATGCGGGCCGACGAAAAAGCCGTTCTCGTAGCCCTGAAGGCTGAACTCGCGGTTATCGACGACCAGCTCGGCGCCCTGCTCGACACCGCGATTGACGAGCCGCAGGATGTTCTCCTTCGCGGCCGCCGTGATGACCGGGCCGAAATCGACGTCATCGCCGGCGGTGTAGGGGGCGATCTTCAGCTTTTCGATGCGCGGAATGAGGCGCTCGATCAACGCATCGGCGGTCTCGTCCCCGACCGGCACGGCGACCGAGACGGCCATGCAGCGCTCTCCCGCCGCGCCGTAACCGGCGCCGACAAGCGCATCGGCGGCCTGATCGAGATCGGCGTCGGGCATGATGATCATGTGGTTCTTCGCGCCGCCGAAACACTGCGCGCGCTTGCCGGTCTGGGCCGCGCGTTCGTAGATATATTGCGCGATCGGGGTCGAGCCGACAAAGCCGACCGCCTGCACGATCTCGCTGTCGAGGATCGCATCGACCGCCACCTTGTCGCCGTTCACCACCTGCAAGACCCCGTCCGGCAGCCCCGCCTCTTGCAGCAGCCGCGCCAGCATGAGCGGCACCGAGGGGTCACGCTCGGACGGCTTGAGGATCATCGCATTGCCGCAGGCAAGCGCCGGGCCGATCTTCCAGAGCGGCACCATTGCGGGGAAGTTGAACGGGGTGATCCCCGCGACGACGCCCAAAGGCTGGCGCATCGAATACATGTCGATGCCCGGCCCGGCGCCGTCCGTATATTCGCCCTTCAGAAGATGCGGCGCGCCGATGCAGAACTCGATCACCTCGAGCCCGCGCTGAACATCGCCCTTCGCGTCGGTCAGCGTCTTGCCATGTTCGCGCGACAGAGCCTCGGCAAGCGCGTCCATATCCCGGTTCAGAAGCCGCACGAACTCCATCAGCACGCGCGCGCGGCGCTGCGGGTTGGTCGCGCCCCATTCGCGCTGCGCCTTCGCCGCGCCCTCGATCGCGGCCGCCGTCTCGTCGGCCGAGGCGAGCGGGAGCTTGGCCTGCACCTCGCCCGTGGCGGGGTTGAACACATCGACGAAATGGCCCGACCCGCCCCGCGCCTCTTTGCCGTCGATCCAGTGATACAGCTCTTCCATCTTGTCCTCCTGCGGGATGTGCTGCGCAGATTACCGCGAGGCGCGGTCGAATGCCAAGCGCCCCTCTGCGTCTTTCCGGCGAGATGCAGCCGCGCCCCGAACGCCGCCCTTGACGATTGGCCCGTTTCGCTCAACGCTGAGGCGAGGAGATGCGAGAAGGGGATCCATATGCTTGTCAATCAGATGCTGGTCGCGAAGGCGGAAGAGGCCCTGCCGGGGAAACCGGGCTCGGGGATCATCACGGTAACGCCCGATCAGACCGTCGCCGACGCCGCCAAGCTGCTGTCCGAGCACCGGATCGGCGCGGTCGTCGTCTCCGAGGACGGGCGCACGCCGCTTGGCATCCTGTCCGAGCGCGACATCGTGCGCGAGCTGGGCAAGCGCGGCAGCGATATTCTCTCGCAGCCGCTGGCCGATCTGATGACGCGCAAGCTGGTGACCTGCGCGCCGGGCGATGACGCGCTCGAGGTGCTCGAGATCATGACGCGCGGGCGGTTCCGGCACCTGCCGGTGATCGACCCGGACGGGCACATGATCGGGCTGATCTCGATCGGGGATGCGGTTTCGGGCCGGCTGAAGGAACTCGCCGCCGAGAAAGAGGCGCTGACCGGGATGATTATGGGCAATTAGGCGGCGCCGGCCACCGCGCAAGCGGCTTGATTTCGGGCGCAAAATCCTGTTGCCTGCCCGAAACTGCAAGTTTTCGCGGCGCGCGCCCGCCAAGGAGAGCCCATGCGCATCGGTCTATACCCCGGCACGTTCGATCCGATCACGCTGGGCCATACCGATATCATCAGGCGGGCGATGGTTCTTGTGGACCGGCTGGTGATCGGCGTCGCGATCAACCGCGACAAGGGACCGCTTTTCTCGCTCGACGAACGGGTCGCCATGGTCGAGCATGAGTGCCGCGAAATCGTCGCCGAGACCGGCGGCGAGATCGTCGTCTATCCGTTCGAGAACCTGCTGATCGATTGCGCCCGCGATGTCGGCGCGCAGATCATCGTTCGCGGCCTGCGCGCGGTCGCCGATTTCGAGTATGAATTTCAGATGGTTGGCATGAACCGAGCGCTCGATTCCTCGGTCGAGACCGTGTTCCTGATGGCCGACGC
>JAUNRZ010000052.1 GCA_030539455.1 Paracoccus sp. (in: a-proteobacteria) | reverse complement strand
CCGGGAGCATTCCCCGCCCCGCCCAGCCGCGCAAGCCGTCAAAGCACATCATTAACACGGAATAGCACCTCAAATGTCTCGCTTGAATGAGTACCCCCTCGCCCTCACATCCGCACCCCATTGTCGGCATGATCAGGCCGCACGTCGTCCGCGCGCACCTCACTGCACCTCATCTACTACCTAGCTCGAAGGGCGCTACCCCCGCGCTTGCAAACTCATCTTGGCGCGTTCTCGGCTTGTGCGGGAGACGCGTTGATCCAGCTCCCAACTCATCCGCCTTAGTTCGAAGCGGAGCATTCCTGCCCTTGCCAGCTTAGCCGCTCGGTCATCCTAGGCGTAGCAGGCGCGGCCCTCGACCCATCGCGATTCGGCCGCAATGCACCTCATCTTCTGGGCTTGAAGCGCCGCATACTCGCCCTCGGCCGCGCATCTGCGCGCACTCTCGGCGCGGCGCACATGGCCCTCAATGCCAGACCACCCCTTCAACGGGCCTCGTCCAGCCAGTTGGAACACCGACATCGCGATCTTGGCAAACGCGCCCGCACGCTCGCTCGGGATGACCGGAATGGTCGTTGTTCCAGCGCCGCACCGCCTCAAAACGCCGCATTTACCCGGCCCGAACAGCGGCATCCCGCCCGTGCCAACTCATCTGCAACCTCATTCTCGGCAAACCCGGGACGCCGCTCAACCCACCGACTCCCCGCACCTCACCGCCCCGCCTTAAACGGCGCCATCCCCGCCCGGGCCAGTGCATCCGCGCGCTCGTTCTCGGGGTGGCCGGCGTGGCCCTTGATCCAGCGCCACTCGACCTCGTGGCGCTCGCGCGCAGCGTCGAGACGCTGCCACAGCTCGGCATTCTTCACCGGCTTGCGATCCGCGGTGCGCCAGCCGTTCCGCTTCCAGCCATGCACCCATTGCGTGACGCCGTTCTTCACATAGGCCGAGTCGGTCACGACCGTGATCCGGCTCGCGCGGCTCAGCGTCTCGAGCGCCGAGATCGCCGCCATCAGCTCCATCCGGTTGTTGGTCGTGTCCGCCTCGCCGCCCTGTAACTCGCGCTCTTTCACGACCTGATCGCCGTCCATCGCGCGCATCAGAACCCCCCAGCCGCCGGGGCCGGGATTGCCGCTGCACGCACCATCGGTCCATGCGAAGAGCTCGGTCATGTGGGCACTCGATCTCTTCTTTTGTCCATAAATATCCCGGGGGTCCGGGGGCTGGCCCCCGGTGCGGGCGCGGTCATCCCGGCACGCGCAAGATGCGCGGAACCTTGAACTCGACATTCTCCTGCGCGGTCTCGACCACGTTGACGGTCACATCGTAGCGCGCGCGGAAGGCGTCGATCACCTCGTTCACCAAAAGCTCGGGCGCGCTCGCGCCGGCGGTAACGCCCACCGCCCCCGCGCCTGCGATCGCGCGCCAGTCGATATGCTCGGCCCGCATCACAAGCTGCGCATAGGCGCAGCCCGCCGCGCGCCCGACCTCGACCAGCCGCTTCGAGTTCGACGAGTTCGGCGCCCCGATCACCAGCAGCGCGTCGATCTTGGGCGCGATGGCCTTGACCGCCGCCTGACGGTTGGTGGTGGCATAGCAGATATCCTCTTTTCCCGGCCCGATGATCGCCGGGAACCGCGCCTTCAGCGCCGCGATCACCTCGGCCGTGTCATCGACGGAAAGCGTCGTCTGCGTGATATAGGCGAGCTTCGCCGGATCGCGGGGCGCAACCCTCGCAACATCGCCCGGCTCTTCAACCAGAATGACCTCGCCCTCGGGCAGCTGGCCCATCGTGCCCAGCACTTCCGGGTGGCCGGCATGGCCGATCATCACCATCTGAAGGCCGGCTGCGTGGTGACGCTCGGCCTCGACATGGACCTTGCTGACCAGCGGGCAGGTCGCGTCGACGAACACCATCTCGCGCCGCCGCGCCTCGGCCGGGACCGCTTTCGGGACGCCATGCGCCGAAAAGATCACCGGGCGGTCGTCCGGGCACTCGTCCAGCTCTTCGACGAACACCGCGCCTTTTTCGCGCAGCCCGTCGACCACGAATTTGTTATGCACGATCTCGTGGCGCACAAAGACCGGCGCGCCCCATTTCTCAAGCGCCATCTCGACGATCTTGATCGCGCGATCGACGCCCGCACAAAACCCCCGCGGGGCGGCAAGATAGAGCGTCAGCTCGGGTTTTTTGGCGGTGTCCTGCATGGGCCCTCGGTTACAGACAAACGCGCGGCGCGTCCAGATCGCGGGCGGCAAATGGCGCGCCGCAGGCAGTCAATCAATGTTGATCGGGTGAAACCCCCGCCAAGCAGAGGCGTTGGGGGCCCGAGTCGTAACAATTGGAAAAGCGAGAATTTCATGCGCCCTATTCATCGTTCCTCTCTCACCATCACTGCGGCGACCGCCGCGCTTTTTGCGCTTGCGGCGCCCCTTGCCGCCGAGCCGGTACCGACCGGCCCGCCCAACGCGCCCGATCAGGAGCCGGCTTTCCCCGAGCAAACGCGCGCGCCTGAACTTGACAGCGGCGTGAGCCTCGCTGCCGAAGAAATCGCCGGCGATCTCGAGCATCCCTGGGCCGTGGCCCTGTTGCCGGGGGGCGACGCGCTTGTGACCGAACGGCCCGGCCGGATGCGCTATTTCTCGGCCGAGGACGGCATGTCCGAGCCGCTTTCCGGCCTGCCCGAGATCGTTGCGGCGCGTCAGGGCGGGCTTTTGGACGTCACCCTCTCGCCCGATTTCGACAATGACCGCATGGTCTATTTCAGTTTCTCCGAGCCGCGCGAGAATGACAATAACGGAACCTCTGTCGCGCGCGGCACCCTGTCCGATGACAACAGCGCGCTTGAAAATGTCGAGGTGATCTTTCAGGCCGAGCCGGGCATCCCGAACAACATGCATTACGGCTCGCGCGTCGTGTTCGCGCCCGATGGCAACATCTTCGTGACGCTCGGCGAGCGCTCGGATCAGGAATACCGCGTGCAGGCGCAAGACCCGCAATCGCATCTCGGCAAGCTGATCCGCATCACCCCCGAAGGCGAGGTGCCTGACGACAACCCCTATGCCGATGGCGAGGCACTGCCCGAGATCTACGCGATGGGCTTTCGCAACGTGCAGGCTGCGGCGATCGACGCTGACGGCCAGCTTTGGACGATCGAGCACGGCCCGCGCGGCGGGGATGAGCTGAACCGCCCCGAAGCCGGCAAGAATTACGGCTGGCCGACGATCACCTATGGGGTCGAATACGCCGGCGGCGAGGTCGGCGCGGGGCTGACCGAGAAAGAGGGCATGGAGCAGCCGGTTTATTACTGGGATCCGGTGATCGCCCCTTCGGGCGCCGCGTTCTACGAGGGCGAGATGTTCTCGGACTGGGAAGGCTCGCTGCTGATCGGCGCGATGAACCCGCCCGGTCTGGTGCGCCTTGAACTCGACGGCGACCGCGTCAGCGGGGAAGAGCGCTTCGATCCCGAGATCGGCCGGATCCGCGATGTGGCGGTCTCTGCCGAGGATGGGGCGATCTGGGTCGTCACGGACGAGGAATCCGGCGGGCTCTACCGGCTCAGCGCCGAATAAACCCCTCTGACCAAAAGCGTTGCGCCGCCCCAACCGGGGCGGCGTTTTCATTGGGGCTTCAGGTTTCCGCCTCGCCCTCGCGGGGCGGGCGGCCGATCACGTCGCGCAGGGCGTCGAGCTCGATGAAATTATCGGCCTGACGGCGCAATTCGTCCGAAACCATCGGCGGCTGGCTGCGCGTGGTCGACACGACCGACACCCGCACCCCCTGCCGCTGGAGCGATTCCACAAGCGGGCGGAAATCGCCGTCGCCCGAGAAGATCACCGCATGATCCATCCTCGGCGCGAGCTCGAGCGCGTTCACGCAAAGCTCGATATCCATATTGCCCTTGATCTTGCGCCGCCCGACCGCATCGACATATTCGCGCGCCGGTTTGGTCACGAGCGCATAGCCGTTATATTGCAGCCAATCGACAAGCGGGCGGATGGGCGAGTAATCATCGCCGTCCAGCAAGGCGGTGTAGTAATAGGCGCGGATCAGCTTGCCGCGTCTCTCAAATTCCTGCCGTAAGAGCCTGTAATCTATCTCGTAATTCAGCGCCTTGGCGGCCGCATACAGATTCGCGCCGTCAATGAACAGGGCGAGCCTGTCATCCTTGTAAAACACGGTTTCCCCCGATGATTTTGAGCTTGCCCCGCAAGGCGCAATCATGAATGGCTGACTGGTTAACCGCACTTGGCCAGAAGAAAGGCCCCTAAACAGAATGTCATCCACGCTATGCCTGATCGGGTCGGGCGCAAACCTGTCTTCTTCGGCAGGTAGCCCCGCCGCGGCACAGATTGCGGCGCTGCGCGCGCTTGGGGCGGCGCAGGGCGTGACGCTGAGTGCAGTCTCGCGCTTTTATCGCAGCCCGGCGTTTCCCGCAGGAGCGGGGCCCGATTTCGTCAATGCCTGCGCGGCGATCGAGACGCGCCTGCCGCCCGAGGATGTGCTGGCCCTGCTCCACCGGATCGAGGCCGAGGCGGGGCGCGAGCGTAAGGCGCGGTGGTCGGCGCGCGTTCTCGACCTTGATCTGCTGGCGATGGGCGATCTGGTGCTGCCGGACGAGACGGCTCAGGCGCAGTGGCGCGCCTTGCCGCCCGAGGCGCAGCGAACGCAGGCGCCCGATCGGCTGATCCTGCCGCACCCGCGGGTTCAGGACCGCGCTTTCGTTCTGGCGCCGCTGGCCGAGATCGCGCCGCTCTGGCGCCACCCCGCGACCGGCCAGACGGTGCGCGAGATGCTGGCGGCGCTGCCCGAGGCCGAGCGCGCCGCGTGCCAGCCGCTTTTCCTTGACAATCGCGATTAAACTGGTCAACAAAGCGCCTTCGCCCGACTCCGATTCGTAATTACAGGTGATTCATGGCCCGCGTAACCGTCGAAGATTGCGTTGACAAAGTCCCGAACCGGTTCGAGCTGGTCATGCTTGCGGCCCATCGCGCCCGCGAAATCTCGACCGGCAGCCAGCCGACCGTGGACCGCGACAACGACAAGAACTCGGTCGTGGCCCTGCGCGAGATTGCCGACGAAACGCAGCCGGTGAACGATCTGCGCGAGCGCACGATCGAGGCCAGCCAGACCCAGATCGAGGTGGACGAGCCCGAAGAGGACAGCATGGCCGCGCTTCTCGGCGCCGAGATCGACCGCCCCAGCCCCTCGGAAGAGGAAAGCGAAGAGCGGATGCTGCGGATGATGCTCGAAGCGAATAAACGAGACTGAATTCATCGAGGTTTTCGGCGCAAATGATTGATGTCGAAGACCTTATCGCGCTTATACGGAACTACAACCCGCGCACCGACGAGGCGCTGATCCGCCGCGCCTATGATTATGGCGCGCAGATGCATTCCGGCCAGACCCGCCATTCGGGCGAGCCTTACTTCACCCACCCCGTCGCCGTCGCCGCCATCCTGACCGAAATGCGGCTGGACGATGCGACGGTCGTGACCGCGCTTTTGCACGATGCGATCGAGGACACCCGCTCCACCTGGGCCGAGATCGACGCGCAGTTCGGGCGCGAGATCGCCGATCTGGTCGATGGCGTCACCAAGCTGACCAATCTCCAGCTTTCGGGCAGCCACTCCAAGCAGGCCGAGAATTTCCGCAAGCTTTTCATGGCGATGAGCCGCGATCTTCGCGTGATTTTGGTCAAGCTCGCCGACCGGCTCCACAATATGCGCACGATCCGCGCGATGCGCCCCGACAAGCAGGTGCAGAAGGCGCGCGAGACGATGGATATCTATGCCCCGCTGGCCGGGCGCATGGGGATGCAGTGGATGCGCGAGGAGCTGGAGGACCTTGCCTTCAAGGTCATCAATCCCGAGGCGCGGCGCTCGATCATCCGCCGCTTTGTCACGCTTCAGCGCGAGTCGGGCGATGTGATCTCGAAGATCACCGCCGATATCCGCACCGAGCTCGACAAGGCCGGCATCGACGCCGATGTGTACGGCCGCGCCAAGCGCCCGTTCTCGGTCTGGCGCAAGATGCAGGAAAAACAGCTTGCGTTTTCAAGGCTCTCGGACATTTATGGCTTTCGGATCATCACGCGGGACGAGACCGATTGCTACCGCACGCTGGGCATTATCCATCGCCGCTGGCGGGCCGTGCCGGGGCGGTTCAAGGACTATATCAGCCAGCCGAAGAATAACGGCTACCGCTCGATCCACACAACGGTTTCGGGCCGCGACGGCAAGCGGGTCGAGGTGCAGATCCGCACCCGCCAGATGCACGAGGTCGCGGAATCGGGCGTTGCCGCGCATTGGTCCTACCGGGACGGCGTGCGCTCGACCAACCCGTTCGCGGTCGATCCCTCGGACTGGGTCGCGACCATGTCCGAGCGGCTGGGCGATGCCGATCACGACGAATTTCTCGAGAACGTCAAGCTCGAGATGTATGCCGATCAGGTGTTCTGCTTCACGCCGAAAGGCGATGTGATCCAGCTTCCCAAGGGCGCGACGCCGATTGATTTCGCCTATGCGATCCACACGCGGATCGGCAGCAGTTGCGTAGCCGCGAAGGTGGACGGGATCCGGGTGCCGATGTGGACGCGGCTCAAGAACGGGCAGATGGTCGAGGTGATCACCGCCTCGGGGCAGCGCCCGCAGGCAAGCTGGCTTGACGTGGTCACGACCGGGCGCGCGAAATCCGCGATCCGCCGCAGCCTGCGCGAGGCCGACCGCGAGCGTTATGTGCGGCTGGGCAAAGAGCTTGCGCGCGTCGCGTTCGAGCATCACGGCCGCAAGATGACCGACAAGGCGCTGCGCACGGCGGCGCAAAAGCTCGCCATCGGGTCCGAGGACGAGATGCTCGCCCGCGTCGGCAGCGCCGAGCTTGCCGCGCGCGAGGTGGTCGCGGTGCTTTACCCCGAGCTGGCCGAGGCGCGCGCCGAGATCGACCCGCGCCACGCGCTGACCGGGCTGACCGCCGACCAGCAATTCGCGCGCGCGCCCTGCTGTATGCCCCTGCCCGGCGAGCGGATCGTCGGGATCACCTATCCGGGGCTCGGTGTCGTGATCCACGCCATAGACTGCCAGGCGCTTGCCGATCTCGACGATCAGACCGATCGCTGGGTCGATCTGCACTGGGCCGAGGGGCAGCACCCGCCGGTCTATCCGGTCCCGCTGAGCATAACGATCCGCCATGATGCGGGCGTTCTGGGGCGCATCTGCACGCTGATCGGCGCGCAGGGCGCGAATATCTCCGAGCTGAGCTTCGAGGATCGCCGCGCCGATTTCTACCGCCTTCGCGTCGTGATCGAGCTGCGAGACAGCGAACAGCTCGATGCCGTATTGACCTCGCTCGAGGCAGAGAGTGATGTGGCGCAAGTCTCGCGGCTGCGCGAGCCGAAATGCGATTTGTGATTCCCGCGCAGCGATAACGCGCCACCGCCAAAGCCGAGTATGCCCGTGTTCAAACGCCGCAAGCCCCGCAGCTATTCGCAGATCGCCTCTGATTTCGTCTATCCGCGCGGCGGTTGGGGGCGGGCCGCGCAATATGTCTGGCACCGGCTGCGCCGCCTGCCCGACCAGCCTCACCGGATCGGGCGGGGGGTGGCGGCGGGTGTGCTCATCTCGTTCACGCCGCTTTTCGGGCTGCATTTTCTGGGCGCCGCCGCGATAGCCTGGCTGATCGGCGGCAATATCATCGCGGCGCTGCTGGGCACATTTGTCGGCAACCCGCTGACATTTCCCTTCATCGCCGTGCTGTCGGTCCAGCTTGGCCGCAAGATGCTGGGGCTCGAGGGGCATATGAACGCGCAGCGCGTGCTGACCGAGATCTCGGCCGCGGTGGGCGAGTTCTACAACAACGCTTTGTCCCCGTTCTCGTCGCGCTCGGCGCATTGGAACCATCTGGGCGAGTTCTTCCACGAGATCTTCCTGCCCTATCTGGTCGGCGGGATCATTCCCGGCATCATCGCGGCGGTCGTGGCCCATTATCTGACCGTCCCGGTCGTGCGCGCCTATCACCGCCACCGGGCGCGCAAGCTGCAAGAGCGGATCGCGCGGATGCGCGATGCGGGCGGTGGCAGCGCCCCGGCCGTGCCGCCCTCGCGCCGCAAGCCGGGCGCGTGAGATTCGGGGTTTTCAACACGAAAACCATGTGCATAGATCAAGCCATGACAAAGACGCTCCATATTGGCCAGGCACGCGGCGCGAATGCGCCCGCCGGCCATGCTTTGCGCGCCCTGCTGCTTCTTACGCTGCGCTGAGCGGGCTCCGGGCATCCGCTCAGTCAGGCTTTTGCCCGGACCGCGAGAAACACCCACGGCAAGCTTACAAGGCAGCACGACAATGACCGACAGCAACCGCGTCTATATCTTCGACACCACCCTGCGCGATGGCGAGCAATCGCCGGGCGCGACCATGTCCCATACCGAAAAGCTCGAGATCGCGCAGATGCTCGATGAGATGGGCGTTGACATCATCGAGGCCGGGTTCCCGATCGCCTCGGAGGGCGATTTCGCCGCCGTCTCCGAGATTGCCAAGCAGGCGCAGAACAGCGTGATCTGCGGGCTGGCGCGCGCGCAGCTTCCCGATATCGACCGCTGCTGGGAGGCGGTGAAGCACGCGCGCCGCCCGCGCATCCACACCTTTATCGGCACCTCGCCGCTCCACCGCGCGATCCCCAATCTCGACATGGACCAGATGGCCGAGCGGATCGAGCAGACCGTCACCCATGCGCGCAATCTGTGCGACAATGTGCAGTGGTCCCCGATGGACGCGACGCGGACCGAGCATGATTATCTCTGCCGCGTGGTCGAGATTGCAATCAAGGCGGGCGCGACGACGATCAACATTCCCGACACGGTCGGCTACACCGCCCCGCGCGAATCGGCCGATCTGATCCGTATGCTTCTGGAACGCGTGCCGGGCGCGGATGACATCATCTTCGCGACGCATTGCCACAACGATCTCGGCATGGCGACCGCGAACGCGCTTGCCGCCGTCGAGGCCGGCGCGCGGCAGATCGAGTGCACGATCAACGGCCTGGGCGAGCGGGCGGGCAACACCGCACTTGAAGAGGTCGTGATGGCCATGCGCGTGCGCCACGACATCATGCCGTTCAAGACCGGGATCGACACGACGAAGATCATCTCGATCTCGCGCCGCGTGGCGCAGGTCTCCGGGTTTCCGGTCCAGTTCAACAAGGCCATCGTCGGCAAGAACGCGTTCCTGCACGAATCCGGCATCCATCAGGACGGCGTTCTGAAAAATGTCGAGACATTCGAGATCATGCGCCCGGCCGATATCGGCCTCAACGAGAACAATATCGCGATGGGCAAGCATTCGGGCCGCGCCGCTTTGCGCGCCAAGCTCGCCGATCTCGGCTTCGAGGTGGGTGATAACCAGCTCAAGGATGTGTTCGTGCGCTTCAAGGCGCTTGCCGATCGCAAGAAAGAGGTGTTCGACGATGATATCGTCGCGCTCATGCAGGACAGCGCGGCCAATACGGACAGCGATTATCTGCAAGTGAAGCATCTGCGCGTGGTCTGCGGCAGTGACGGGCAAAGCGCGGATCTGACGATGAGCGTCGACGGCGAGGAGAAAAGCGCGACCACCTCGGGCGACGGCCCTGTGGATGCGGTGTTCAACGCGGTCAAGGCGATCTACCCCCATCAGGCGCATCTTCAGCTTTATCAGGTCCATGCCGTGACCGAGGGCACCGACGCGCAGGCGACGGTCTCGGTCAGGATGGAGGAAAACGGCGTGATCGCGACGGGTCAGGCCGCCGATACCGACACGATCCTCGCCAGCGTCAAAGCCTATGTGGGCGCGCTGAACCGGCTGCGGACGCGGCGCGAGATGGCGGGCAAGGACGCTGATTCGCGCTCGGTGTCGATGTATTCGCACTGATTGCGCCGCTAAAGGCGCGCGTTAACCTTTTGTTCAGCCCGAGACGCTAGGGAATATATCAGCGAATCGCCGCCCGCCCCTGCTTGGGGGCTTTCGGGCGGCGCTTTCGGGCGATATATGGGCGGGCGGCAGGCCGCGTCGGGCAACCGGGCGGCCTGTCCAAATATCCAGCCGGAGAATCCGGCAGCAAAGGAAGGCAGTATGGCATTCGGCGGGTTGTTTTCGACGGACATCGCGATTGATCTTGGGACAGCGAACACGCTGATCTATGTGAAGGGCAAGGGCATCATCCTGAACGAGCCCTCGGTCGTCGCCTACCATGTCAAGGACGGCAAGAAGCAGGTGCTCGCGGTGGGCGAGGATGCCAAGCTGATGCTCGGCCGCACCCCCGGCAGCATCGAGGCGATCCGCCCGATGCGCGAAGGGGTGATCGCGGATTTCGACAGTGCCGAGCAGATGATCAAGCACTTCATCAAGAAGGTGTTCAAGCGCACCACCTTCTCGAAACCGAAAATCATCGTCTGCGTCCCGCACGGCGCCACGCCGGTCGAGAAACGCGCGATCCGCCAGTCGGTGCTGTCGGCCGGCGCGCGCCGGGCCGGGCTGATCGCCGAGCCGATTGCGGCGGCGATCGGCGCCGGGATGCCGATCACCGAGCCGACCGGCTCGATGGTGGTCGATATCGGCGGCGGGACGACCGAGGTCGCGGTGCTGAGCCTTGGCGATGTGGTCTATGCGCGCTCGGTCCGGATCGGCGGCGACCGGATGGATGATGCGATCATCAACTATCTGCGCCGCAACCATAATCTTCTGATCGGCGATCAGACGGCAGAGCGGGTCAAGACCTCGATCGGGACCGCGCGGATGCCCGATGACGGGCGCGGCGCGACGCTGGCCGTGCGCGGGCGCGATCTGCTGAACGGTGTGCCGAAAGAACTGGAAGTAACGCAGGCGATGGTCGCCGAGGCGCTGTCCGAGCCGGTGCAGCAGATCTGCGAGGCGGTGATGATCGCGCTTGAGGCGACACCGCCCGACCTGGCCGCCGACATCGTGGACCGCGGCGTGATGCTGACCGGCGGCGGCGCGATGTTGGGCGAGATGGATCTGGCTCTGCGCGAGCAGACCGGGCTGATGATCAGCCTCGCCGATCAGCCGATGAATTGCGTGGCGCTGGGCACCGGCAAAGCACTGGAATATGAAAAACAGCTCCGCCATGTGATAGACTACGAAAGCTGACCTTCCCGCGAGGGGAAGGGCGGCTGTGAGGGGACGGGGCGCGAGCGATGGCGCAAAAGGGCTATGATTTCAGCACGCCTCTGCGCCGCGTGATGATCGCGGTGCTGGGGCTGGCGCTGCTTGCCCTGTTCCTGTTCTGGCGCATCGACAGCCCGCGCGCCGAGGCGATGCGGGCCGAGTTCATCGACCGGTTCGTGCCGCGCTTTGAATGGGCGATGGCGCCAGTCACGCGCATCTCGCGCATGGCGACCTCGCTGCAAAGCTACGCCCGCATCTATGAGCAAAATCAAGAGCTTCGGCGCGAATTGCAGCGGATGCACGCGTGGAAGGAAGCGGCCGTCCAGCTTGAGGAACAGAACGCCAAGCTGCTGGCGCAGAACAATGTGCGGCTCGATCCGGCGCTGACCTCGGTGTCGGGCATGGTGATGGCCGATAGCGGCACCGCGTTCCGCCAGTCGGTGCTGCTGAATGTCGGCGCGCGGGACGGGGTGCTGGACGGCTGGGCGGTGATGGACGGGTTGGGGCTGGTCGGGCGGATCAGCGGGCTTGGCCAGCAGACGAGCCGGGTGATCCTGCTGACCGATCCCTCCTCGCGCATCCCGGTCACGATCCAGCCTTCGGGCGAGAATGCGCTTCTGGTCGGCGACAACACCGCGCTGCCGCTGCTGGATTTCATCGAGCGGCCCGAGAATGTGCGCGCGGGCGACCGGATCATCAGCTCGGGCGATGGCGGGGTGTTCCCGCCGGGCCTCTTGGTCGGGCAGGCCGCGCTTGCCACGGACGGGCGGATGCGCACCCGCATGGCCGCCGATTACGGGCGGCTCGAGTTTCTGCGCGTGCTGCGCTCGCACCCGGCCGAGCGCGTGGCCGATACCGGCGCGTTGATCCTGCCCCCGCCCGAAGGGCTGATCGGCCCGCAGCGCCCCGCCGCCCCGCCGCCCCGGCCCGAGCACGACGCGCCGCAAAGCGCGGATGAGACCGCGCCCCTGCCCGAGATCACCGCGCCGGCGCCGGACGCCGGCGAGCCCGCCCAGCCGCCGGTCAGCGGCACATGAGCCTGCCGCTGACCCGCGCCCGCGCGATGGGGCTGGCCCTGTTCCTCGCGCTCGCGCTGTTTCTCACGCTGATCCGGCTTATCCCCCTTTCCCCCGGCGCCATCCCGCGCCCCGGACCCGAGCTGTCGCTTTGCCTCGCGATCGCGTGGATCCTGCGCCGCCCCGACCAGATCCCCGCGCTTGCCGTGGCGGGCATATTCCTCCTCGAGGACATCTTGCTCATGCGCCCGCCGGGGCTTTGGGCGCTGCTTGTCCTGCTGGCGAGCGAGCAGCTTCGCCACCGCTGGGTCCGCTGGCGCGATCAGGCATTCGTGTTCGAGTGGCTCCGCGCATCCGGCCTGATCGTCTTGCTGATCGTGGCATATCGGGTGATTATGGCGATGTTCCTGCTGCCGGTGCCGTCGATGACCGGGCTGGCGCTGCAAATCATCGCAACCATCGCCGCATACCCGGCCGTGGTGCTGTTTGCGCGCCTTGTCCTGCGGCTCCGCCCGGTCAGTCAGGCGGAACTGGAACGGGCAGGCTAGGCGATGCGCAAATCGCAAAAGGACATCATGGACAGCGCCCGCCGCATCACACGGCGCGGCATCATGCTGGGCGTAGCGCAAGGCGCGGTGATCGCCGCGCTTGGGCTGCGGATGCGGTCCATGCAGATCGAGCAGGCCGAGCAGTTTCGGCTTCTGTCGGACGGCAACTCGATCAAGATCCGCCTGATCCCGCCGGTGCGCGGGCTGATCCATGACCGCAACGGCGTCGTGCTGGCCGGGAACGAGCAGAATTACCGCGCCACGCTGACCCGCGAGCTTGCCGGCGATGTCGAGGATGTGGTCGGCCGCCTGCGCAACCTGATCCCGATGACCGATGACGAGGCCGGCGCCTTGGTCGAGAATGCGCGCCGGCGCAGCGCGATCACTCCGGTCAGCATCCGCGATCACCTGAGCTGGGAGGAGTTCTCGTCGATCGCCGTCAACGCCCCTACCCTGCCCGGCGTTCAGCCCGAATCGGTGCTCTCGCGCGTTTATCCGCGCCGGGGCGATTGCGCTCATGTGCTGGGCTATGTCGGGCGCGTGTCGGATTACGATCTCTCGCGCATCGAGGACCCCGACCCGGTGCTGATGCTGCCTGAATTCCAGCTCGGCAAGGTCGGGATCGAGGCGCGGATGGAAGAGCTTTTGCGCGGCAAGGCGGGTGCGCGCCGCGTCGAGGTGAATGCCGCCGGGCGCGAGATGCGCGAGCTGTCGCGTCAGGAAGGCACGCAAGGCGCGACGCTGCAACTGACGCTCGACGCCGCGCTTCAGAACTACGCGACGCAGCGTCTGGGCGAGGAATCCGCCGCCGCCGTGGTGATGGATGTCGAGAATGGCGATGTGCTCGCGATCGCCTCCTCGCCGGTGTTCGACCCGAACCTGTTCGTGCGCGGCATCTCTGGCCCCGATTACCGCGCGTTGATGGAACATGATCACCGCCCGCTGGCCGACAAGACCGTGCAGGGGCTTTATCCGCCCGGCTCGACCTTCAAGATGGCGACGCTGCTCGCCGGGCTCGAGGCCGGGGTCATCAACGAGGGCACGCGGTTCTTCTGCCCCGGCCATCTCGAGGTTGGCGGGCGGCGCTTTCACTGCTGGAGCCGGGGGGGGCATGGCCATGTGGCCGCCGTCCAGAGCCTCGCGGTCAGTTGCGACGTCTATTATTACGAGCTTGCGATCCGCGTCGGGATCGACCGCATCGCCGAGATGGCGCGGCGTCTGGGGCTTGGCATCGCCCATGATCTGCCGATGTCCGCCGTCGCCACCGGCATCGCGCCCGACCGCGCCTGGAAGCGCGAAAGGCACGGGCAGGACTGGCGGATCGGCGATTCGATCAACGCCTCGATCGGTCAGGGCTATGTGCTGAACTCGCCGCTGCAACTGGC
>JAUNRZ010000051.1 GCA_030539455.1 Paracoccus sp. (in: a-proteobacteria) | reverse complement strand
CACGGTCCTCGTCGGCGTTCTTGCGCATCGCGGCCCAGTCCTCTTCGCCGTAAATCCGCGTCAGGACGGCTTCGGTCAACTCGGCGGGCTTGCCGTCAAAGACGATCTGCCCGGCCTGGAGCCCGATGATGCGGTCGGTGAACTGCTGCGCCAGAACGACATCGTGGATGTTGATGATCGCGGGCAGACCGCGCTCGCGGCAGATCTCGACGATCAGCCGCATGATCTGGCGCGAGGTCTTGGGATCGAGGCTCGCGGTCGGCTCATCGACCAGCAAAAGCTCGGGGTTCTGCTCAAGCGCGCGGGCGATGCCGACACGCTGGCGCTGCCCGCCCGAAAGCGCGTCGGCGCGCTTGTCCACATGGGCCGACAGCCCGACCCGGTCCAGAAGCCGGAACGCGTTCTCGACATCCGCCGGCGGGTAGCGGCGCAGAAAGCTGCGCCAGAAGCCGACATAGCCGAGCCGGCCGGAAAGCACGTTCTCCATCACCGTCAGGCGCTCCACAAGCGCGTATTCCTGAAAGATCATCCCGATCCGCCGCCGCGCCCGGCGCAGATCGCCGCCGCGCAGCCGGGTGATGTCCAGATCGTTGAGACGCACCGAGCCCGATGTCGGCTCGACCAGCCGGTTCACGCAGCGGATCAGCGTCGATTTGCCCGCGCCCGAGGGGCCGATCAGCCCGACCACCTGCCCCGCGGGGACGGTGAAATTGGCCTCGGACAGCGCCTTGTCGCCGGTGCGGTAGGTCTTGGTCAGGTTCTCGACGGTCAGCATCAGCGGCCTTCTTTTTATCTCTCGTCAAAAAGGGCAGGCGAGATGGCCCGCCTGCCCCGAACAATCCTAGCCCGATCAGTTGCAGGTATAGGTCACGCCCATCGCCTCATCGATCTGGCGGATCACCGACCAGTGCTCCTGGAAGGTGATCGGGATGAACTGGGTCTCGCCCTGCGCGCTGAACTCCTGCTCGAGCCCGGTGCCTTCCCAGTCGAAGCTGAAGAACGCCTCCTGGATCTTTTCCTGAAGCTCGGGGGTCAGGTTGTAGACGACGCCGTAGCCGGTGGTCGGGAAAGTGTCGGATTTGTAGATCGAGACCAGATCGTCCTCGTTGACGACGCCGCGTGCGGCCATGCGGGTCAGGACCGAGTTGGCGATCGCTGCCGCGTCGTAGTCCTGATTGGCAACGCCGAGGATCGAGTTGTCGTGCCCGCCCGAGAAGGCCGGGGTGTAGTCGCGCTCGACCTCAAGATCGAACTCGGCCTCGAGCAGCGCTTGCGGCGCCTTGAAGCCCGAATTCGACGTCTCGGAGGTGAAGGCAAGCTGGCGGCCCTTGAGATCGGCCAGCTCTTCGATGCCCGAGCCCGGATAGGTGATGATTTCCATCTCGTAACCGTAAGAGCCGTCCTCGTTCGCCATCATCGCGAAGGGGCGGAAGCCCGAGCAGGCGACGGCGATTGCGTTGCCGCCGGTGTTGACGCCCGCGATATGCAGACGGCCCGCGCGCATCGCCTCGTATTGGGCGGCGTTGTTCTGGACCGGGAAGAACTCGACCTCCTTGCCGGTGACTTCGGACAGATGCTCGAGGAACTCGGCCCAGACATCGACGTAAACGGCCGGGTCTTCAACGGGGGTGTAGGCAAAGACGAGCGTGTCGGGATCGACCAACTCAGCCGGGTCGGTCGGGATATCGGCGATCATGTCGCCATCCGCATCGGTGTAGCGGGAATCGAGCTGGAAATTCGCGTGAGCCGGCAGGCTCATCAGGGTGGCAAGTGCGGTGGCGGTCGCCAGACGGAAAATCATGATCGGCCTTCTTTCTTGCTGAGGTGAGGTGACGTCCCGGCTTCTATGGGCGGATTGTGACATGATTTCTCTATTTATGTGACAGTTTTATGAAACCGGGCGTGTTTGGTGCCGGCCTGCGGTTTCCCCGCCGCTTTCCGAGTGCCGCGGCGCGGGCTTTCCTTTGCGCGGACGCGGCGCGATAAGCGGGGCGGAGGCGAGCCCCTTGATCGCGATATTCTTCCTCATCCTGCCGATCTACCTGCTGCTCGGGCTGGGCTATCTCGCCGTGCGCGGGCGCGTGATCGCGCAGGATGATCTGCGGCGGATGATGGATATCGTGCTGCGCCTCTTCCTGCCGGGGATGATGTTCTACGCGATCGCCGCCAATCCGATTGCCGATACGCTCGATCGCGGCTTTTTGCTGGCCTACGCGGCGGCCGGGCTGACCGCGCTTGGGCTTTTTACGGCGATTGCGCGATGGGCGGGCAAGCCCCTGGCAAGCGCGGGGGTCGAGGGGATGGGCGCCTCGTGCCCGAATTCGGCCTTCTTCGGTCTGCCGATCGCGACGATGGTGCTCGGCCCCGAGATTGCGCTGCAAGGCTTCGCGCTTGCCCTTCTGGTCGAGAACCTGATCGTCCTGCCGCTTGCCATCGGGGTCTGCGAGGCGGGGGCTGCGGGCCAAAGCGGGCGGCGCGCGGCGCTGCGGCGCATGGCGCTGAACCCGCTGCTGCTTTCGGCGCTTGCCGGGCTGGTCTGGGCGCTGTCCGGCATTGCCCTGCCCGCCCCCGTCGAAAGCGCGCTCTTGCTGCTGACGCAGGCGGCGGCGCCAATGGTGCTGGTCGGCATTGGGGGCACGCTTGTCGGGCTGCGGCTGACGGGCGAAAGCGCCGGCGCGATGCGCGTCGTCTTCGGCAAGCTGATCTTCCACCCCGCCGCCGCGATCATCTTCGTCACGGTGCTGGGCGCAGGCACAAGCGCCGCGATGCGCGATGCCGTGGTGATCTACGCCGCCTCGCCGATGATGGGGATCTTCGTCATTCTCGCCGCGCGCTTTGGGCGGGACAAAATGGCCGGCGCCGCGCAGATTGCCGCGATCACCCTTTCGGTGCTGACGATCCCGCTGATGCTCTGGCTGATCTCGGGGAATTGATCAAAACGCTTGACAGACGGCCATGCGCAGCCCTCAACTTCGGTAAAACCCGTCAGGAGCTGCTGATATGAGACGTTTTTCTCTCGCCGCCGCGCTCGCGCTGTTCGCGCTCTCTCCGCTGCCCGCGCTTGCCGATCCGGCCTGCCGGCTCATGGGCAGCATCATGGCCGATGCCGTCGCCATGCGCGAGCAGGGCTATTCGCAGCGCCAGACCGCCAACTACCTTGCCGCGCAGATCGGCGAGGGCGCCTCGAACGCTCGCGGCTCGCGGGCCGAGCGGCAGCTTCTGGCGAACCGGATCGGGCGGGTTTCGACCCATCTGCTGCAATTCGCCTACTCGGTCGAGTTGCGGCGCGACGTCAACAACCCGCGCATGGCGAGCGAGATCATCTACGCGATGTGTATGCGCGGCGAAATCTGAGCCTCGCTGGCGGGCCCTGCGCGGCTCTGCTATGCTGACGCAAAACCGAGCAGGCCCGCCATGAAATACAAGACCGCCGCCGCAGCGATTTGCGCGATGCTGCCCTTGGGCGCGCCCGAGGCGCGGGCCGATGCGGTCTGCGTTCTGAACTCGCATCTGATGTGGCAGGCGGTCGGGCTGCGCGAGCAGGGCTATTCGCAGCAGCAGACCGCGCAGACACTGGCCGCGCGCATCGCCGATGCCGCCTCGAACGGGCCCGGCCCGCTGGCCGAGCGCCAGCACATCGCCCGCTCGATCGGCGAGGCGGCGACCGAGATCCTGACCTATGCCTACACGATCCAGCTTCGGCCGGGCCGCGACAACGCCAGTATCGCCGCCGATGTCATCTATCTGATGTGCATGGGCGGCGATCTCTGACGCGCCCGCCCGCAGCGCGGTCTACATCAGCCGCTGCTTGACCTGCGGGCCGGCCGCGCCGAAATCCATCTGCCCTTCATGGCGCGCTTTCAGCTCGGCCATCACGCGGCCCATATCGCGGATCGAGCTTGCGCCCAGATCGGCCAGCACGCTGTCGATCGCGGCGGCGATTTCCGCCTCATCCATCTGGCGGGGCAGGAATTGCTGGATGATCTCGATCTCGGCCTGCTCTTTCGCCGCCAGCTCGGAACGCCCGCCCTCGCTATAGGCGCGCGCCGATTCCTGGCGCTGCTTGACCATCTTCGACAGGATCGCCAGCAGATCGGCCTGCGACAAGGCTCCGTCCTCGGCACACCCGCGCGCTGCGATCTCGCGATCCTTGATCGCCGCCGAAATCAGCCGCAGCGTCGAGAGCCGTGCGCTATCCTTCGCCTTCATGGCGTCTTTCGTCTCGGTCTGGATGCGGGTTTTGAGGTCCATCTGGTCATCTCCTTGCGGCAGACGCGCTCATCTAAGGGTCTGGGCCGCGGTTTTCAAGCCGCGCTTGACCGCGCCCGTCCCGAGGCATAGTTTCCGCGCGATTTGCCCCCGCCCCGACCGGAGATTCCCGCCATGACCGCGAAACCGACCGCCTGCCTTGCGCTTGCCGATGGGACGATCTTCTACGGGCGCGGCTTTGGCGCGGAAGGCGAGGTGGTGGCCGAGCTGGTCTTCAACACCGCGATGACCGGCTATCAGGAGATCATGACCGATCCTTCCTATGCCAGCCAGATCGTGACCTTCACCTTCCCCCATATCGGCAATACCGGCGTCACGCCCGAGGACGACGAATCCCCCGATCCGGTCGCGGCCGGCATCGTCGTCAAATGGGATCCGACCGAGCCGTCCAACTGGCGCAGCACCGCCAATCTTGGCGAATGGATGGCGCGGCGCGGCCGCATCGGGATCGGCGGCGTCGACACGCGCCGCCTCACACGCATCATCCGCCAGCAGGGCGCGCCCCATGTCGTGCTTGCCCACGACCCCGAGGGCAATTTCGACATCGAGGCGATGATCGCCAAGGCCCGCAGCTGGAGCGGGATCGTCGGGCTCGATCTCGCCGCCGAGGTCTCGACCCGGCAAAGCTATCGCTGGGAAGAAGGGCTGTGGGAATGGCCCGGCCAGTTCGGCACCAGCCCCGAGCCGGCGCCCTTCCGCGTCGTCGCGCTTGATTACGGCGCCAAGCGCAACATCCTGCGCTCGCTCGTGGCCAGCGGGGCGGATGTGACCGTGCTGCCCGCGAACGCCACCGCCGAAGAGGTGCTGGCGCACGAGCCCGAGGGCGTGTTCCTGTCGAACGGGCCCGGCGATCCCGAGGCGACGGGGGCCTACGCCGTGCCGATGATCCGCGATCTGCTGGACCGTGATCTGCCGATTTTCGGCATTTGTCTGGGCCATCAGATGATGGCGCTCGCGCTTGGGGCCAAGACGGTCAAGATGGGCCACGGCCATCACGGCGCGAACCATCCGGTGCGCGCGGTCGATAGCGGCAAGGTCGAGATCACCTCGATGAATCACGGCTTTGCGGTCGATGCCCAGACCCTCCCCGAGGGCGTTCGCGAGACGCATGTGAGCCTGTTCGACGGCAGCAATTGCGGGCTCGAGGTCGAGGGGCGGCCGGTGTTCTCGGTCCAGTATCACCCCGAAGCCAGCCCCGGCCCGCACGATTCGAGCTATCTGTTCGGCCGGTTCATCGAAGCGATGCGCGCGCGGCGCTAAGCCTGCGTGAATTAACCAAAAATTAAGACCTGATATGCCAGAAGGGGCGAGCCTTTGAGGGATCGCCATGACTGTCACTGCCGCCGTTTTCCGGCAAAAGCCGCCAAAATTCGTCATGCGCGGCCCCGAATCGGAGCGGGCCGCGCCGCCCGCCCGGGCCGAGATCGCCCCGACCCTCGCGCCGCGCGATCTCCGCCCGCTTGGGCAGATATTGCTTGAAGATGGCGCGGTCACCGAGGCGCATCTTTTCAAGGCGACCATTCTGCGTCGGCGCGAGAACGTCCCCTTGGGCGAGATCCTTCTGGCGCAAGGCTGGGTCACCGAGGCGGCACTGACCCGCGCGCTGTCGCGTCAATGGCGGGCCTCGTTCATCGACCCGGTTGCGACGCCCGGCGATCCGCGTCTGATCGACCAGATGGGGCCGGGATTTTGCCTGACGCACGCCGCCCTGCCCTGGCGGCGCGTTGGCGGCGTGACCTTTATCGCAACCGCCCGCCCGACCGCGTTCGAGGCGATGCGCGCCGCGCTGCCGCCGGGATTCGGCCCGGTGCGGATGCTGCTTGCGACGCAAACCCAGATCCACGCGGCGATCATGGCCTCGCGCAAGACGCGGCTGCGGCTCCTTGCCGAAAGCTCGGTCGCCCCGCAGATGAGCTGCCGCACGCAGTCCGCGGCGCGCACGCTCGCGCTTGCCGCAGTGGTGGGCGCGTTGGCGGTGGCGGGGCTGATCGCGGCCCCTGTATTGCTCGCCTCGCTGCTGACTCTCTGGGCGGCGCTCACGCTGCTGACGGCCATCGTGCTGCGCCTGATGGCATTCGCCAGCACGCTCAGCCTCCGGCGCGAGCGCACGGCCGAGACGCGGCTGATCGCCGCCGGGACAAAGCCCGCGCCCGAGATGACGGGCCAGCTTCCGGTTATCTCGGTGATGGTGCCGCTGTTTCACGAAAGCGATGTGGCGGGCAAGCTCGTCGCGCGGCTCTCGCGGCTCAGCTATCCGCGCGAGTTAACCGATATTTTGCTGGTCGTCGAGGAAAGCGACGAGATCACGCGCGGCGCGCTTGAAGGCGTGCGCCTGCCTCACTGGCTGCGCGTCGTCACGGTCCCGCCCGGCCCGGTCCAGACCAAGCCCCGCGCGCTGAATTACGCGATGAATTTCTGCCGCGGCCAGATCGTCGGCGTCTGGGACGCCGAGGACCGCCCCGACCCGGACCAGCTTCACAAGGTCGCGCGCCGCTTTGCGGAAGCGCCGGCCGACGTCGCCTGTCTGCAAGGGGTTCTGGACTATTACAACCCGCGCACCAACTGGCTCGCGCGGTGCTTCACGATCGAATATGCAAGCTGGTATCGCGCCAATCTGCCCGGCATTGCGCGGATGGGGCTGGTCGTCCCGCTGGGCGGCACGACGCTGTTTTTCCGCCGTGAGGTGCTCGAGGATGTGGGCGCGTGGGATGCGTGGAACGTGACCGAGGACGCCGATCTCGGCGTTCGCCTCGCGCGGCTCGGCTACCGGACCGAGATCATCGACACGGTGACGCTGGAAGAGGCCAATTGCCGCGCCCTGCCCTGGGTCAAGCAGCGCTCGCGTTGGCTCAAGGGCTACGCGATGACATGGGCGGTCCATATGCGCCGCCCGCGCGCTTTGCTGCGCGATCTGGGGCCGAAGCGCTTTATCGGCTTTCAGGTCCAGTTCTTCGGCACAATGTCACAATATCTGCTCGCCCCGGTTCTGTGGAGCTTCTGGCTGCTGACGCTCGGCCTGCCCCACCCCCTGCGCGAGCCGCTGACCCAAAGCGCCGGTATCGCCGCCATGTTCGCGCTCATGGTGCTGTTCGTCGCCTCCGAGATCTTGAACATCGTGATCGGCATGTGGGCCGTGCGCGGGCGCGAGCATCGCCACCTGATCGCATGGGTGCCGACGATGCATTTCTATTTCCCCCTGGGCTGCCTCGCGGCGTGGAAAGCGATCTACGAGGTTGTCGCCAAGCCGTTCTACTGGGACAAGACCGCGCACGGCGTCTTCGACGAGACCGAACAGAGCGCAAGTCCCGAGGCGGCTGGCTCGGGCACTGAGATGGCACCGGGCGAGAGCCCCCAGAGCCTCCCGCTGCTCGGGACAATCGACGCTGAAAACCGCTATCCGGCGATTGAGGCGGCGGCCGGGGCCGCACGGCCAGTCCCGCTGTCAAGGCAAGGGAATTCAACGCAGCGTGCGAGTGCGTAGAGCGGCGCTCATAAGGCCCAACACAAAACGCACGCAGCCCTGCGCGCCCCACCTCACCCCTCCAGCCCTTCCTCCACAATATCACCCACCGCCGCGACCGTCTCGGATAGCCGCTGGGCGAGCGCGGCGAGGTCGCTTTCATCCGTCTCGCGCAGCAGAAAATCCTGCCCGCCATGGCCGATCGCGGCCATATCGAGCGGGTTTTCGGTCAGCAGACGGGCTCCCGCGTGGAGTCGCCATAAGAAGCGCTGCGCACTCGACAGGCGCTGCGCCGCGTCCTTGCCGATCAATCCCGCGCGCGCGCCGGCGCGCAGCTGCGCCTCGGTGCCGCGCGCGGGATCGCCGGCCCGAAGCGCAAAGCTCTGGGCGAGAAGCTCGATATCCTGCAACCGGCCGCGCCCAATCTTCGCCTCCCACGCCCCATCGGGCGCTTTCGCGGCGAAGATGCGCGCGCGCATCTCGGCGAGGTCCGGCAGAACGCGCGTATCGCCGCCGCGCGCGGCCAGCACATCGACCCGAAGCGCCTCGACCTCGGCCGACAGCCGCGCCCCGTCCTCGCCGGTCTGCGCCAAAGCGCGCGCGCGCGTCAGGGCCAGATGCTCCCACGTCCAGGCCTCGCCCATCTGATAATCGCGAAACGCCTGAACCGAGGTCGCGACCGGCCCTTGCCTCCCCGACGGGCGCAGGCGCATATCGACCGCGTAAAGCCGCCCCGCGGCAGTCTGCGCCGAGAGCGCGGTGATCAGAGCCTGCGTCAGCCGCGCATACCACGCCCGCGGCGCAAGCGGCTTGGGCCCGGTGCTGCTATCCGCGCCGTCCGCGTCGTAAATCACGATCAGGTCGAGATCCGAGCCCGCGTTCAGCCGCCGCGCGCCAAGGCTGCCCATGCCGAGGACGACCGCGCCGCGCCCCGGCGCAGGGCCGTGCCGCCGGGCGAGCTCATCCGCGACGACCGGCAGAAGCGCGCCAATCGCCGCATCGGCGATGTCGGCATATTCCTGGCCAGCCTGCGCCGCATCGCTCAGCCCGCGCAAATGGTGAACGCCGACGCGGAACTGCCACTCATGCGCAAAGCGTCGCGCTTCGTCCAATGCGCGTTCATACCCGCCCGCAGGGGCTGCAAGCTGCGCGCGGAGCCGGCGAGAGAGATTGCCCTCAAGCGCCTCGGCGCCCGGCCACGGCTCGAAAAAGCTGCCGGCCAGAACGCCGTCCAGCACCTCGGGATGACGCGAGAGATAGGCGGCAAGCCCCGGCGCGGTCGCGCAAATATCGACGATCAGGTCGATCAATTGCGGGTTCGCCTCGAACAGCGAGAAGATCTGAACGCCCGCCGGCAGACGCGACAAGAAGCGATCGAACCGGGCCAGAGCCTCGTCCTCATGCGCCGCTCGCGCCGTCATGCGCGAGAGAATCTCGGGCTGGATTCGCTGGAAAATCTGCTGCGCCCGCTGGCTGCGCAGCGCCGGATAGGCGGACCAGCCCGCGATCAGATCGCGCGCGCCCTCCGAGATATCAGGCATCGCGGGCGCCTCGCCGGGCGAGAAGAACGCATCGGTCAGAGTCTCGACCCGCGCAAGGCGCGCCTTGAGACGCGCCCGCCACGCGGCGACATCTGCCTCGCCGCTCATATTCGCGATGCGGCGCAGCCCCGCCTCGTCGCCGGGCAAGGCGTGGGTCTGCGCGTCATTGACCATCTGGATCCGGTGCTCGATCTCGCGGTGCTCGGTGTAATGCGCGGCGAGCTCGCGCGCGATCGCAGAGCCGATCCAGCCCTTTTTCGCAAGCGCGCCGAGTGCCGCGACCGTCCCGCGCAGGCGCAGATCGGGATCGCGCCCGCCGGCGATCAGCTGGCGTGTCTGGGTGAAGAACTCGATCTCGCGGATCCCGCCCTGCCCCAGCTTCATGTTATGCCCCGGCACGGTCAGCCGCCCGCCAAGCCCCTTATGCTCGCGGATCCGCAGGCGCATCGCATGGGCGTCCTCGATCGCGGCAAAGTCGAGATGGCGGCGCCAGACGAACGGGCGCAGATCATCGAGAAACCGCGCGCCCGCCTCCAGATCACCCGCGCAGGGGCGCGCCTTGATATAGGCGGCGCGTTCCCAGGTGCGCCCCTCGGCCTCGTAATAGGACAAAGCCGCCGCGGCCGAGAGGCACACCGGCGTTACCGCCGCATCGGGGCGCAGGCGCAGATCGGTGCGGAACACATAGCCATGTTCGGTATTGTCCGACAGCGTCGCGGCCATCTTGCGCGTCACGCGGATCAGGGCGGCGCGGGCCTCGATCCGGCCGGGCGCGTCATAAGCCTCGTCGTCGAAAAGCATGATGAGGTCGATATCCGAGCTGTAATTCAGCTCGCCCGCGCCCATTTTCCCCATCGCGAGCGCGATGAGCCCGCCGGCATCCGCCTTAGTCTCGGGCAGCTTGCCGCGCTTTATCTCGGCCGCGAGATGCGCGCGCAGCGCCAGATCGACCGCGCGATCCGCGAAATCCGTCAGCGCGCCCGTCACCTCGGGCAGCGCCCACACCCCGCCAAGATCGGCAAGCGCCGAGAGAAGCGCGATCCGGCCTTTGGCGCGGCGCAGCGCGGGGCCAAGCTCGGGCGCGGCAAGCGCGTCAAGCCCGGCGGTTTGAGAGGCGACGACATCATCCGCCTGATCGAGCGCGCCTGCCAGCCATTCCGCCTCCCGCGCCATGAGTCCGGCCAGATAGGGGCTGGAGCCCGCGGCCCCGCCCAGCAGATCGAGAACGCGCGGATCAAGCCCTTCAAACCGCGCGCGCGTCTCGGCGGCGATGTTCGGATCGAAAGCAATCGGAGTTCGGGTGATGCGGTCGGCAAAGCTCATCCCCCGAGTTATGTCGCCGGGCGCGCGCGCGTCAATCGCCTGCGCCGCCCAGCCCAAGGCGAAACCCCGCCCGCCCGACAAAATGCGCTTTTTTCAATGCTTGGCGCAGCGGTCATGATTCGCTACCGTGGCCAGAATCGCGAACGCCCGAAAGAGACTTGATGCGGCATAGTCTGACCAACGCGCCCCAGTTCTATGTGACCGCCCCGCAGCCCTGCCCCTATCTTCACGGCCGCGCCGAGCGCAAATTGTTCACCGCGCTTCAGGGCGAGGGCGCGCAGGCGCTGAACAATGCGCTTTCGCGGCAGGGGTTCCGGCGCTCGCAGAACGTGGTTTACCGGCCCAGCTGCGAAAGCTGCGTCGCCTGTATGTCGGCGCGGATCAGGGTGGCCGATTTCGCGCCCTCGCGCAGCCAACGGCGCATCGCCCGGCGGAATGCGGATCTGCGGCGGCTTTCAACAAGCGCATGGGCGACGGAAGAGCAATACGCCCTTTTTCGGCGCTATCTCGACACGCGCCACGCCGATGGCGGCATGGCGGATATGGATGTGTTCGAGTTCGCCGCGATGATCGAGCAATCCCCCGTCCGCAGCCGCGTGGTCGAATATCGCGGCGCGGGCCTTCTGCCCGAGGACGCGCCGCGCGATGATCTGCTGGACGAGCCCGAGCTGATCGCGGCCTGCCTCACCGATGTTCTCGATGACGGGCTCTCGCTCGTTTACAGCTTTTACGAGCCGACGCTGGATGCGCGCTCGCTTGGAACGCATATCATCCTCGATCACGTCGCGCTCGCCCGCGAGGCTGGGCTGCCCTATGTCTATCTCGGCTACTGGATTCCGGGCAGCCGCAAGATGGCCTACAAGGCCGGGTTCAGCCCGCTCGAGATCTACAAGGGCGGGGTCTGGCAGGATCTGGGCGATCCGGCCGATCACGACAGCGAGGCCCACCCGCTATCGGTCGCCCCGATCGTCGAGCAGGTCGCGCGAATCACTCTGCCGCTGCGCGGCGACGATGGTTCGTAAAATTGCGCGACAGGCTGTGCCGGAGCAATTTTATTCCGATAATCTCGCCTCAAACGCCATAAATATTTGAGTTTTGCATTGACGCCCTATCCGCGCCCCCATAATTTGCGGCGGTGCGGCGCGGAAGGGCGCGCTGCGTCAATCGGTAAAAGGGGAAAGGCGATGTCCCGAAAAATGACGGGTGCGAGAATGGTTGTCGAAGCGCTGCGCGAGCAGGGCGTCGATACGGTATTCGGCTATCCGGGCGGGGCGGTGCTACCTATTTACGACGAAATTTTTCAGCAGAACGACATCAAGCATATTCTGGTCCGCCACGAGCAGGGCGCGGTGCATATGGCCGAAGGCTATGCGCGCTCGACCGGCAAGCCGGGGGTGGTGCTGGTCACATCGGGGCCGGGCGCGACGAACGCCGTGACCGGTCTGACTGATGCGCTGCTCGATTCGATTCCGCTTGTGGTGCTGTCGGGGCAGGTTCCGACCTTTCTGATCGGCACGGACGGGTTTCAAGAGGCCGACACGGTCGGTATCACCCGCCCCTGCACCAAGCATAACTGGCTGGTGAAGGATACCGGCCAGCTTTCGCAGACGATCCACAAGGCGTTTCATGTCGCGGCTTCGGGCCGGCCGGGCCCGGTGCTGATCGACATCCCCAAGGACGTGCAGTTCGCCGAGGCCGAATATGTTCCCGCCGCGCAGTCCGGCCCGCAAGCCTATCAGCCGATCCGCAAGGGCGATCCCGAGCAGATCAAGCTTCTGGTCGAAGCGATCGAAAAGGCCGAGCGCCCGGTTTTCTACACTGGCGGCGGCGTCATCAATGCCGGCCCGGCCGCAAGCCAGCTTCTGCGCGAGCTGGTCGACGGCACCGGCTTTCCGATCACCTCGACGCTGATGGGCCTCGGCGCCTACCCCGCCAGCGGCAAAAGCTGGCTCGGGATGCTGGGGATGCACGGCACTTACGAGGCGAACCTGACCATGCATGGCTGCGATCTGATGATCGCGCTTGGCGCGCGGTTCGACGACCGCATCACCGGGCGCGTGGCCGATTTCAGCCCCGGATCGGTCAAGGCGCAGGTCGATATCGACCCCTCCTCGATCAACAAGGTGATCCATATCGACATCCCGATCCGCGGCGATGTCGGCTTCGTTCTGGAAGATCTGGTGCGCCTGTGGAAATCGCGCGGGCGCAAGACGAATGCGGATGCGCTCCAGCAATGGTGGGCGCAGATCGAGCAGTGGCGGGCGCGCAAATCGCTCGCCTATCGCAACTCGGACGAGGTGATCAAACCGCAATACGCGCTCGAGCGGCTCGAGGCGCTCACCAAGTGCCGCGATCGCTATATCGCGACCGAGGTGGGCCAGCATCAGATGTGGGCCGCGCAGTTTCTGGGCTTTGACGATCCGAACCGCTGGCTGACCTCGGGCGGGCTTGGCACGATGGGCTACGGGCTGCCGGCCTCGATCGGCGCGCAAGTCGCCCACCCGGATGCGCTTGTGATCAACGTGGCGGGCGATGCGAGCTGGTTGATGAACATGCAGGAAATGGGCACGGCGGTTCAGTTCCGCGCGCCGGTCAAGCAGTTTATCCTGAACAATGAACGGCTCGGCATGGTGCGCCAGTGGCAGCAATTGCTGCATGGCGAGCGTTACAGCCAGAGCTGGTCCGAAAGCCTGCCCGATTTCGTCAAGCTGGCCGAAGCGTTCGGCTGCAAGGGCCGGCAGGTCGCGGACCCGGCCGAGCTTGATGACGCGATCCAGGAGATGCTGGATTATGACGGCCCGTTCATCCTCGATGTGCTGGTCGAAAAGCATGAAAACTGCTTCCCGATGATCCCGTCGGGCAAGCCGCATAACGAAATGCTGCTGGGCGACGCCGCGACCGATGGCGCGATCCAGTCCGGCGGCGCGGTTCTGGTATAAGGGGGCGATCATGGCGGCATTGAACCTGCAAAAAGGCGCGTCGAGCCATTCGGCCTATGATCTGCGCGACCCCTACGCCGATATCGAGGAACGCCACACGCTCGCCGTTCTGGTCGAGAACGAGCCGGGGGTGCTGGCCCGCGTGATCGGGCTCTTTTCCGGGCGGGGCTACAATATCGACAGCCTGACCGTGGCCGAGGTGGACCATCAGGGCCACCGCTCGCGGATCACGGTCGTCACGCGCGGAACGCCCGCGGTGATCGAGCAGATCAAGGCGCAGCTTGGCCGGATCGTGCCGGTCCACGAGGTGCATGACCTGACCGCCGAGGGCCCCTCGGTCGAGCGCGAGCTTGGCCTTTTCAAGGTCGCAAGCACCGGCGAGCAGCGCGTCGAAGCCCTGCGCACCGCCGAGATCTTCCGCGCGAAAGTGGTTGATTCGACGCTGAAAAGTTTCGTGTTCGAGATCACCGGGACGCCCGAAAAGCTTGATGCCTTCGCGGAGCTTATGCGGCCTTTGGGACTGGTCGATCAGGCCCGGACAGGGGTGGCTGCGCTGTCTCGCGGGCAGTAATGCTCGGCTTCGCCGCGGCGCGCGCTCAGGCGACCGAGGCGCGGCTTTCGGCTGCGCGCACATTAACCG
>JAUNRZ010000222.1 GCA_030539455.1 Paracoccus sp. (in: a-proteobacteria) | reverse complement strand
CGCTCTCGCTGGCCGGAGGGCGGATCGACGATCTTCTGTTGACCGGCTATCGCGAGACGCTGGACGCGAACGCGCCGTTCGTGCGGCTGCTCGCGCCCGTCGATCTGAACGAGATCCGCCCGGTCGAGGCCGGCACCGCCGGCGCGCCCGCGGGCGAGGTCGAGATGATCGCCGTGCGGCCCTATTACGCCTTCTACGGCTGGCAGCCCGCGATCGGCACCGATCCGGCCGCCGTGCCCGGCCCCAACACGCTGTGGGAGCTCGAAGAGGGCGAGCGGCTGACCCCGCAAACCCCCGTCACGCTCCGCTGGGATAACGGCCTCGGCCAGATCTTCCGCCGCAGCTATGCCCTGGACGAGCATTTCCTTTTCACCGTCACGCAATCGGTCGAGAACACCGCCGAGACGCCCTTTGCCGCAGCGCCTTACGGTATTTTGGCGCGGCACGGCCGGCCGGACACGCAGAACTTTTTCATCCTCCACGAGGGCGCTGTCGGGATGGCCGATGGCAGCCTGATGGAGGACAGCTATCGCAATATGTCGCGGCTGGACGTGGTCCCCGGCGAGGGGCGCGCGCGGGTCACGAATATCAATGAAAACGGCTGGATCGGCTTCACCGACAAGAACTGGATGACGACGCTCGCCCCCGCGCCCGGCCAGAATTTCAGTGCGGTCGTCAAATATAACGAGGCCGCCGATATTTATCAGACCGAGACGCGGATGCCGGTCGTGTCGGTCGGCACGGGCCAGATCCATAGCGCCAGCAGCTTCCTGTTCGCCGGTGCGAAAGAGTGGGAGGTCATCAACGCCTATCAGGAAAACCCGGGCATTCAGCGCTTTGTCGACTCGATCGACTGGGGATGGTTCTACTTCCTGACCAAGCCGATTTTCCGGCTGCTTCACTGGCTTAACGGGATCATCGGCAATATGGGCTGGTCGATCATCATGCTGACGATCATCCTCAAGGCGCTGCTCTTCCCGCTGGCGCGGAAATCCTACATCTCGATGGCGCGCATGAAAGAGCTCCAGCCCGAGATGGAGGCGATCAAGGAACGCACCGGCGACGACCGGATGAAGTTCCAGCAAGAGGTGATGGCGCTTTACAAACGCGAGAAGGTCAACCCGGCCGCGGGCTGTCTGCCGATCCTGCTGCAAATCCCGATCTTCTTCTCGCTGTACAAGGTGATTTTCGTCACGATCGAGCTGCGCCACGCGCCCTGGATCGGCTGGATCCGCGATCTCTCCGAGCCCGACCCCTCGTCGATCCTGAACCTCTTTGGCCTTCTGCCCTACGCCGCGCCGGCGCGCGATTCGATGCTGGGGCTGGTCTCGCTCTCGGTGATGGCGATCATTCTCGGGGTGACGATGTGGCTTCAGCAGAAGCTGAACCCCGCGCCGACCGATCCGACGCAGAAGATGATCTTCGCGTGGATGCCGTGGGTGTTCATGTTCATCCTTGGCGGGTTCGCCTCGGGGCTGGTGCTTTACTGGATCGCGAACAACGTCATCACGATCATCCAGCAATACGCGATCATGACGGCGCATGGCGCGCGGCCAGATATTTTCGGCAATATCCGCTCGAGCGTGCGCCGGCCGAGGCGGAAGGAATGACGCGGCCGGGCGATCTCGCGGTGCCGGGCGGGCGGGCGCGGTGAAGGTCAGCTTCCCCCTCGCGCCCGAGCCGGCGCCCGATGAGGCCGAGGCTGCGCGCCAGCTTTTCGCGGGGCCGGTCGATTTCCTCAAGGGCGTTGTCGCGATGGACGGGCTGCCGCCGGCGGACCGGCCGGAGATCTGCTTTGCGGGCCGCTCGAATGTCGGGAAGTCGAGCCTGATCAACGCGCTGACCGGCCGCAAGGGGATCGCGCGGGCGTCGAACACGCCGGGCCGCACGCAAGAGATCAACTATTTCACGCTGGGCGATCGCGCCTATCTGGTCGATCTGCCCGGCTACGGCTTTGCAAAAGCGCCGGTCGCGGTCGTCGCGAAATGGCAGGCGCTGCTCAAAGCCTATCTCGCCGGCAGGCCCACGCTGCGCCGCGCCTTCTGCCTGATCGATTCGCGCCACGGCATCAAGCCGGTCGATCACGAGATCATGAAACTGCTCGACCGCTCGGCGGTGCCGTTTCAGGTCGTGCTGACCAAGACCGACAAGATCGGACCGAACGCGCTGAAACCCGTGCTGGCGCAGGTCGAGGCCGAGCTACAAAAACACCCGGCGGCGTTCCCCGAGCTTGTCGCGACCTCCTCTGACAAGGGCACCGGCATCGCCACTTTGCGCGCCATCATCGCGGCTCTGGACTGATCGCCAAGCGGCGCATAGTCTGGCACCCTGCCCCTCTTTCGACGGGAAAAATGCATGAGAAAGCAGGACATGACCCGAGATTTCGCCGCCGCCGCGTCCACCCTGTCCGAAGCCTTGCCCTATATGCAGCGCTACTCCGGCGCGGTCGTCGTCGTGAAATTCGGCGGCAACGCGATGGGCGATGAAGGCGATATGGCGCAATTCGCGGCCGATATCGTGCTGATGAAACAGGTCGGCATCCACCCGGTTGTGGTCCATGGCGGCGGGCCGATGATCAACGAGACGCTCGCCAAGCTCGGCATCG
>JAUNRZ010000221.1 GCA_030539455.1 Paracoccus sp. (in: a-proteobacteria) | reverse complement strand
TCGATTTCCGGTCAGCCGGTTGTCTTTCATGAATCGATCCAGCATCGCCTGCTGCTTCTCGCTGAGCGGCCACGCCGAGGGCGGGCGCGTCCGCCCGCAATCGAAGCCCTGCGCGATCAGGGCGGCCTTGACCCCGGTGACGTTGGTGCCGTTCATCTCTTCGGCGCGAATATCCTCGAAGGCGCGCATATCCGCAATCAGGGCGCGCGCGCGGCCGTAATCGCCCGCCTCGAGCGCGGCGTGGATCTGGACCGAACGCTCCGGCCAGACATTGATCAGCCCCGAGGTGAACCCGCGCGCCCCGACCGCGTAAAAGCTGGGCGCCCAGATCTCGGCCAGACCGCCGACCCATGTGATGGACGGATCGCAGGCGGCAATCGCATCGGCCAGTTTCATCGGGTTCGGCGTTGCCCATTTCACGCCCTTGACCCCCGGCACTGCGCAAAGATCGGCGATGGCGCGCGTTCCGATCGCGTCGTTGCGCAGATAAAGCATCATCGGCAGCCCGCCCGAGGCGTCCGAGACGGCGTGGAGATAATCGACAACGCCGCGCGGGGCGACGAACGGGTCGGGCGGTTGATGGACCATAAGCGCCGCCGCCCCCGCATCGGCCGATGCCCGCGCGAGGCGCTGCGCATCGCGCAGCCCGCGCCCCACCCCCGCGAGCAAAGGCGCGCGCCCCGCGATCAGGGCCGCCACCTCGGCGACCATGATGCAGGCTTCGTCAGTGGTCAGCGCGTAGAACTCGCCCGTATTGCCGTTCACGACCGGCATATGCAGCCCTGCGTCAAGCGCGCGGTCGATGATCGGCGCAAGGCGCGACGGGGCGATCTCGCCCGCCGCGTCATAGGGGGTCACGAGAATCCCGGAAATGCCGCTCAGGGCATCGTCAAGCGAAAGCGTCATCAGAATATCTCCGGCTCGCCGGCGGCGGGGCCGAAGCCGCGCTCGAGGAAATCGAAATCGCAGCCCTTGTCGGCCTGCGTCACATGGCGCGAGAACATCCAGCCATAGCCGCGATCATAGCGCGGCGCGGGCGCGGTCCAGGCGGCGCGGCGGCGGTCAAGCTCGGCCTCGTCCACCAGCATGTCGAGCCGCCGCGCCGGCAGATCGAGCCGGACCGTATCGCCGGTTTGCAGCAGCGCGAGCGGCCCGCCGATATAAGCCTCGGGCGCGACGTGCAGAACGCAGGCGCCGTAAGACGTGCCCGACATCCGCGCATCGGAAATCCGCAGCATATCGCGGTGGCCCTGACGGATAAGCGCCTTCGGGATCGGCAGCATCCCCCATTCGGGAAAGCCCGGCCCGCCTTGCGGCCCGGCATTGCGCAGGACCAGAACATGATCGGGCGTCACGTCGAGATGTTCGTCGTCGATCGCCGCCTTCAGCTCGGGATATGAGTCAAAGACAAGCGCCGGGCCTTCATGCACATGGTATTTGGGATCGCACGCGGCCGGCTTGATGACCGCGCCATCCGGGCACAGATTGCCGCGCAGCACCGCAAGCGAGCCCTCATGATAGACCGGGTTCGAGAGCGGCCTGATCACATCGTCGTTGAACACCTCGGCGCCGTTCAGATTCTCGCCCATCGTGCGGCCGGTGACGGTCAGGGCGGAGAGGTCCAGCCGGCCGCGGAGCTGCGCCATCAGGGCGCGCAGCCCGCCGGCGTAGAAGAAATCCTCCATCAGATAATCCTTGCCCGCGGGCCGGACATTCGCGATCAGCGGCGTCTCGCGGCCAAGCGCGTCGAGATCATCAAGGCTCAGCTCGACCCCCGCGCGGCGCGCCATCGCGATCAGGTGAACGACCGCGTTCGTCGAGCAGCCCGTCGCCATCGCGACGATCGCGGCATTGCGCACCGAGGCCGGGGTCACGATGCGATCGGGCGTCAGATCCTCCCACACCATATCGACAATGCGCCGCCCGCAATCGGCGGCCATGCGTTGATGCCCGCTATCGACCGCCGGTACCGACGAGGCGCCCGGCAGCGTCAGCCCCATCGCGTCGGTGATCGCGGTCATCGTGCTGGCGGTCCCCATCGTCATGCACACGCCCGCAGATCGCGCGATGCCGCCCTGAAGCCCCTGCCATTCATCATCCGAGATATTGCCGGCGCGCCGCTCATCCCAGTATTTCCACGCATCCGAGCCCGAGCCGAGCTTCTGGCCCGCATAATTGCCGCGCAGCATCGGGCCGGCCGGCAGGTAGATCATCGGAATCCCCGCGCTCAGCGCGCCCATGACCAGCCCGGGCGTCGTCTTGTCGCACCCGCCCATCAGCACTGCGCCATCCAGAGGATGCGCGCGGATCTGCTCTTCGGTCTCGATCGCGAGCAGGTTGCGATAGAGCATCGAGGTCGGTTTGGTAAAACTCTCATCGACCGAGAGCGCGGGCAGCTCGACCGGAAAACCCCCCGCCGCCAGCACGCCCCGCTTCACATCCGCAGCCCGCTCGCGGAAATGAGCGTGGCATGAGTTGAGCTCGGACCAGGTGTTGAGGATCCCGATGATCGGCTTGCCCATGAAATCCGCCTCGGAATAGCCAAGCTGCATCATCCGCGAGCGGTGCCCGAAACTGCGAAGATCATCCGGCGCAAACCAACGCGAACTCCGCAAATCAT
>JAUNRZ010000220.1 GCA_030539455.1 Paracoccus sp. (in: a-proteobacteria) | reverse complement strand
ACAAGATGGCGCTCCAGCGTCTGAAAGAGGCCGCCGAGAAAGCCAAGATCGAGCTCTCCTCGTCCTCGCAGACCGAGATCAACCAGCCGTTCATCTCGATGGACAAGAACTCGGGCACGCCGCTGCACCTTGTCATGAAGCTGACCCGCGCCAAGCTGGAAAGCCTTGTCGGCGATCTGATCAAGCGGACCATGAAGCCGGTGCAAGATGCGCTGAAAGACGCGGGCCTGTCGAAATCCGACATCGACGAGGTCGTTCTGGTCGGCGGTATGACCCGGATGCCGAAAGTGATCGAGGAAGTCTCGGGCTTTTTCGGCAAAGAGCCGCATAAGGGCGTGAACCCCGACGAGGTCGTTGCGCTTGGCGCGGCGGTGCAGGCCGGCGTTCTGCAAGGCGATGTGAAGGACGTGGTCCTGCTGGACGTCACCCCGCTTTCGCTGGGGATCGAGACGCAGGGCGGCGTGTTCACCCGCCTGATCGACCGCAACACCACCATCCCGACCAAGAAGTCGGAGACCTTCTCGACCGCCGAGGACAACCAGAGCGCCGTGACCATCCGCGTCTTCCAGGGCGAGCGTGAGATGGCCGCCGACAACAAGCTGCTCGGCCAGTTCAACCTCGAGGACATCCCGCCCGCTCCGCGCGGTATGCCGCAGATCGAGGTGACCTTCGATATCGACGCGAACGGTATCGTCAGCGTCGGCGCGCGTGACAAGGGCACCGGCAAGGAACAGAGCATCACCATTCAGGCTTCGGGCGGTCTCACCGACGAGGAAATCGAAAAAATGGTCAAGGATGCCGAGGCCAACGCCGATGCCGACAAGTCGCGGCGCGAATTGGTCGAGGCCCGCAACCAGGCCGAAAGCCTGATCCACTCGACCCGCAAATCGCTGGACGAGCATGGCGACAAGGTGGACGGCTCGACCGTCGAGGCGATCGAGCTTGCGATCGGCGCGCTGGAAGAGGCGGTCAAGACCGACGATGCCGGCAAGATCAAGGGCGCGATGCAGAACCTCATGGACGCGTCGATGAAGCTGGGTGAGGCGATCTACAAATCGCAGCAATCCGAGGGCCCTGAGGCCGAGGCCGATGAAGGCCCGCGCGATGTGGACGACGATATCGTCGATGCCGATTTCGAAGATCTCGGCGACGACAAGCGCAACTGATCGCGACTGATGCCGGGCCGGCGCGCCAGTTTTGCGCGCCGGCCCGTCTCATAGGAAGATACCGATGGCGAAACGCTGCTATTACGACACTCTGGGCGTCACCAAGGGCGCTGCCGCGGACGAGATCAAGAAAGCCTATCGGCAGAAAGCCCGCGAGCTTCACCCCGACCGCAACGGCTCGAGCAACGATGCCGAAACGCGGTTCAAAGAGGTGAACGAGGCGTATGACTGTCTGAAAGATCCTCAGAAAAAGGCCGCCTATGACCGTTTCGGCCATCAGGCGTTCAATGGCGGCATGGGCGGGTTCGGGCGCGGCGGCGCGCAGGGCCATCCCGATTTCGGCTCGGCTTTCGCCGACGTGTTCGAGGATCTCTTCGGCGACATGATGGGCGGGCGGCGCGGCGGCGGGCCGCGCTCGCGCGCGCAGCGCGGGCAGGATCTGCGTTATAACCTGTCGGTGACGCTCGAGGAGTGCTTCTCGGGCGTGCAGAAATCCATTCAGGTGCCCGGCTCGTCCGCCTGCGAGGAATGCAACGGCACCGGCGCCGAGGGCGCGGCCGAGCCGGTGACCTGCCCGACCTGTTCCGGCATGGGCAAGGTGCGCGCGCAGCAAGGGTTTTTCACCGTCGAGCGCGGCTGCCCGACCTGCAATGGCGCGGGTCAGATGGTCAAGAACCCCTGCAAATCCTGCGCGGGTGCGGGGCGCGTCGAAAAGCGCCGCTCGCTGTCGGTGAACATCCCCGCCGGGGTCGAGACCGGCACGCGGATCCGGCTTGCCGGCGAGGGCGAGGCCGGGCTGCGCGGCGGGCCGGGCGGCGATCTTTACATCTTCGTCAGCGTCGCCGAGCACGCGATTTTCCTCCGCGACGGCAAGACCCTGGCCTGCGAAGTTCCGGTCAGCATGGTCACCGCCGCGCTTGGCGGCGAGGTCGAGGTGCCGACGCTTGATGGCGGGCGCTCCTCCGTGAAAGTGCCGCCGGGCAGCCAGACCGGCCGCCAGATGCGGCTGCGCGGCAAGGGGATGCCGCCGCTGCGCCACGGCCCCGGCGCGGCGGGCGAGTTCGGCGATATGCTGATCGAGCTGAGCGTCGAAACTCCGGTCAACCTCACCGCGCGCCAGAAAGAGTTGCTGCGCGAGTTCGAGGAGATTCAGGCCGACAACTCGCCCCAAAGCGAGGGGTTTTTCCAGAAAGTGCGGAATTTCTGGGCCGGGTAGTCGGCGTGTCGCGTTTGCCTGCGAAAGTTTGCACCGGAAGCGGGTGGCATATGGAACTGATAGAAGAGACGCCGGCTGTCGATGGCTACGCGCGGCGCCCCATCACCGCGAGCCGTTTCCGCTTCTGATCGCGGCGGGTGAGAAGGACGATGTCGGCGTGACTCGGCAGGGCGTTCTTGCTTGGCGCGATGCAAACCCGGATGCGGAGTTCGCGCGTATGCCCAACGCCCGGCGCTGCGCCAATCAGGACATTCCCT
>JAUNRZ010000219.1 GCA_030539455.1 Paracoccus sp. (in: a-proteobacteria) | reverse complement strand
ACCGGCTCGCAGGGGACGTTCCACACCGAACAGGCGATTGCTTACGGCACCAAGATGGTCGGCGGCGTGACGCCCGGCAAGGGCGGGACCGAGCATCTGGGCCTGCCGGTCTTCAACTCGGTCCATGAGGCGGCGGAAAAGACCGGCGCCAATGCGACCGCGATCTATGTGCCGCCGCCCTTCGCGGCCGATTCGATCCTCGAGGCGATCGACGCCGAGATCGAGCTGATCGTGGCGATCACCGAGGGGATCCCGGTCCTCGACATGATGCGCGTCAAGCGCGCGCTGGAAGGGTCGAAATCGACACTGATCGGGCCGAACTGCCCCGGCATCATGACCCCGGACGAGTGCAAGATCGGCATCATGCCGGGCAGCATCTTCAAGCGCGGCTCGGTTGGTGTCGTCTCGCGCTCGGGCACGCTCACCTATGAGGCGGTCAAGCAGACCACCGATGTCGGGCTGGGCCAGTCCTCGGCGGTCGGGATCGGCGGCGATCCGATCAAGGGGATGGAGCATATCGACGTGCTGCGCCTGTTCCTCGACGATGACGAAACCACCTCGATCATCATGATCGGCGAGATCGGCGGCTCGGCCGAGGAAGAGGCCGCCGAGTTTCTGGCCGAGCAAAAGCGCAAGGGCAAGTGGAAGCCGACCGCCGGGTTCATCGCCGGCCGCACCGCGCCTCCGGGCCGGCGCATGGGCCATGCCGGCGCCATCGTCGCGGGCGGCAAGGGCGATGCGGAATCCAAGATCGAGGCGATGCGCAAGGCCGGGATCGTGGTTGCCGACAGCCCCGCCGGGCTGGGCGAGGCCGTCCAGAAGGCCATCGCGGGCGAGAAGTAGGCGCCTTTCAGAACGCATCATCTGCCCGGCAAACGGGCAGATGATTTGACAGAGCCGCAGCGCGTCCTAAGTTAAGTTAAGCTGTGGCAAGGAGTGTAGCCAAGTTGCACGGACCGGACGATCAGAACATGCACCAAGGCGCCGCGGGCCACGCCCCCGGCGCAAAGGTCGGTTTTGTCTCGGCGGTCAAGCGCGGCTTTCAGCGCTACGGCGACTTTACAGGCCGCGCGAGCCGGGCCGAGTTCTGGTGGTGGGCGCTGTTTTACGTCGTGGTGACTTGGATCGCCGAAGAGGTGATGGGGATGACCGGCGTTCCGATCCTCCAGATCTTTCAGCTCGGCCTGTTGCTGCCGACGCTCGCTGTCGGCGCGCGGCGCCTTCACGATATCGACCGGCCGGGCTGGATGCAGATCGTGGTCTACCTGCCTTATCTGATGTTTTACACGACGATCTCCAGCGCGATCTACGCCTCGCAGCATGATCTTGTCTGGCTTCAGGATATGCTGGGCCCGGTCTATGGGGTCATGTTCGTGGTCGCGGGGGCTTCTGCGATCCTGGCGATCGGCGTGCTTTACTGGTGGGCGAAGCCGAGCGAGCCGCGCATCAACCGCTATGGCCCGCCCCCGCATCAGGCGGCGCTCGCATGAGCGCGCCCGCCCCCTTCCCGGCGCTCCGCCCCGCCGCCGGGGCGCGCCGGATCGGCTGGCCGATGCTGGCGCTTGCCGTGCTTGCGCTTTCGGCCTGCGGCGGGCGTATGACCGATGATGTGCTGCGCGGCGGCGTGCCCGCCGCAACGAACCTTCCGCGCGCGACCGGCCTGCCGCCGGCCTCGGTGCGGACGGTGGCGCGGCGCGATTTCGGCTGGCGGCTGATCTACCTGCCCCACGCCGCCCCGCGCGATGCCGAGGCGCGGGCGGGCAATTCGCTATGCGCGCTTGAACGAAAACGCCTTGCCCGGATCGAGCCGATCGCCTTGATCGACCCGGCCTCGGATCCCGGCGCGCGCAAGATCGACATTCACTGCGGATAGGCCCAGATGCGCCGCCCCGCCCCGACAATGAACGCAAACCCACACGCCAAACCCGCCGAGTATTTGACATGAACGATCATCCCAGCAACGCGCAGTTCCATGATTCCTCGTTTCTTCAGGGCCATAACGCGGCCTATGTGGAACAGCTTTACGGCCAGTGGGCCAACGACCCGGCGGCCGTCGATGCGGCGTGGGACGCGTTCTTCCGCTCGCTCGGGGATGCGCCCGAAGAGGCGAGCCGCGGCGCCGAGGGCGCCTCGTGGGGGCGCGCCGACTGGCCGCCGCAGCTTGGCGATGACAACACCGCCGCGCTGACGGGCGAATGGCCGATGTCGACGCAGGCGGATGCGAAAGCCGCGATCGACAAGATCGCCGCCAAGGCCGCCGAGAAGGGCAAGGCAATAGACCCCGCCGCGATGCGTCAGGCGGTGCTGGACAGCGTCCGCGCGCTTATGCTGATCCGCGCCTTCCGCATCAGGGGCCATCTTCACGCCGATCTCGACCCGCTTGGGCTGCGCGAGGTGCCCGACACGGGCGAGCTTGACCCGGCGACCTACGGCTTCACCGATGCCGATATGGACCGTCCGATCTTCATCGACAACGTGCTCGGCCTCGAGATCGCCTCGATCCGCCAGATCACCGAGTTGATGAGCCGGACCTATTGCGGCACGTTTGCGCTGCAATTCATGCATATCTCGAACCCCGAAGAGGCCGCCTGGCTCAAGGAGCGGATCGAGGGGTTCGGCAAGGAAATCGAGTTCACCCGCGAAGGCCGCCGCGC
>JAUNRZ010000218.1 GCA_030539455.1 Paracoccus sp. (in: a-proteobacteria) | reverse complement strand
TTCTTCCTGATGGGCTGGGGCGTGCCGCCCTTCGACAGCCAGTATGTGTTCGACTTCCTGATCCACACCAAGACCGATGATCTGGGCGGCTGGAACGCCTCGAACTACTCGAACGCGGATGTGGATGCGATGATCGACACGCTGTCCTCGGACGTCGATGAAGAGAACCGCAACAACACGGTCGCCCAGATCTGGGAACAGGTGCAGGAAGACCGTGTGCTGCTGGCCGTGCATAACCAGCTTCTGGCCTATGCGACGCGCGAGGGTGTGAATATCGAGGTTCACCCCGAAAACCAGCCGGTCATCTACAACGTCACCTTTGACTGAGACCCGGCGCTTGACGCTTTGATCTGACGGCAGGGCCGCCCGCGCGGCCCTGTCTCGCTAAAAGGGCCGCTTGCCGCCTCAAGGCGTGCCGCAGGCTTTAAGGCCGAGCCGCGCCTTGGCCCGCGCGCGCAGCGCCCGCAACAACGACTTTCCCGGCAGGCGCCGCAAAGCGCCGGCCGTTTTCGACAAGGAACGCCAGCGATGCTCGCTTTCACGATCCGACGGCTCGCCCAGTCCATCCTCGTGATGCTGGTCGTCGCTTTGGTATCGTTCGCCCTTTTCCGCTTTGTGGGCGATCCTGTCGCGACGATGCTGGGACAGGAAGCCAGCGTCGCCGACCGCGCCCGGCTGCGCGAGGCGCTTGGTCTGAACGATCCGTTTCTGGTCCAGTTCTACAATTTCATCACCCGCGCGGTGCAGGGCGATTTCGGCTTTTCATACCGTCTGCGCGAGCCGGTGCTGCCGCTGATCCTGTCGCGGCTTCCGGCAACGCTCGAGCTGGCGCTTGTCTCCGGGACGGTCGCCTTCGTGGGCGGGGTCGGGCTTGGCGTTTACACCGCGCTGAACCGCAAAGGCTGGCTCTCGAGCGCGATCATGACCGGCTCGCTGATCGGGGTGTCGCTGCCGACCTTCCTGATCGGCGTGCTGCTGATCTGGGTGTTCGCGGTCGAGCTTGGCTGGCTGCCGAGCTTCGGGCGCGGTCAGGTGGTCCGCTTTGGCTGGTGGTCAAGCGGGCTGGTCACGCCCTCGGGCCGGGCTGCGATCGTGCTGCCGGCGATCACGCTCGGGCTTTATCAGATGACGCTCATCATGCGCCTTGTGCGGGCCGAGATGCTGGAGGTGCTGCGCGCCGACTACATCAAATTCGCCCGCGCGCGGGGCCTCTCGCAGCGGGCGGTGAATTTCGGCCATGCGCTGAAGAACACGCTCGTTCCTGTCATCACGATCACCGGCTTGCAGCTTGGCTCGATCATCGCGTTCTCGATCATCACCGAGACGGTGTTCCAGTGGCCGGGGGTGGGCGCGCTGTTCATCAACTCGGTTCAGGCGGTCGATGTGCCGGTGATGGCGGCCTATCTGATGCTGATCGCGTTCGTTTTCGTGCTGATCAACCTGATCGTCGATATGCTTTATTATGCCGTTGACCCGCGCCTGCGGGTGGACCGCGCCGCCGCGCGGCATTAAGGAAACCGCCGATGTCCGACACGCTTCCAGACAAGCCGCCCTCGCTTTTGTCCCGCGCATGGGACAGCGATGTGGCATGGTCGTTCCGCCATTCGCCCGTTGCGATCATCGCGGCGCTTGTCGCGCTGCTGATCGTGCTGTCGGCGGTGTTCGCGCCGTGGATCGCGCCGCATGATCCGTTCAACACCGCGACGCTGTCGCTGCGCGACGGGTTCAGCCGACCGATGCAGGAAAACGCGGCAGGCAACACGTTCCTTCTGGGCACGGACGGGCAAGGTCGCGATATTCTCTCGACGATCCTTTACGGCGCTCGGATCTCGCTTTTCGTGGGGTTTGCGGCGGTGATCTTCTCGATGATCCTTGGCATCGGGCTGGGCCTGCTGGCCGGCTTTCGCGGCGGCTGGGTGGACAATCTGCTGATGCGGATCGCGGATGTGCAGCTCTCGTTTCCGTCGATCCTGATCGCGCTGCTGATCTTCGGCGTGGCGCGCGGGTTCCTGCCGCCGGCGCTGCGCGATCAGATGGCGATCTGGGTGCTGATCGTGTCGATCGGCCTCTCGGACTGGGTGCAATATGCGCGCGTCGTGAGGGGCGCCACGATGGTCGAGAAGAACAAGGAATATGTGCAGGCCGCCCGCGTGATCGGCGTTCATCCCGCGCGGATCGCGTTCCGTCATATCCTGCCGAACGTGATGGGCCCGGTGCTGGTCATCTCGACGATCGGGCTTGCGCTTGCGATCATCGCCGAGGCGACGCTGTCCTTCCTTGGCGTTGGCGTGCCGCCCACCCAGCCGAGCCTTGGCACGCTGATCCGGGTCGGGCAGCAATTCCTGTTCTCGGGCGAGTGGTGGATCCTGTTCTTCCCCGCCATGACCCTGCTCGCGCTCGCGCTTTCGGTGAACCTGCTGGGCGACTGGCTGCGCGATGCGCTGAACCCGAGGCTTCGCTGATGGATGAGACGAAGACACAGCCGCTGATTTCGGTGCGCGATCTGGTGGTCGAGTTCCCGACCCGCCGCGGCGTTCTGCGCGCGATCGACCGGGTGAGCTTCGACATCAACCCCGGCGAGGTGCTGGGCGTGGTCGGCGAATCGGGGGCGGGCAAATCCATCACCGGCGCCGCGATCATCGGCCTTCTGGAGCCGCCGGGCCGCAT
>JAUNRZ010000217.1 GCA_030539455.1 Paracoccus sp. (in: a-proteobacteria) | reverse complement strand
TCAGGTGGTTCGAGACGACGCCGACAATATCGACCGGCAGCGCGCCGATCCGCCAGCGATAGAGCAGATCGTTCAGGCAATGCCCGAAATTCGAGACCATCAGCAGCACGCGCGTCTTGCGGGACGGATCGTGAATCGCGGCCTCCATCGAGAAGCGCGCGGCGAGCGGCGACAGATCGGCGCGCAGCTTCTCGATCCCGCGCCCCTCCTCGTCGCGGAAGCTGACCCGCATGAAAAAGCGCGCCTTCTCCACATCGTCGAACTGCGCGCTGTCGGTGATGTTGCAGCCCGCAGCAGCCAGAAAGCCCGAGATCGCCGCCACGATCCCGCGCTGCGCCGGGCAAGTGACGGTCAGCACATAATCGCGCAACTCAGATCTGCTTTTCAGGCATTTGGACGACCAGCCCGTCCAGATCTTCCGTAACGCGGATCTGGCAGGTCAGGCGCGAGCGTTCCGGGTCCGGCTCGTAGGCGAAGTCGAGCATATCCTCTTCCATCGGGTCTTTCGGCTCGAGCCGGTCCACCCATTCAGGCGCGACATAAACGTGGCAGGTCGAGCACGCGCAGGCCCCGCCGCAATCGGCGTCAATGCCCGCAATCCCGTTATCGCGCGCGCCCTCCATGACCGTCATGCCGGGCGCAACGTCAACCTCGTGCCGCGTGCCGTTATGCTCGATATAGGTGATTTTCGCCATGATCTGCGTCTTTCCTGAACTGCTCGCCCTGCCCCAACCGGCGATAATCCATCACCGTCGCAATGAAAAGGGCGAGGCGCCTGCCCCGCCCTTCATCTTGCGCGCAAGAGCGCGTTATTCGTCCAGAGGCAGCGCGACAAAGCGCGGCTCGCCGCCGCGGCGGACCATCATCAGCACCGATTTCCAGCCCCGCTCGCGCGCTTCGGCGACGCGGTCGTTGAAATCGGATAGCGACGAGACCGGGCGCTGCGCGACATCGGTGATGATATCGCCAACGCCGATCCCGCGCTCGGCGGCGATTCCGGCGGGATCGACCGCGCGCACCACAAGCCCCTGCATCGAGCTGGGCGCGCCCAGCTCTTCGGCCAGCTCGGCCGTCAGCGGCTGAAGTGTCATGCCCAGCGTTTCCTCGGTGCTGGGGGCCTGGTCGGCCGGGTCGGTGCTGCCGCTGCGGGCGGTGCCTTCGGCGACCTCGCGCCGGCCGAGCGTCACTTGCAGATCGACCACCTCGCCATCGCGCAGAACCTGCACCGTAACGGCCTCGCCCACCGGCGCATCGGCGACGCGGCGCACGAGATCGCGCGTGTCGGTGATCTCGCGCCCGGCGAAGTTCACGATCAGATCGCCCGCGCGCATCCCGGCATCGGCGGCGGGGCCTTCGGGGACATCATTGACCAAGGCGCCCTGCGCGCGTTCCAGACCCAGCGATTCGGCCAGCTCCTGGTTCATGTCCTGAATGCGAACACCCAGCCAGCCGCGCCGCGTCTCGCCATATTCGCGAAGCTGATCAACCACTTGCGTGACGACGTTCGAGGCCATCGAGAAGCCGATCCCGATCGAGCCGCCCGAGGGCGAGAGGATCGCCGTGTTCACCCCGATCACGCGCCCGTCCATATTGAAGAGCGGGCCGCCCGAATTGCCTCGGTTGATCGAGGCATCGGTCTGGATGAAATCGTCGTAAGTACCGGTCAAGGCCCGGCCGCGCGCCGAGACGATCCCGGTCGAGGCGGAAAAGCCCTGCCCGAGCGGGTTGCCAAGCGCGAGCACCCAATCGCCCACCCGCGCGGTTTCGGAATCGCCGAACTCGACATAGGGCAGATCGCTGGCGTCAACCTTCAGCAGCGCGATATCGGTCGAGGGGTCGGTGCCGATCACGCTCGCCTGACGGCGGGCGCCGTCGCGAAACTCGATCTCGATCTCGTCGGCGCCGTCGATGACGTGGTTGTTCGTAACGATATAGCCATCGCCGGAGATCACAAAGCCCGAGCCAAGCGCGTTCGAGCGCTGCTGACGCTGCCCGCGCGGGTCATTGCCGGGGGGTTGCTGCTGCGGGAAGCCGAAATCGCGGAAGAGGTCAGAGAACGGGCTGCCTTCGGGGAAGATCGGGCCAGCCGGTGCGGCGACGACCGCCGTGGTGGTGATGTTGACGACCGCGGGCGAGACCTCATCGACCAGATCGGCGAAGCTTTCCGGCATGACCTGCGCACGGCTGGCTGCGGTGTCGGGCGCCGAGAGCGGCGCGTTGTCATTGGCCGCATCGGTGCCGGCATCTGGCGCTTCGGCAGGCGCCTCGGGCGCTGCGGGTGCTTCGGTCTGCGCCTCGGCGGGCGCGGTCTGGGCAAGGATGGGGGCGGGGTTCGCAAGGCCAAGGGTCAGCGCGATAACTGAGGCTGACAACGCAAGGCGGGATAGATCTGCGGTCATTCATAATCTCCGGTTTCGGGCCGCGACAGAGGCTGGCTCCCCCGTCGATACCCGCGTGATGTCAGCAAAATATGGGATGAGTGGCAAGAAAATCACAGGTCAAACCGATGAACTGATTGTGAATTGCAACGAAAAAGGGCGGACCGAAGCCCGCCCTTTTCAGGTGATGATACGCGGCCCGCGCTAGTTCTGCGGCGCGGGCGCCGGGGGTTGCGCATCGCCTGCTGGCGCAGGCGCAGGGGCAGGCTCGGTCGGCGCTGCGGCCGGCTC
>JAUNRZ010000216.1 GCA_030539455.1 Paracoccus sp. (in: a-proteobacteria) | reverse complement strand
AGCACGTCATTCGTAATGATGGGGTCGGGGGTTCGAGTCCCTTCACCGGCACCACTGGATCAATCCGAAAAGAACGCAGGTGAAATGCGACGGGCGCGCGCTCAATAAGCGCGGCTCATTTCCAGCGTCACGTCGTCAAAGCCGTCGCCGGTGTCGATGAACCGCGCGATCTTCTGCATATGCGGCGCGATATCGAAGCCCTGCTGCGCGAGCCAGTCGGGGCTGTAATAGGTGTCGCTGTAACGCTCACCGCCGTCGCAGATCAGCGTCACGAGAGAGCCGGAGCGCCCCTCGGCCTTCATCCGTGCGGCGATCCACAAAAGCGCCATGAAGTTCGTCCCCGTCGAGCCGCCGACGCGGCGCAAAAGCCTCTCCGACAGCACATGCGCCGCGGCGATCGAGGCGGCATCAGGGACGCGCACCATGCAATCAATCACGTCGGGCATGAAGGACGGCTCGACGCGCGGGCGGCCGACGCCCTCGATCCTCGAGGGCACAGCGCCGGTCACGTCACGGCAGCAATCCTTGTAAGCCTCGAAGAACACCGAGTTTTCCACATCGGCCACGCAAAGGCTGGTCGGCAGGCTTTGATAGCGGATATAGCGCCCGATCGTCGCCGCCGTCCCGCCCGTGCCGGCGCCCATCACGATCCATTCAGGATGCGGGTGCGGCTCGTTTTCCATCTGGCGGAAGATGCTCTCGGCGATATTGTTGTTCCCGCGCCAGTCGGTGACACGCTCGGCATTGGTGAACTGGTCGAGATAATGCCCGCCCGTCTTGGCGGCGAGCGCGATTGCCTCGTCATAGACCCGGCACGGCTCATCGACGAAATGGCACGTCCCGCCCATGCGGTTGATGACATCGACCTTCTGGCGCGAGGTGCTGGCGGGCATCACCGCGATGAATTTGAGGCCCAGAAGCCGGGCGAAATAAGCCTCGGAAACGGCGGTCGAGCCCGACGACGCCTCGATCAGCGTGGTGTCGCAGCGGATCTGCCCGTTGCAGATCCCGAACAGAAACAGCGATCGCGCGAGGCGGTGCTTGAGGCTCCCGGTCGGGTGAGTCGATTCGTCCTTGAGATAGATCTCGATCCCCGGCAGCCCCGGAAGTGCCAGATTGATCAGATGCGTGTCGGCCGAGCGATGCGCATCGGCGTGCAGCAGCCCGATCGCGCGCGCGGTCCATTCGCGGCAGTCCGAGCGGGCGACGAAGGGCGAGTTGCGGTGCATCTGGTTCATGTGTTTCCTGCTTGCTCGTTTCGCCTAGGATATCTTGCCGTAGGGCGATAATTCTCCTAATTTCACACAGGTTCTGCAATGATGTTGAGATAATGATAGAGCAATGGCCTATTCCATAGATGAAATTGACCGCCGCATCCTGCGCGCGCTGCAACTCGATTCAAGCCAGTCTCAGCGTGTGCTGGCCGAAAAAGTGGGGCTGTCGCAGAACGCCTGTTGGCGGCGCATCCGGCTGATGGAAGAGGCAGGGCTGATCCGGGGGCGCAGTGTGAAGCTCGACGCCAACGCGCTTGGCTTTGGGATGGTGGTGTTCATGATGGTCCGCACGCGGAGCCACTCGGCCGACTGGCTGCGGCGGTTTCGGGCGCATGTCTCGTCAATCCGCGAGGTGGTCGATTTCTACCGGATCGGCGGGGATTACGACTATCTGCTGAAGATCGTGACCCATGATATGAAGGGTTTTGACCGCGTTTATCAACGGCTTATCGAAAAGCTCGATCTCGAGACGGTGACATCGTATTTCGTGATGGAAACGATCGAAGAACATCGCGGCGTTCCGGTCTAGGCTGCTCTGGCGCAGGGCGCGCGCGGTTGGTAGCTGTCAGCCGCAAGGTTTGAAACGATTTCCGGGGAGCGCCTTTTATGAAAATCCTCACCGTTTTCGGCACGCGGCCCGAGGCGATCAAGATGGCGCCGGTGGCGAAGGCTCTGGCGGCGGATTCGCGGTTCGAAGGGGTGATCTGCGTGACCGGGCAGCATCGCGAGATGCTCGATCAGGTGACCGCGCTGTTCGGGCTGCGGCCAGATCACGATCTCGATGTGATGACCGCCGGGCAGGATCTTTACGGGCTCACGGCCGCGATGCTGACCGGGCTGGGGCCGGTGCTGGCGGCGGAAAAGCCCGATATGGTGCTGGTCCACGGCGACACGGCAACGACGCTTTCCGCCACGCTCGCTGCGTTCTACGCGCGGATCCCGGTCGGCCATGTCGAGGCGGGGCTGCGCACCGGCGATCTTGACGCGCCCTGGCCCGAAGAGGGCAACCGCAGGGTCGCGGGCGCGCTCGCCCGGCTCCATTTCGCGCCGACCGAGACCGCCCGCGCGGCGCTTTTGCGCGAGAATATCGACCCTGCCTCCATCACCGTGACCGGCAACACGGTGATCGACGCGCTGCTCGACATTGCCGCGCGGCTCGAGACCGACACCGCGCTGTCGGCCTCGATCGCCGCGCGCTTCCCGTTCCTGCAAGGCGGGCAGATGGTGCTCGTGACCGGCCATCGCCGCGAGAGCTTCGGCGGCGGGTTCGAGCGCATCTGCACCGCCCTCGCCCGCATCGCCGCCCGCTTTCCGGCCGCGCAGATCGTCTACCCGATGCACCTGAACCCCAATGTCCGCGAGCCGGTCCAGCGCATCCTGGGCGCGCAGCCCAACATCC
>JAUNRZ010000215.1 GCA_030539455.1 Paracoccus sp. (in: a-proteobacteria) | reverse complement strand
CGCACGCCCTCGCCGCCGACCTTGTCGAACTTGTCGATGGTGCGCAGCACGTCATCGGCCCGCGCGCCGTCCACCGAGGCCGCCTCGAGCACCCCGTTCAGCACTTTGCGGTTGTTGATACGCACGATGTAATCGCCGCGCGCGATCCCGACCGCCTCGAGCGCGGCGGCAAGCATCGCGCAGATCTCGGCATCGGCCGCGACCGAGCCCGCGCCCACCGTGTCCGCATCGCATTGATAAAACTGCCGAAACCGCCCCGGCCCCGGTTTTTCGTTGCGCCAGACCGGGCCCATTGCAAAGCGCCGATAGGGCGATGGCAGATCGCTCCGATACTGCGCCGCGACGCGCGCGAGGGGCGCGGTCAGATCATAGCGCAGCGCCAGCCAGTCGCCGCGCCCGGCCCCCGGCGCGTCCTCTTCCTGCCACGCGAAAACGCCCGCATTGGGCCGGTCCACATCGGGAAGAAACTTGCCAAGCGCCTCGACCGTCTCGATCGCCGAGCTTTCCAGCGGCTCGAACCCGTGCAGATGGTAGACCGACGCGATCCGGTCCAGCATCTCCTTGCGCTCGGTCACATCCGCGCCGAAATAGTCGCGAAAGCCCTTGGGCGTCTCGGCGCGCGGGCGCGGCGTTTTCTTCTTGTCCTTCGACATCGGCTCTGCCTTTGGTAATCTGGCGCGGGAATAGCGGATGAGGCGGCGATGAACAAGCAAGACCAGATTGAAGAAATGCTGGCGCATCTGACGCGCAGCGTGGACGAGCTGTCCGAGATCGTTGCAGCGCAGGCCGGCGATATCGCGCGGCTGAAATCGCGCGTCGGCCTGCTGCTGGAACGCGAGGCCGAGCGCGAGGCGGACGGGGGCACGATCGCGCTTGCCGATCAACGCCCGCCGCATTGGTGATCGTCATGGAGGTCTCATTCCGCCGCGCCGAGAAGGACGATCTGCCCGCCATCATCGCGATGCTTGCCGACGATGCGCTTGGCCAAAGCCGCGAGATCATCTCGGACCCGCCAGACGCCGCTTATCTCGACGCGTTCGCGCGGATCGACAGCGATCCGAACCAGTTTCTTGCCGTGATGACAGAGCCGGGCGGCGCGGTGATCGGAACGCTGCAACTGAGCTTTTTGAGCCATCTTGCGCGGCGCGGCGCGATGCGCTGCCAGATCGAGGCGGTGCGGGTTGCAAGCGATGCGCGGGGCGGCGGTCTGGGCGAGAAGATGTTCCGCTGGGCGATTGATGAGGCGCGAAAGCGCGGCTGCGCAATGGTCCAGCTCACCACCGACAAGGCGCGCCCCGAGGCCCATGCTTTCTATGAAAAGCTGGGCTTCGAGGCGACGCATCTGGGCTTCAAACTGGCGCTTTAGGCGCCGCTCATTGCGCCTCGGCCGGGCGGGCGGCGTCGAACACGGGCCGGTAGATCTCGGCGAGACGCGCGACCGCATCGGCGGGCGACAGCTCGACCGACTCGCCTGTCCGGCGGCTCGTCAGCTCGACCTTGTTGGCGGCCAGACCGCGCGGGCCGACCGTGATGCGCCACGGCAGGCCAATCAGGTCCATCGTCGCGAATTTCGCGCCCGCCCGTTCGTCGCGGTCGTCGTAAAGAACGTCGAGCCCCTGCGCGCCAAGCTCGCGATAAAGCGCCTCGCAGGCGGAATCCACCGACGCATCGCCCTGTTTGAGGTTCACGATGCCGGCATGGAAGGGCGTTACGCCTTCGGGCCAGATGATGCCGCGATCGTCATGGCTCGCCTCGATGATCGCGCCAAGCAGGCGCGAGACGCCGATGCCGTGGCTGCCCATCTCGACCGGCACGCGCGCGCCGTCCGGGCCGACCACGGTGGCGCCCATCGCCTCGGAATATTTGGTGCCGAAATAGAAGATCTGCCCGACCTCGATCCCGCGCGCCGAGCGGCGCCGGTCCTCGGGGATCTCGGCAAAGAGCGCCTCGTCATGCGTCTCGTCGGTGCGGGCATAGCGCGAGGTGAACTCGTCCAGCACCGCCTGACATTCCTCGACGCTGTCATAGTCGATCGCCCGATCGCCAAAGCGCAGATCGGTGATTTCGCTGTCGTAGAACACCTCGGACTCGCCGGTTTCGGCCAGAACGAGGAATTCATGCGTGTAATCGCCGCCAATCGGGCCGCCATCGGCGCGCATCGGGATGGCTTGCAGGCCCATCCTCTCATAGCTGCGCAGATACGAGACGAGATGGCGGTTATAGGAATGGAGCGCCGCCTCGCGGTTCAAATCGAAATTATAGCCATCCTTCATCAGGAATTCGCGCCCGCGCATCACGCCAAAGCGGGGGCGGATCTCGTCGCGGAACTTCCACTGGATATGGTAAAGCGTCAGCGGCAGATCCTTGTAGCTGTTCACATGGGCGCGGAAGATGTCGGTGATCATCTCCTCGTTCGTCGGGCCGAACAGCATATCGCGGTCGTGACGGTCCTTGATCCGCAGCATTTCCTCGCCGTAATCGTCATAGCGCCCGGATTCGCGCCAGAGATCGGCCGGCTGCATGGTCGGCATGAGCATCGGGATATGGCCCGCGCGCTGCTGTTCTTCGTGCACGATCTGCTCGATCCGGCGCAGCACCTTGTAGCCAAGCGGGAGCCACGAATAAATGCCGGCCGATTGCTGTTTGATCATCCCCGCGCGCAGCATCAGCCGGTGGCTGACGATCTGCGCCTCTTT
>JAUNRZ010000214.1 GCA_030539455.1 Paracoccus sp. (in: a-proteobacteria) | reverse complement strand
GGCAGCACATAGGTCGAGGGGTTGGCGATCACGACCCGCTCGACCCCTTCGGGCAGATCATAGGCCGCGACGCGCGACAGGAACTGGCCCCCCGCCGAGTGGCCAAAGAGATAGACATCCTCGGCCTCGCGCCCCTCAATGGTCTCGGCCCAGCGGATCAGGTCCGACACGACCCCGGTGGTCCATTCATCGCGCGGCTTCACCCGGTTGCCTTCGACGACGCCGCCACGGTGATATTCGCTCGAGGAATAGGCGTTCTCGTCAAAGCGCGGCGCGAACACGGTCAGACATGTGCGATCGGCAATCTCGCGCGCGGAATTGGCATAGGATTCGGCGGCGCGGCCATTGCCATGAAAAACAAAGAGAAAAGCCGGAGAAACGCAGGCCGGGGGGCGATAGACAAAGACTTCCATCTCGCCATTGCCGACATTCGCGACAAGCCGCGTCAGGCCGTCAGCAAAGGCCGAGCAAGCCGTGCCGGTCGCGAGCAGACCGGCGGACACGAAATTGGTAAACTGTCCCATGTCAGGCTCCTGACTGGCGGAAACTCGTTAAATGCGGCCTATAGATTGGTGCGAACCCGCCGCGATACAAGGGTTTTCGGCTGACGGATGCGCGGGCAATTGCACAAATCGGTGAGCCGGCGCTTGGGCCGGCCCCCGCCCCCGGTGCCGAGCGGCTGGCAAGCGCGCTGTTATCTCCGAAACACCTCGATCTCGGGCAGCTCTGTCAGCGCGATGCCCAGCATCTGCATCGCCGCCAGCGAGATCTGGCTGCCGCCCGAGGCGGGGCCGGATAGCGGGCGCAGCTCGACATTCGCGGACTGGCCGCGATAGGCGATGCGGCCCTGCGCGGTCGCGGTGACAAGCGGGGTGCGCAGCCAGAAGCCGCTTTGGGTCGGATCGCCCAGCGATGCAACGGTGGTGCCAAGGCGCTGCTCGCCCGCCGGCTCGGCGGCGGGGGCAGAGGCCGCCTGCCGCTCGGCCTCGGTCGTCGTGTCGAGCTGCGCCGCGCTTTGCCCGCCCGCGCCAAGCCGCCCGGCGGCGGCGGCCGAGGCCTGAACCACCGGCGCGGCCGCAGCGGCGGAGGGAGCCGCCGAGGTGTAGCTTCCCGAAGCCATCGTCTCCGCCCCGATCGCGGCAGGGGCCTGCCCGGCAGCCTCGCGCCGCTCGGCGTCCGGGCGGCTCACGATCCCGCGATCGCCGCTCATCCCCCCGCACGCGGCCAGAGACGTGCACAGGCCCAGCATCACAGCCGCGCGAAAATTCAACATATTGCAGGGAAACACAGACGTCATCTTCGGCTCGATCTTCTTGGACAAAGGGGCGCGCCGGACGGCGCTTTGGTCTCGCGCACGCTAGCGGGGCGCGGCTTGCGGGGCAATGGCTGGCTTGCGGGACGGCGCGCAATTGCCTATCTCGGAGGGATGGACGAAAACGCGCATATCCCTGCAATTCCTCCGCTGATCGACAATTTCGCCCGTCCGATCACTTATTTGCGGCTGTCGGTGACGGATCGCTGCGATTTCCGCTGCACCTATTGCATGGCCGAGCATATGCAGTTCCTGCCCAAGCGCGATCTGCTGACGCTGGAAGAGCTTGACCGGCTATGCAGCGCCTTTATCGGGCTTGGCGTGCGCAAGCTGCGCATCACCGGGGGCGAGCCTTTGGTGCGGCGCGATGTGATGTCGTTCCTGCGCGGGATATCGCGCCATCTCGGCGCCGGTCTGGACGAGCTGACGCTGACCACGAATGGCAGCCAGCTTGCCCGGTTCGCCGCCGATCTCGCGGCGATCGGGGTGCGGCGGGTGAATGTCTCGCTCGACACGCTGGACGAGGACAAATTCGCCGCGATCACGCGGTGGGGGCGTCTTCCGCAGGTGCTCGAGGGGATCAGGGCCGCCACGCGCGCGGGGCTGCGGGTCAAGATCAACACCGTCGCGCTGCGCGGCTTCAACGAGGACGAGCTTTTTCGCCTGACCGAATGGTGCGCCGCCGAGGGCCATGATCTGACCTTTATCGAGGTCATGCCAATGGGCGATATCGGCGGCGAGGCCGAGCGGCTGGGCCAATACTGGCCGCTAAGCGATCTGCGCGCCGATCTGGAAGCCCGCTACCGCCTGACCGATCTGCCCGAGCGCACGGGCGGGCCGGCGCGCTATGTGCGCGTTGAGGAGACCGGGCAGAAAATCGGCTTCATCACGCCGCTGACTCATAATTTCTGCGAAAGCTGCAACCGTGTGCGCGTCACCTGCACCGGCGAGATCTTCATGTGCCTTGGCCAGAACGACCGCGCCGATCTGCGCCGCCCGTTGCGCGAAAGCGACAGCGATGCGCCTCTGATCGCCGCGATCCGCGACGCGATCGACCGAAAGCCCAAGGGCCATGATTTCGACTATTCGCGCCAGCAGGTCACAGGCCAGATGGGCCGGCATATGAGCATGACCGGCGGCTGACGAGGCGCAAGCCGCCTCGCCCGCCCTGCCCGGCCGGCCGGCGGCTACTTCGCCGCTGCCTCACGATCCTGCGCGCGGTTCCACAGGATCGAGCTGACAAACGCCATCGCGATAAAGCTCGCGCCCAGAAGCCCCGTGACCATCTCGGGGATGTGCCACATGGTCTGGCCGAACATGATGATGGCAAGGATCAGGATCGACCAGAACGCGCCGTGCTCGAGATAGCGGAACTCGGCGAGTGTGCCTTTCTCGACCAGCATGACGGTCATCGACCGCACATACATCGCGCCAATCC
>JAUNRZ010000213.1 GCA_030539455.1 Paracoccus sp. (in: a-proteobacteria) | reverse complement strand
CGGCTTTCATGCTCGGCAATGATTTGCAGCAGATATTGCCGGGTCAGATCATCGCCCGTGCGCAGATCGACGATCCGCACCTCGCGCCCGTCGCGGATGAACGCCGCGATATCCTCGAGCGTCACGTAATCGCTGGTTTCGGTGTTGTAGAGCCGGCGGCTCGCGTAGCGCTTCACCAGAAGCGGCTGATCGGGTTGCGCTTTGCTCATCGGCGCGGCCTTTCAGAATGCGTTTGCAGCATTGTGCGACCGCTTCGCTGCAAATGCAAAACAATTCGCGTCAACGCTGCGGCACAAAGGAAAAGAGGCAGCCGGGGGCTGCCTCTCCAAATCCGTTCCGGGAAAGCCGAAATCAGGCTTTGGTCGCGGCGTCGGTCGCTTTTTTCGCAGCAGCCGAAGCCGAGCGGGTCGCTTTCTGAGCAACGTCCTGTGCGTCTTTGGCCATGTCTTTGCCGGCAGCCATCAGCAGGTCGACGGTTTCCATTTGCAGCTTTTTCGCGACTTCGGCGAAAGCGGCCATGTGCTCGGCGGTCATTTCAGCCGAAGCCGAGGCGAAATCGCTCATCGCTTTGGCGTAGTCGTTCATGTCCTCTTTCGAGGTGGTCAGCTCGCCGATGCGCGCGATGGTGTCTTTCGCCCACTGAGCCGAGATCTCGGTCGAACGCTCGGCAGCGGCCAGAGCGGCATGAGCCATTTTCTCGTTCAGGGCAGCCTGGTTCTTGAAGGCTTCCTGCATCGAGGATTGGTCAACCGGGAAGTTCTGCATCATGTCTTGCATGGTCTTGGTGAAATCGTTGTTCTTGGCCATCTTGGCTCTCCTGATCTGAGCGACGCCGAGAGAAAAGAGGGTTGCGCCGCGATTGCTTTAACGTGACGCCAAGATAGATGCCGCAGCGCAGCATTTCAAGGGCGATTGCTGCGTTGCGGCATAGAATTCACGGAACCGTTACCCGCGGCTGTTTACCATGCTTTTTCATGGACATAACTGCCCGGAGCCGGCTCGATTCCGTCCTTGATCTGCCGCGCCGGCACCATTTTGCCGGAAAATCCGCGCAGCCATTCGGCCCATGTCGGCCACCATGTGCCGGGGGTGAAGGTCGAATCGGCCTGCCAGTCTTCGGGGCTGCCCGAGAAATCCTCGCTGCCGGCGTAATGGCCGTATTTGGCCTTGCTGGGCGGGTTCACGATGCCGGCGATATGACCCGATTCCGACAAGATGAACTTGCGCTCGGCGTTCTCCATTTTCGCGACGCCCTGCCAGCTTTGCTTCCACGGCGCGATGTGGTCGGTCTCGCAGGCGATCGCGCAGAGCGGCAGGTTGATATCGTCAAGCGTGACCTTCTTGCCCGCGATCGGATAGCCGCCCGAGACGAGCAGATTGCCCTGACACAGCAGCCGCAGATAATCGCGCGTCATGCGGCCGGGCAGATTGGTGCCGTCGCCGTTCCAGTACAGCAGATCGAAGGCGGGCGGGGCCTGCCCCATCAGATAGGACCGGATCGCTGGGCCCCAGACCAGATCATTGGCGCGAAGATAGCTCATCGTGCGGCTCATCAGGCGGCTGTCGAAATAGCCCAGCCGCTTGGTCTCGGACTCGATCGCGTCGACGAAGTCGTTTTGCAGGAAGGGGGTGAACTCGCCCACATCGCTGAAATCGGTCAGCGTGGTGAAGAGCGTCGCCGAGTTGACCTTGTCCTCGCCCTCTTGCGCCATCAGGCCAAGCGTCAGCGACAGGGTGGTGCCGCCGATGCAGTAGCCGACCACGTTCAGCCGGTCCTGCGCCGTGATCTCGGCGGCGGCGGACATCACGTCGCGATAGGCGCTCACATAATCGTCGAGCCCGGTCTCGGCGTAGCCCGCATCGGGGTTCTTCCACGACACGACAAAGACCGTGAAGCCCTCATCGGTCAGCCAGCGGATCAGGCTGTTCTGGGGCTTGAGATCGAGGATATAGAATTTGTTGATCCAGGGCGGGAAGATGACAAGCGGAACCTCGTGCACCTTCTCGGTCGAGGGGGTGAACTGGAGCAATTCGTAAAGCGGCGCGCGGCGGACGACCTCGCCGGGGGCGGTGCCGATATTCTCGCCGACCTTGAAGGCGCTGCGATCGGCGAGCGAGACCATCAGATCGCCGCTGCTTTCCTCCATGTCGCGCACGAGGTTTTCCAGCCCTTTGACAAGGCTCTCCCCCTCGGTCTCGAGCGCCATCTCGATCGCGTCGGGGTTGGTTGCGAGAAAATTGGTGGGCGCGAACATGTCGATGATCTGGCCGGTCAGCCAGTTGATGCGCTTGCGGTCCACATCGTCGGCCATGTCGAGCTCGGCCGCGGCGGTGCGCAGCGCGTCGGCATTGATCTGATATTGCCGCTTGACGAAGTTGAAATAGGGATGGGTGGACCAAAGCGGGTTGGAAAAGCGCCGGTCCTTCTTGGAATCGTCGGGCGCGGCGGTCAGCTTGCCGCTGGCGAGCTGCGACTGGATCGAGGCGAAATGCGACAGGGTCTGCGCCCAGTAGCTGACCTGCTGCGACAGAAGTTGCGCGGGCTGTTCGGCCCACATCCGGGTCAGCGCGAGCCCTGCCGACATCATCAGATCAGGCCCCGGCATCTCGACGGAGGGATCGCGGACCGGCCGGCTCGACAGCGCCGAGACGAGCCGGGTCGTGAGCGCCTCGATCCGCTCGATATTCTCGGCGAGCTGGGCCGAGGCGAGGGGCGCAGCGGCTGCATCCTCGCTCCCGACCGTGACGGCGGCGGCGCGGCGCAGATCCGCCTCGGCCTCG
>JAUNRZ010000212.1 GCA_030539455.1 Paracoccus sp. (in: a-proteobacteria) | reverse complement strand
CTGATGATCGGCACCGCCGGTCTGCCCCATGTCATCATCCGCTTCTTCACCGTGCCGAAGGTCTCGGACGCGCGGTCCTCGGCGGGTTGGGCACTGGTGTTCATCGCGGCGCTTTACACCGTTGCGCCGGCTGTGGGCGCGATGGCGCGGCTGAACCTCACCACCACGATGTGGCCGGAATCGAGCGCGGCGACGACGACCTATGACGGCAATGCGGTCTCGCTGGAGGCGATCCAGACGGCGCCCGAGCTGGAATGGATGCGCAACTGGCAGGTCACCGGGCTGCTCAACTGGGAGGACAAGAACGGCGACGGTCTGATCCAGTATTACAACGACCGTCCGGGCGCGACCAACAGCGAGGGCGTCCCGATGGAGGACGTCGCAGCGCAGCAGGGCTGGGCCGGGAACGAGCTTGTGACGCTCAACGCCGACATCATGGTTCTGGCCAACCCCGAAATCGCAAACCTGCCCGGCTGGGTCATCGCGATCGTCGCGGCGGGCGGTCTTGCGGCGGCGCTTTCGACGGCGGCGGGCCTCCTGCTGGCGATCTCGGGCGCGGTGTCCCATGACCTCATCAAGGGGGCCATCGCACCGCATATCTCGGAGCGCCAGGAACTGATGTGGGCGCGGATCTCGATGGGGATCTCGATCCTTGTCGCGACCATCCTCGGGCTCAACCCGCCGGGCTTTGCGGCGCAGACCGTGGCGCTTGCCTTCGGGCTTGCGGCATCGTCGATCTTCCCGGTGCTGATGATGGGCATCTTCTCCAAGCGCGTGAACAGCCAGGGCGCGATCTGGGGGATGCTGGCCGGGATGATCTCGACGACCGTCTACATCTTCATCTACAAGGGCTGGTTCTTCATCGCGGGCACGAACATGCTGCCCGATACCGCTGAGAACTGGCTGTTTGGCATCTCGCCGGCTGCGTTCGGCACGATTGGCGCCCTGATCAACTTCGCGGTCGCCTATATCGTCTCGGGGATGACGGGCGAAGTGCCTGAAGATGTGAAGGACATGATCGACGGCATCCGCGTGCCCAAAGGCGCAAGCGCGGCGATCGATCACTGATCCGCAGACAAGCCGCGTCCCCTATATCGGGGGGCGCGGCGCTTTCGTGCTAAAGGCTGCGAGATGCAATCCCTGATCGACTTCATCGCCAGCATCCACCCTTACGACAACCTGCCGAGGGACGAATTGACGCGCGTCGCCAATTCCTTCATCCGCAGGGATTTCGCCGCCGGAGAGCAGGTCTATCGGCGCGGCGACACGCTGGACGGGCTTTATCTGATCGAAAACGCCGAGGTCGAGATCACCGACCAGAACGATGTTCAGGTCTCGCAGCTTGGCCGTGGCAACTCGTTCGGAGAGCGGGGGCTGATGGATGACGGCGTTGCCGCGACAAGCGCGCGCATCGCGCTGCCGGGCGCGGTGCTGCTGCTGCCGGCGGCCGAGTTTCGCCGCCTGCTCCGCGAAAGCGCGGCTTTTGCGCGGTTCTTCGACCGTCGCCGCACGGATGAGCGTGACGCGGCCGATGTCGCGGTGCTGAAGGTGCGCGATTTTCTGACCCGAGCGCCGCTGACCGCCCCGCCGGGCGCCTCGATTGCCGAGGCCGCACGGATGATGCGCGATGCGCATGTCTCGTCGCTCGGGATCACCGATGATGATGGCGCGCTGCTGGGTCTTGTCACCATTCGCGACATGTCGAACCGGGTCATCGCCGAGGGGCGCGATCCGGCCGGGCCGGTCGGCGATATCATGACGACGCGCCCGATCACCCTGCCGCCCGACGCGCTTGGCTCGGACGTTCTGAACATCATGATGGAGCGCCGCGTCGGCCATCTGCCGGTGATCGAGCGCGGCCGCTTTATCGGCATGGTCACACAAACCGATCTGACGCGGGTGCAGGCGGTCTCGAGCTCGGTCCTGATCCGCGATATTGCGGGGGCGGGCAGCGCGGCCGAGATGGCGAAGATCACCGCCCGCATCCCCGATCTGCTGGCCCATCTGATCGCAGCCCATCACCGGCACGAGGTCATCACACGGCTGATCACCGACATCGCCGACGCCGTGACGCGCCGCCTTTTGTCGCTGGCCGAAGCCGAGCTTGGGCCCCCGCCCGGTCCCTATCTGTGGGCGGCCTGCGGCTCGCAGGGGCGGCAGGAACAGACCGGCGTGTCCGATCAGGACAACTGCCTGATCCTCGATGACAGTCTTGCGCCGGACGATCCCTATTTCGAGCGTCTCGCGCGGTTCGTCAGCGACGGGCTCCATGAATGCGGCTATGTCTACTGCCCCGGCGACATGATGGCGACCAACTCCCGCTGGCGCCAGCCCGCCCGCATCTGGCGCGATTATTTCCGCGGCTGGATCGAGCGCCCCTCGCCCGAGGCGCAGATGCTCGCCTCGGTCATGTTCGATCTGCGCGCGATCGGCGGCGAGAGCGCGCTGCTGGACGGGCTGCAACGGGGCACGCTGGACGCCGCCTCGCGCAACTCGATTTTCGTCGCGCATATGATCGCGAACTCGCTCAAGCATCAGCCGCCGCTTGGGCTGATCAGGGGGTTTGCGACGATCCGGTCGGGCGAGCATCGCAACCATATCGACATGAAGATGAACGGGGTGGTCCCGGTGATCGACCTCGCGCGGGTCTACGCGCTGCGCGGGCGGCTGTCCGCGGTCAACACCCGCGCGCGGCTTCTCGGGGCCGAAGAGGCGGGGGTGATCTCGGGCGCGGGCGCGCGCGATCTGATCGCGGCCTATGATCTGATCCAGGATCTGCGGCTGACCAATCAGGCCCATC
>JAUNRZ010000211.1 GCA_030539455.1 Paracoccus sp. (in: a-proteobacteria) | reverse complement strand
ACCACGACGCGGGTGCCGGGGCGGATCTGCTCGTAAAGGTCGATCACGTCCTGGTTGAACATGCGGATACAGCCCGCCGAGGTGGCCTTGCCGATCGACGAGGGATCGAGCGTGCCGTGGATGCGGTAATAGGTATCGCGGCCGTTCTGATAGAGATAGAGCGCGCGCGAGCCGAGCGGGTTGTCCGGCCCGCCCGCCATGCCGCCAGCCAGCGGCGCGTAAAGCTCGGGCTGGGTGCGGACCATGTTCGGGGTGGGCGTCCAGCTCGGCCATGCGGCCTTGCGCTGGATCACGCCCGAGCCCGAGAAGTTCCGGCCAGCCGTGCCGACCGCGACGCCGTAACGGGTCGCCATGCCGCCCGGCTGGACGTGGTAAAGCAGCCGCGCATAGGGATCGACGACGATCGTGCCGGGCGCCTCGGGGCCGTTATAGGTGACCTCGGTGCGCATCGTGCGCTCGTTCAGATAGGCCGAGCGGACGGCGCGGATGTCGATCGGCTGGCCGCCGGGGCCGGCATCGACGCGGGCACCGTAGATCGCGGGCACGGCGGTCGGGGCGGAGACGGTCGGGGCCGTGGGCGGGGTCTGGGGCGTACACGCCGCCAGCACCAGAGCCAGAGCAACAGAAATCGGGGCAAGGCGCATAGTTTCTTCCTTATAACATTCGGCACCCCGTCGCGATGAGGGCGCTTGTCAATTCAAACGGATGCGCCAGGCCGGGCTGGCGCAGCGATATCCGGTCCGTATCCATGAGCCGCAGCGCCGCCCGGTCGTCAAGCCAATGCCCGGCCAGCTTCGCTACTGCGTTGCGGATGCAACACAGCGCAGGCGACAAAGTTCCCTTGTGAAGAAAGCGCAAAGTTTTAAGCGTCCGCAGGAACTTAACAGGCCAGGGTTGCGTTTGAGAGGCATAAAGCGGGCGGATGCGCTCTCGGAACCTTGAAAGGATGTGAAAAATGACTGGTCTTCTTGTTGCCATCATCATCGGTGCTATCGCTGGTTGGCTTGCCGGCCAACTTGTCAAAGGCCATGGTCAGGGCGTTGTGATGAATATCGTGGTCGGCATCGCCGGTGCCGTTATCGCCTCGTTCCTGTTCCCGGCGATGGGTCTGACGATCGGCGCGACCGGCTCGATCATCGGCTCGATCATCTTCGCGACGATCGGTGCTGTGATCCTGCTTCTGATCATTCGCCTCATCAACCGCGCATAAGCGGGTCGAAGAGATACGCTAAAGCCCCGCGCCGGATCGGCTGCGGGGCTTTTTTGTTGCGCATCGCGGGGCGCGCCCCGCGAGAAGGGGTGCATTGCGGCCCGGCGCGCGACTGCCTAAGCTGCGACGAGGCGCGCGCGCCCGCCACCCGAGCCTGACCTGATGTGACGTGACAAGCAGCCCGACCTTCGCCCCCTTCCGCTCGACCGCGTTCCGCAATCTCTGGGCGGCGACCCTGGTGTCGAATTTCGGCGGGCTCGTGCAGGCGGTCAGTGCCGCGTGGCTGATGACGCAGCTGACAACGAACGCGACGCTGATTGCGCTTGTGCAGGCGTCGAACACGCTGCCGATCATGGTGTTCGCGCTCGCTTCCGGCGCGCTGGCCGATATTTTCGACCGCCGCCAGATCATGATGGCCGCGCTGGGGTTCATGGCGCTCATGTCGGCGCTTCTGGCTGTTGTCGCGTTCATGGGCGGGCTCACGCCGTGGCTGCTGCTGGGCTTTACCTTCGTGATCGGTCTGGGGCAGGCGCTTTATAATCCGCCGTGGCAGGCGAGCGTTCAGGATCTTGTCGCGCGCGAGGATCTGCCGCAGGCGGTCACGCTCAACTCGGTCGGCTTCAACCTGATGCGCAGCGTCGGCCCGGCGGCGGGCGGGCTGATCGTCGCCATCTGGGGCGCTGCGGTCGGCTTTGCGATCAATGCGCTGAGCTATATTCCCATCATCGCCGCCATGTGGCGCTGGAAGCCGGAATACCCGCCCCGCAGCTTCACGCGTGAGCCGTTCATGTCCGCCGTCGGCGCGGGGCTGCGCTATGTCGCGCTGTCGCCGAACCTGATGCGGGTGCTGATCCGCTCGGCCGCGTTCGGGCTGACCGCCGCCGCACTTCTGGCGCTGCTCCCGCTGGTCGCGATGTCGCATGGCAGCGGCGACTCGGCGCTCTTCGGCGCCCTGCTGGGCGCGTTCGGGCTGGGCGCGATCATCGGCGCGCTGACCAATGCGCGGCTGCGCAGCATGGCGAGCAACGAAACGCTGGTGCGGGGCGCGATGATGCTATTTGCCGGGGCGCTGGCGACGGTCGGGCTGTCGGGCTCGGTCTGGCTCCACGGGCTCGCGATGCTGCCGGCGGGGATGGCGTGGGTCATCACGCTGTCGCTGTTCAACGTGACGGTCCAGCTTTCTACGCCGCGCTGGGTGGTGGCGCGCGCGCTCGCGCTTTACCAGACGGCGACGTTCGGCGGGATGGCGGCGGGGGCGTGGCTGTGGGGCGCGGTGGCGCAGAGCCACAGCGTCAGCCTCGCGCTGACCGGCGCGGCGATCGCGCTGCTGGCGGCTGCCCTGATCGGGCTTGCGGCGCCCATGCCCGAGTTCAGCCAAAGCGATCTCTCGCCCGCGAACCGCTTCCGCGAGCCTGTGCTGGGGCTCGATCTGCGCGGTCGCTCCGGGCCGATCATGGTGATGGTGGACTATCACATCGCCGCGAAGGACACCGAGGAGTTCCTGCGCCTCATGGCGCTGCGCCGCGATATCCGCCGCCGGGACGGGGCGCGAAGCTGGGTTCTGCTGCGCGATCTGGAGCGGCCCGACCACTGGT
>JAUNRZ010000210.1 GCA_030539455.1 Paracoccus sp. (in: a-proteobacteria) | reverse complement strand
GGCAAAGAGGGGCTGCGCTATTTCCCCTATATCATGACGCTGTTCCTGTTCATCTTCTTCGCGAACATGCTGGCCCTGATCCCGATGTCGTTCTCGCCGACCTCGCAGATCGCGGTGACGGCGGTGCTGGCGATGCTGGTCTTCGTTGGCGTAACGGTGCTGGGCTTCGTGCTGAACGGGCCGAAATTCCTCGGCCTCTTCTGGGTCTCGTCCGCGCCGCTCGCGCTGCGCCCGATCCTTGCCGTGCTCGAGCTGATCTCTTATTTCGTGCGCCCCGTCAGCCACTCGATCCGTCTTGCCGGCAATATCATGGCCGGCCACGCGGTGCTTAAAGTGTTCGCGGCGTTCGGCGCGGCGGCGATCCTCGCCCCGGTCTCGGTGCTGGCGGTGACGGCGATTTACGGGCTCGAGGTGCTGGTCTGCATCATTCAGGCCTATGTGTTCACCATTCTGACCGTCGTCTATCTGAAAGACGCGCTGCACCCGTCGCACTGACGGGGGCGGCCGGTCGGTCCATCCCTTCCAACTTTCCATAGCCTCAAGGAGCAAAGATCATGGAAAATCAACTGGCGCAACTTGGTCAGTATCTCGGCGCCGGCATTGCCTGCGTTGGCATGGCGGGTGCCGCCATCGGTGTCGGCAACGTCGCAGGCAACTTCCTCGCCGGCGCGCTGCGCAACCCGTCGGCCGCTGCCGGGCAGACCGCGACGCTGTTCGTCGGCCTCGCCTTTGCCGAAGCTCTGGGGATCTTCTCGTTCCTCGTCGCGCTGCTTCTGCTGTTCGCAGTCTGATCTGGCGTCATTCCTTGCGGTTGGGTGGAGGCAGCGCCTCCGCCCGATTGTGGACCTGAAAGGCCAGAGGTAAGCCATGTTCAGCCTGTTGCAACAGGTCGCCCCGACGGCGGCCACTCAGACGCCGGCAGCCAGCGACGCCGCAGCGGTGGATACCGCGCCGGTCACGGTTGACGGGGTTCACCATGTCGAGCTCACCACCGGGCTTGCCGCCGACACGGCCCCGCCGGCCGGCGCGGCGATGCCGCAGCTTGATGTCTCGACTTTCGGGAACCAGATTTTCTGGCTGCTGATCACGCTCGCGATCATCTACTGGGTGCTCTCGAAAATCGCACTGCCCCGCATCGGCGCGGTGCTGTCGGACCGTCAGGGCGCGATCACCGCGGATCTGGGCGCGGCCGAAGAATTCAAGCTCAAGGCGAAAGAGGCCGAGGCGGCTTATGACAAGGCTCTGGCCGACGCGCGCGCCGAGGCGGGCAAGATCGTCGCCCAGCAGCGGGCCGAGATTCAGGACGAGCTGAACCGCGCCATCGCCCATGCCGACGCGGAAATCGCGGCGCGCACGGCGGAATCGGAAACCCGCATCCGCGAGATCCGCGCCTCGGCCGAAGAGGATGCGCGCTCGGTCGCGCAGGACGTCACCGCCGATCTCGTGCGTCATTTCGGCGGGCGCGCGGACGATGCCGAAATCGCCTCGGCGGTCGATCAGCGTATGAAGGGAAGCGTTCAATGAAAAAGCTGACCATCCTCGCCGCGGTCAGTGCGACCCCCGCCTTCGCGGCCAGCGACTACCCGTTCTTCAGCCTGCGCAACACCGATTTCATCGTCACGCTGGGCTTTCTGGTCTTTGTCGGCATCCTCGTCTATTTCCGCGTCCCGCAACTGATTGGCGGGCTGCTCGACAAGCGCGCGGCCAGCATCCGCAGCGATCTCGAAGAGGCCAAGCGCCTGCGCGAAGAGGCGCAGGAGATCTACGCCAATTACGAGCGCCGCCAGCGTGAGGTGAAGACCCAGGCCGACGAGATCGTCGCCAATGCGCGCCGCGAGGCGACCGCGCAGGCCGAAAAGGCCAAAGCCGATCTGGCCCGCTCGATCGAGCGCCGCCTGCAAACCGCGCAGGACCAGATCGCAAGCGCCGAAAGCGATGCGGTCCGCGCCGTGCGCAACCGCGCCGTGCAGACCGCCATCGCCGCCGCAAGCGGGCTGCTCGCCAAGGGCGCAAGCGCCTCGGACCGCAGCGCCAGCATCGACCGGGCCATCGACGAGGCTGCGCAGCGCCTGCACTAAGCGCCTGAAAAAGTTAAAAAACCCCCGTGCCAAAAGCGCGGGGGTTTTTATTTTGCGCGGCCTCTCAAGCCGCTTCTTTTGTCCATAAATATCCACTGCGCGACCTTTCCACGCGCGCGCGGGTCAGCCGCTAAAGCAGCAACATCTCCGGCCCGCCGACGATGCGCGGATCGACATTGCCGATCACGTCCTCGTCCTTGCCGTCGAATTCGACCGCGTTGAGGATCGTCTGGATCGCCGCGATCCGCGCCCGCCGCTTGTCGTCCGACCGGATCACCGTCCACGGCGCGGTCGGGTTGTGCGACAGCGACAGCGTCTCGCGGATCGCCTCGCTGTATTCGTCCCATTTCGACAGCCCCTCGACGTCGATCCAGGACAGCTTCCACTGCTTCAGCGGGTCGCGCTCGCGGTCGAGAAAGCGGCGGAGCTGCTCGGCGCGCCCGACATTGAGCCACAGCTTGACGAGGATGATCCCCTCATTGACCAGCATCTCCTCGAATTTCGGGAGCTGGCGAAAGAACCGCTCGCGCGCCTCGTCCGTGGTAAAGCCGAACACTTTTTCGACCACGCCCCGGTTATACCAACTGCGGTCGAAGAGGGCGATCTCGCCCTTCGCGGGCAGCCAGTCGATATAACGCTGGAAATACCACTGGCCCGCCTCGCGCTCGTTCGGCTTGGGCAGCGCCACGATATAGGCCGAGCGCGGGTTGAGGTTCATCCGCACCCGCTCGAT
>JAUNRZ010000209.1 GCA_030539455.1 Paracoccus sp. (in: a-proteobacteria) | reverse complement strand
GGATGGGGCCGTTCATGGTCACGCGCTGCATGTCCTCGACCAACTCGGCCTGTCTTGCGACGCCGTTTCGCATCAAGGGCGTGAATTATTCGATCACCTCGGCCTGCTCGACCTCGGCGCATTGCATCGGGAACGCGGCCGAGCTGATCCAGATGGGCAAGCAGGACATCATCTTCGCCGGCGGCGGGGAAGAGCTTGACTGGACGCTCTCGTGCCTGTTTGACGCGATGGGGGCGATGTCTTCGAAATATAACGACGCGCCCGAGACCGCCTCGCGCCCGTTCGACGCGACCCGCGACGGGTTCGTGATCGGCGGCGGCGGCGGGATGCTGGTGCTCGAAGAGCTCGAGCACGCCCGCGCGCGCGGCGCGAAGATCTATGCCGAGCTGACCGGCTATGGCGCGACAAGCGACGGCCACGACATGGTCGCCCCATCGGGCGAGGGCGGCGAGCGCTCGATGCGGCTGGCGCTTGGCACCCTTCCCGAGGGGCGCAAGATTTCCTATGTCAACGCGCATGGCACCTCGACCCCCGCGGGCGATGTGACCGAGGTGAAGGCGCTGCGGCGCGTGTTCGGCGAAGGCGCGGTTCCGCCCACCTCATCGACCAAATCGCTGACCGGGCACAGCCTTGGCGCGACGGGCGTGCATGAGGCGATCTATTCGCTGCTGATGATGGAAAACGGCTTTATTGCCGCGTCGGCCAACGTCACCGAGCTTGACCCCGAGATCCGCCCCGAAGAGATCGCGACAAGCCGCGTCGATAATGTCGATTTCGATTCGGTTCTCTCCAATTCCTTCGGGTTCGGCGGCACGAATGCCACGCTCGTCATGTCTAAATACCGTGATTGATTTAAGATAGGGTTTACGCATGGGCGATCTTCTTTCCGGCAAGCGCGGTCTGGTGATGGGGGTCGCGAATGAGCGCTCGATCGCCTGGGGCATCGCCAAAGCCCTCGCCGATCAGGGCGCCGAGCTGGCGTTTTCCTATCAGGGCGAGGGGTTTGGGCGGCGGGTCGAGCCGCTGGCGGCCTCGGTCGGCTCGGATTTTCTGGTCGATGTGGACGTCACCGACGACGCCTCGCTGGACGCCGCCTTCGCGCAGATCGCCGATCGCTGGGGCAGGCTCGATTTCCTGATCCACGCCATCGCCTTTTCAAACAAGGACGAGCTGACCGGCCGGTTCATGAATACAAGCCGCGCCAACTTCAAGCAAAGCCTTGATATTTCGTGCTATTCCTTGATCGAGGTCGCGCGCCGCGCCCATCCCTTGATGGCGGCGGGCAGCTCGGTCATCACGCTGACCTATGGCGGCTCGAACCGCGTGACGCCGTTTTACAATGTGATGGGCGTCGCGAAAGCCGCGCTCGAGGCGTCGGTGCGCTATCTCGCCAATGATCTCGGCCCGGACGGGATTCGCGTCAACGCGATCAGCCCCGGCCCGATGAAAACGCTCGCCGGCGCGGCGATTGGCGGGGCGCGCAAGACCTATCGCCATACCGAGGCGAACGCGCCGCTGCGCGCGAATGCGACGCTCGAGGCGATTGGCGGGACGGCGGTGTGGCTGATCTCGGATTGGGGCGGCTCGACCACCGGCGAGATCGTGACGGTCGATGGCGGCTATCACGTGTTGGGGATGCCGCAAAGCGAGAATATCTGAGCGAGCACCGGGTGCCGGCCCCCGGACCCAAGGAGTATTTGGGCGCAGAAGAAGGGCAGACGATGGCGTATTTCGAGGCAGAGGACGGCGCGCGGCTGTTTTATCTCGACGAGGGCGAGGGGCTGCCCGTTCTGTGCCTTGCGGGGCTGACGCGGACGGTCGAGGATTTCGACTATGTCGCGCCGCATCTTCCGGATATCCGCTTGATTCGCATGGATTATCGCGGGCGCGGTCGCTCTGCATGGACCGGCGGGAAAAGCTACAACGTCCCGCAAGAGGCGCGCGATGCGGCGCGTTTGCTGGACCATCTGGGGGTCGAGCGCGCGGCGATTCTCGGCACCTCGCGCGGGGGTCTGATCGGGCTTTTCATGGCGGCTGTCATGCGCGATCGGATGCTTGGGCTTTGCCTCAACGATGTCGGCCCGGAGATCGCGCGCGAGGGGCTCGAGCGGATTTTTCAGTATCTCGGCCGGAACCCGTCCGCGACCAGTTTCGAGGAGGTGGCGAAGGCGCTTGCGAACGCCAATACCGGGTTTTCGGACGTGCCGGAGGGTCGCTGGCTTGAGGATGCGCGCCGCCATTTCACTAGTGAGGGCGGCCGAATCGTCAATAATTACGACCCGGCGCTGCGCGAGGCGTTCATCTCGGCCTTCGAGGGCGAGTCGCCCGATCTCTGGCCGCTTTGGGACGCGACCGCGGGGATGCCGCTCGCCCTGATCCGGGGGGCCGAATCGGATCTGCTCTCGCGCGAGGTCGCCGACGAGATGGCCCGCCGGCGGCCTGATCTGATCTTTGCCGACGTGCCGGGGCGCGGGCATATCCCGTGGCTTGACGAGCCGGAAAGCCTGGCCGTGTTGCAAAGCTGGCTCGACGCCTGCAAGGCGGCGCAGCGCTGAAAGGCGCGCTTGCGCCTCAGTCGCCCCAAACCGCCACGAACTCGCGCCATTCGCGCGCGGCCATGCCGCTGTTTTCCTGCGTCACCTCTTCCCCTGCCAGCCGGCGTTTCAGCGCCGAGACCGCCTGCGCGGAGAGATGCACCGCGCCAAGCTGGTAATCCTGAAACGCGCGATGGGCGAAGGGCACCCAATCGGCGACGATCTCGCCAATCTTTTCGGCATAGGCGCGGATCTCGTACTGCGCATGAGGATCGGCCCGCAAGCGCA
>JAUNRZ010000208.1 GCA_030539455.1 Paracoccus sp. (in: a-proteobacteria) | reverse complement strand
AATATCGAGATCACCATTCCCGACAGCGAGATCCGCGTCGATACGTTCCGCTCGTCCGGGGCGGGCGGGCAGCACGTCAACACCACCGACTCGGCGGTGCGGATCACGCACCTGCCGACCGGGATCGTCGTGACCAGCTCGGAGAAATCGCAGCACCAGAACCGCGCGAACGCGATGGCGGCGCTGAAATCGCGGCTTTACGAGATGGAGCTGCGCAAGCGCACCGAGAGCATTCAGGCCCAGCATGACGCCAAGGGCGATGCGGGCTGGGGGAACCAGATCCGGTCTTATGTTCTCCACCCCTACCAGATGGTGAAGGATCTGCGCACCGGCGAGGAAACCTCGGATTCCCAAGGCGTTCTGGACGGCGCGCTCGATCCGTTCATGGCCGCGACACTGGCGATGGACGTCTCGGGCAAGAGCCGCGCCGAAGCGCAGGCCGAGGATTGATCGCGGCGTAGATGTGGGCGGGATGCGGGGGTGGGGGTAGCGCGTCATAACCTCTCTACGAGAACCCTGGCTGCCCACGCGTTTGCATAGCGAGAGCTCGGGCTGCACGCGCGTTCTCTGGCTGGCCGCTGGAGCACATGCCACTGACGGCTCAGCGATAGCACGAGTTAAGCGGCAAGGGCGCTGGCATCCCGGCGGATCGCGCCCGCTTTCGAGAGGCGCGCTTTCAGACGGCTTGCGGTCCGAACGCCGCGCATACTCGAGCCTTACGCGTGCCAGTTCGCGCCCGCCTGTCTGAACCGCTCTCTGCTTTGTCCCAGCAGTAAGCGCCCGGCCCCTCGCGACTCTGAGACGGGTCCCTGCGACGCGGTTGCGGTCATGCGCGCGGGGGCTGCCCAAGTGCCGGACTATCTCTCTGTGCTCCCTCCCTTGATACGCACCCACGCCACCGAAGGCCCCGCACTGCTCACCCAAAACGTCACCGCGCCGCCGCGTCCCTCCGCCCCCCTATTCCGCCAACGATCGCTGGATAATACTCCCCAGATACGCCGTGATATCGCGACATTCCTGGCTGGCGCCCTCGGCGTGGACCAGCCAGAGCGGGGCGCGCCATTCTTCTTGCTGGGGGTACAGCTCGACCAGCTCGGGCGTCCAGATCAGCGACGAGATCGGCAAAAACCCCGCGCAGCGGCCCGAGGTGATCGCGCGGCGCATCGCGGCTTCGTCATCGGTGGCAAACGAGATATGCGGCTCGTCCACATATTGCGCGACCCAGCGGAACCAGGGCGGCAGGATCGTGCGCCATTCATGCGCGGCGAAGCTGAACCGCGCCAGATCTTCCGGCCGCTCGGGCCGCCCGTGACGGGCGATGTAGCCCTGCGTTGCGACCAGCCCCACGCCGAGCCGGCCCAGCCAGTGCCCGACCAGCCCCGCGCCCGGCTTGTCCGCGCCCGCGCGCATCACGATCAGGTTCGGGTCGGTAATCTCGACCCGTTCAAGCGAGGCGCGATAGGTGGTCTGAAGGCGCGGAAACTCTTCCGCCGCGAGCATGAGCGCAGGCAGCACAAGATCGCCCAGCAGCGGCACCGTGTTGAAGGTGATTCGCGTCATAACGCCCCCATCTCGTATCGCCGTCATACCGCTCAAGCCTTCATATTCGGTTAAGCCGCGTTGACTTTCCCGCACGGCGCGGCTAGATCATCGCCAAGTTCCCCGGAAGGTCTGCCCTTCCGGTCCTCGCCGCGCGCGGGGATCGCCCCCCGTCAGCGCGTTGCGCCCACGGGGGCAAAATTGCTTTTCCGGCCGGCAGATCGCCGCCCGCCCGCCCTTTTCCGCCCCTCGGGGCGGCGCCCGAAACGGACCACGGAGGCCCGGATGTTCGAGAATCTTTCAGACCGTCTTGGCGGCGTATTCGAGCGCCTGACCAAGCAGGGCGCGCTGACCGAGGATGACGTCACAAGCGCCATGCGCGAGGTCCGCACCGCGCTTCTCGAGGCCGATGTCTCGCTGCCGGTCGCGCGGTCCTTCGTCAAATCCGTCACCGCCAAGGCCACCGGGGCGAGCGTCACCAAATCGGTCACGCCCGGCCAGCAGGTGGTCAAGATCGTCCATGACGAGCTAATCAAGACGCTCCAGGGCGAGGGCGAGCCGGACGCTTTGCGCATCGACAACCCGCCCGCCCCGATCCTGATGGTCGGGCTTCAGGGCTCGGGGAAAACGACCACCACGGCCAAGCTGGCGCGGCGGCTCGCCACGCGCGAGAAAAAGCGCGTGCTGATGGCCTCGCTCGACACGAACCGCCCGGCCGCGATGGAACAGCTTGCCATTCTGGGCCAGCAGATCGGCGTTGACACGCTCCCGATCGTTCCGGGCGAAAGCGCCGTCCAGATCGCGCGGCGCGCCCGGACGCAGGCAAGCCTTGGCGGCTATGACGTCTATCTTCTCGACACGGCGGGCCGGCTTCATATCGACGAAGTGCTGATGTCCGAGGTGCAGGCGGTGCGCGACATCGCCGAGCCGCGCGAGACGCTGCTTGTCGTCGACGGGCTGACCGGGCAGGACGCGGTCAATGTCGCGACCGAGTTCGACGGCAAGGTCGGCATTTCGGGCGTCGTGCTGACGCGAATGGACGGCGACGGGCGCGGCGGCGCGGCCTTGTCGATGCGCGCGGTGACGGGCAAGCCGATCCGCTTTGTCGGGCTTGGCGAGAAAATGGACGCGCTCGAGGCATTCGACGCGCAGCGCGTCGCCGGCCGTATTCTCGGCATGGGCGACATCGTGGCCCTCGTCGAAAAGGCGCAGGAAGTGCTCGAGGTCGAACAGGCCGAGCGCATGATGAAGCGCTTTCAAAAGGGCATGTTCAACATGAACGACATG
>JAUNRZ010000207.1 GCA_030539455.1 Paracoccus sp. (in: a-proteobacteria) | reverse complement strand
GCGAGATCGGCCGCGCCAAGCGACATCGCCGCGATGGCGGCGCAAAGGAATTTCTGGATCACTGCTCTGTTTCTCCCTCGGCTTTGACCCAATGTAGCACCAGAAGGGCCAAAAGGAATATCACGATCAGCGGCGCGATCCCGAGCCGTTGGTTGCCCGTGATCTGGGTCGTCACTGCGATCAGGGCGGGCGCGAGGAACGCGGTCGCCTTGCCGGACAATGCGTAAAGCCCGAACGCTTCGGTCGCGCGCGCCTCGGTCGTATGGCGCACCATCATCGTGCGCGAGGCCGCCTGCATCGCCCCGCCCGCGCCGCCGATCAGGGCGCCGCAGATGAAGAACATCACGTCCGGCAGGCGCGAGCCGGGCTCCAGCGGGATGCCGAAGAACTGCGTCCGGCTCATCCCGACGATGATACTGCACACGAAGATCAGAACGCAGATCGTGAAGATGATGACCGGCTTTGGCCCGTAGCGCCGGTCGGCGAGCCCGCCAAGCCAGCTCAGCACCGCCGCCGAGACCGCCGAGACGACGCCGAACACCCCCGACAGGAACACCGGCCAGCCGAGGATCGTGCCGGCATAGACCCCGCCGAACCCGTAAAGCGCGTTCAGCGCATCGCGCGAGAACATCGACGAGACCAGCCACGCCGCAAGGCTTTTGCGGTGGCGCAGGCTCTTGATCAGGCGCCACAGATCGCGCATCGCCCCGCCGATATTCAGCGGCCGGTGGCCCGCGCGGGGCTCTCGGACCCACAGGAAAAACGGGATCATGAAGACGATATACCAGATCGCCGTGAACGGGCCGACAAAGCGCGTGCCCTCGCGCGTGCTGGCGTCAAGGAGCCCGAAGCCGGGCGCGAGTCCGGTCAGCATGGTCCTGCCGGTCGGGGTTTCGGCAAAGACCAGCAGCATGATCGCCAGCGACACGACCCCGCCCGCATAGCCGAACGCGTAGCCGAAGCCCGAGAGGTTGCCGATCTCGTCGCGCGGGCCGAGGCCGGGCAGCAGCGCATTCGTGAAGATAGTGGCGAACTCGACGCCGATCATGCCGATCGCGAAGAAAATCAGCGCGTTGATAAGGGCGGGCTGCGTCGGCATCAGGAACCAGAGCCCGGCCGAGCCGACGACATAGAAGGCCGAGAACAGCCAGATCCACGGCATACGCCGCCCCGTGCTGTCCGCAATCGCGCCGAGAATGGGCGCCAGTATCGCGATGATCGCGCCCGACGCGGCCAGCCCGTAGCCCCAGATCGTCTGCGCCCGAGCGCCCGCGAAAGCCGCGTCCATCCCCGAGGCGATAAAGTGCCGCGTCGCGACCTCGGCGAAGTAGATCGAGAAGATGAACGTCAGCAGCAGGGTATGGTAAGGCTGGCTCGCCCAGTCGAAAAACCACCATCCCCAGATGCGTTTACGGTCCATATAGCTTCCCTGACGGCGCGCCCCGCCACTCGCGGCACGGTTGCGCGGATCATGGCGAGGTGATGGCGTGCTGTCCAGTTCTGATCGTCAGATCGCGGGCCCGACGCGCCGGGGCGCGGGGGAGGCGGGCGCGCTGCCCTGCCGCTCGGCGGGGAGCGTTTCGGTGGCCAGCACTGGCAGATTGTCCGGCGCAGCAGCGCGGCGCGGCTGGCCGAGCTGCATGGTCTGCGCAAAGCCGCGCCGCTGCGCGGGCTCGGGTGCGTGTTTGTCGTCCGTGTCTGGCCGAGAGACGGGGGTGGCCGCCCGCGCTCGGGTCTCGGTGCGAGGCGCAGCTTGCGGGTTGGGGGCAGGATCAGCCTCGGCTTCGGGGAAGCCGCCCGCTGGCAGGTCCGCCTCGCCGCGCCGCGCGATCAGAACCTTGCCGCCGGGCCGCGATTGGGCGATCCGCTCGAGCGCGATGGCGCTGCGATTGGTGTTGTGCCAGATGCCGGTCAGCGCAAGCGTTCCGCCCGTCACCAGTACGGCGATAAGGATTCCCAAGGCGACGTAAAAACTCGCCGTTGCCCAGTCGCCCAGACCAAATGGCGCTGCGGCCGCGAAAACTGCTGCTCCCACAATGCAGGCGCCCGCCGCCCAAACAAAAAGGTCCAGGAGTCTTAGAACTGCGCCGCGCACTGCCAAATCCTTCTGCTAGTAAGAATATTCCTTGTAGATCCGGGTCAGATCCCCGGCCCATTCGCCATGATACTTGGCCAAAAGCTCATCCGCAGGAACGCTGCCCGAGTCAACGCTCTCTCGCAGGGCGTTGAGGAAATGTGATTCGTCCGGCACCAGACCCCCCGCCCCGGCGCGCGCGCGGGCCTGAAGCCCGGCCTCGGCGATTGCCAGCACCTCGCGCGCCAGATCGTGAAGCCGCAAGCCCCCCGCCTCACCGGCGAGCGCATCGCGCGCGGCGGCAACGCGCAGGCCATCGCGCGTCTCGGCGTCCCAGCCCTTGATCAGATCGCTGGCCGCATCCAGCGCCGACTGGTCGTAGCACAGCCCGACCCAAAGCGCCGGCAGCGCGCAAAGCCGCCGCCACGGGCCGCCATCCGCGCCGCGCATTTCGATGTATTTCTTGACGCGGGCCTCGGGGAACACGGTCGTCATATGGTCCGCCCAGTCCGACAGCGTCGGAACCTCGCCCGGCAGCGCCGGCAGGCGGCCTTCCATGAAATCGCGGAAGGATTGGCCAAGCGCGTCGATATATTTCCCGTCGCGATAGACGAAATACATCGGCACATCGAGAACGTAATCGACCCACGCCTCATAGCCGAACCCCTCGTCAAAGACGAAGGGCAGCATCCCGGTTCGCGCATCGTCGAGGTTCTGCCAGATATGACTGCGCCAGCTTTTCATCCCGTTCGGCTTGCCGTCGAGAAAGGGCGAGTTCGCGA
>JAUNRZ010000206.1 GCA_030539455.1 Paracoccus sp. (in: a-proteobacteria) | reverse complement strand
GCCGCGCGCGAGGTCATCGCCGAGCTTCCCGAAACCGGAGCCGGGACGCCCGAGGAAATTCAGGCAGCGATAACCGCTCAGAACCAGCGGATTGACGAGCTCGACACGCGGCTTGCCGCGCTGACCGAGCAGGTTGAGGCGGCGCCTCAGCCCGCCCCTTCCCCTGCGACCGAGGCTGCGCCAGAGCCCGCCCCGGCAGCGGCGCCCGAAACCGCTCCAGAGCCGGCGCCCGCACAGCCCGAAGCGCAGCCGCAACCCGCTCCCGATCTTGGCCCGCTCGAGGACAGCATTGCCGCGCTGCAATCGCGTCTGGACGAGCAGCAGGCAAAGCTGGACGAGCTTGCCGCGCGCCCCGAAATTGACGAGGCGCAGATCGCCGAGTTGCGCGATTTGGCGGACAGCGCCTCGGCCACGCGCGATGAGATCGAAGCGGCCGCCGCCGATGCGCGCGCCCGAATCGACGCGGTGCAAGCCGATGCTGATGCGGCGAGCGAGCGGGCGCAAGCCGTCGCCTCATTCGCCAGCCTCCGCTCGGCACTGGAATCGGGTGCTGACCGGAGCGCCGCGCTTGGCGATCTGCAAGCCGCCGGGGTGCAGGTGCCCGAGGCGCTGTCGGCCGCCGAAATCCCCACGCTCGACGCGCTTCAGGCCGAGTTTGACCCCGCCGCCCGCGCGGCGCTGCGCGCCTCGCTTCAGTCGCAAAGCACGGGCGGGCTTGGCGCGGTTGGGAATTTCCTGCGCGTGCAAAGCGGCGCGCGTTCGGTCGAGCCGCGCGCCGGCGGTGATCCCGACGCGGTGCTCTCGCGCGCCGATGCGGCGGTTGGTGCGGGCGATATCCAGCGCGCACTGGACGAGCTTGCCGCGCTTCCCGAGGCCGGGCAGGCCGCGATGGAAGAATGGACCGCTCGGGCCCGCGCCTATCTGGCCGCCGGCGCCGCGCTGGATGATGTTTCTGGCAGCCTGAACTAAGGATTGAGCTATGCTGTTGTCTTTGCTGAAAATCCTTTTGTTCTTCGGCGTCATTCTGGCGCTTGCGCTTGGCCTCAACGAGATCGCGACCTCGGGTCAGGGGCTGCGCGTCGTCTTTGCCGGCACTGAATACAGCTTCGGCCCGGTACAGGCGCTGATTGCGCTTGCGGTTTTCATGGTGCTGTCCTGGGTCGTGTTGCGCGTGCTGGGGATGATCTGGGCGCTGCTGCGCTTCCTGATGGGCGATGAGACCGCGATCGACCGCTATTTCGGCCGTCAGCGCGAGAGGAAGGGGTATCGCGCGCTGTCTGAGGGGCTGCTTGCCATTGCGGCAGGTGAGGGCAAGCTGGCGCAGGAAAAAGCCGCCAAGGCCGAGCGTTACCTGACAGACAAACGCGTGACCAACCTGCTTGCCGCGCAGGCCGCCGAGGTCGCGGGCGACGATGCCAAGGCCGATCAGGTCTACCGCCAGCTTCTCGAGGATGATGCGACGCGCTTTGTCGGCGTGCGCGGTCTGATGCGCCAGAAGCTGGCCGAGGGCGACGAGACGACCGCGCTGCTTCTTGCCGAGAAAGCCTACGCGCTCAAGCCGCGCCACGAAGAGGTGCAAGAGACTCTGCTGCGGCTCCAGACCGAGCACGGCGACTGGAAGGGCGCGCGCAAGGTATTGAAAGACAAACGGAATGCCGGCGCTTTGCCGAAGGACGTGCATATCCGCCGCGACGCTGTTCTTGCGCTCAAGGAAGCCAGCGAGGTGCTGGCGCATGAGAACTCCATCTCGGCGCGCGAGGCGGCGATTTCCGCGAACCGCGCCAGCCCGGACCTGATCCCGGCGGCGGTCCTGGCGGCCCGCAGCTATATCGCGCAGAAGGATCTGCGGAACGCGGCGCGGGTGCTGGAAAAAACATGGTCCGTCCGGCCCCATCCCGACATCGCTTCGGCCTATGCCGAGATCGCGCCCGCCGAATCCGCGAATGAGCGGCTCGAGCGGTTCGAGACGCTGATGCGCAAGAACCCCGATGACGAGGAAACGCGGCTGCTCCGCGCCGAATTGCTGCTCGCGAACGAGGATTTCCCGGCTGCCCGCCGCGCGCTTGGCGATCTGGCGACGACGCATCCGACCGTGCGTTCGCTGGCGATCATGGCCGCCGTTGAACGCGGCGAGGGTGCCGATGACGCGGCGGTGCGCGGCTGGCTGGTTCGCGCACTCACCGCATCGCGCGGGCCGCAATGGGTGTGCGACAAGTGCGAGCATGTGGCGACGGAATGGTCGCCGGTCTGCTCGAGCTGTCACGGGTTCGACACGCTGAGCTGGCGTGAGCCGAAGGATCAGGCCGTCGCGCCGCCGACCCCGAACGGTGTTGAGCTGCTGCCGCTGATTATCGGCCGGCCCGCCGGCTCGGAGCCTCATGTCGAGGCGACCTTCACCGAGGCGGACGCCTATGCGGAAGGCGCGCCCGATGCGGCGCGTCACATCCCCGCGCCCGCCCGCGCGCGCCCCGAGCCCGATCCCGAACCGGGGATGATCCCGCGCGAGTCGGATTACGAACCGCTCCCGCCCTCGGCGACGCTGACCGAGGACGAGCCTGCAAGCGCGCCGCAGCGCAATGTCCCGCGCGAGACGCTGAGCGAGGCGGATCGCAAGCGCCTCTCCGACCCGGTGCCGGAACGCGGCGCCCCGCGCCCGGTCGAGCTGCGCGCGCGGCCGGCGGATGACGCCGTGGACGAGGTGCCGGAAGAACGGCTGATCCGGCCCGATGTCGAGCCGCCCGAGGACGCGCCCCGCAACGTGTAAAAACCCCTTTTATCCCGCGCCGGAACCTGCTATCCGGCGCGGCATCCAGTTTGCCGGTGTAGCTCAGCTGGTAGAGCACGTCATTCGTAATGATGGGGTCGGGGG
>JAUNRZ010000205.1 GCA_030539455.1 Paracoccus sp. (in: a-proteobacteria) | reverse complement strand
CGCTGGATCGTCGATCCGCTGGACGGGACCACCAATTTCCTCCACGGCCTGCCGCATTGGGCGATCTCGATCGCGCTTGAACATAAGGGCGAGGTCGTCGCGGGCGTCATCTACGACGCCGCCAAGGACGAGCTTTATACCGCCGAAAAGGGCAACGGCGCCTGGCTGAACGGGCAGCGTCTGCGCGTCTCGGGGCGCACGCGCATGATCGAATCGATCTTCGCGACAGGTGTTCCCTTCGGCGGTCGCGGCACGCTCCCCGCGACGCTCAAAGATCTTGCGCGGCTCATGCCGGTGACGGCGGGCGTGCGCCGGTTCGGGGCGGCGGCGCTCGATATGGCCTATGTCGCGGCGGGCCGCTACGAGGGCTATTGGGAGCGCGGCATCAACGCCTGGGATGTCGCCGCCGGCGTCATCATCGTGCGCGAGGCGGGCGGCTTCGTCGAGGCGATCCGCGGCGAGGGCAATCTCGTCGAGACCGGCAACATCATCTGCGCCAATCCGAGCCTTTTCGCCGAATTCGCCGAGATCATCCGCAGCCGCGACTGATCGCCGCTGCCGGGGCGGGGCGCTGGCTAACCGCCAAGCGCCCTGACCAGAAACAGCGAGATGAACGGGAAGGCGACCAGCACCACGATGCGGATGATGTCGCTGATCAGGAACGGGATCACGCCGCGGAAGCTGTCCCACATCGGCACATCCCGCGCCAGCCCGTTGATGACAAAGACATTCATTCCCACGGGAGGCGTTATCAGCCCGACCTCGACCACGACGACGGCGAGGATGCCGAACCAGATCAGCGTCTCTTCCCGGCCCATCCCGAAATCCAGCCCCGCGATGATCGGGTAGAAGATCGGGATCGTCAGCAGCAGCATGGACATCGAATCCATCACGCAGCCCATCGCCATGTAAAGCAGCAGGATCGCGATCAGCACCATCATCGGCGACAGCCCCGATTCGGTGATCATCTGCGCCGCGATGAACGGCGTTCGCGTGGCCGAGAGAAACGCGTTGAACATCTCGGCGCCAAGCATGATGAGAAAGATCATCCCGGTGATCTTGGCAGTCCCCTCGAGGCAGCGGATCAGCCCGCCAAGCCGCATCCCGCCATTCAGCACCGCCAGAACGAACGTGCCGAACGCGCCCACGGCGGCGGCTTCGGTCGGGGTGAACCAGCCGCGATACATCCCGACGATCACGATCAGGAAGATGAGCGCGATCGACCATGTCTCGCGGATCGCGCCCAGCTTCTCGGGCCAGCTTGCGCGCGGGCCGGCCGGCCCTGCGGCGGGGCTCAGCCGCACATAGACGGCGATCGCCGCCATATAGCCAAGCGCGGCGATGATGCCGGGGATCATGGCGGCAACGAACATCTTGGCGATGCTCTGCTCGGTCATCAGAGCGTAGAGCACGAGGATCACCGATGGCGGGATCAGGATGCCAAGCGTGCCGCCCGCCGCAAGCGAGCCGGTCGCGAGCGCGCCGGAATATCCATAGCGGCGCATCTCGGGCAGCGCGACCTGACCCATCGTCGCCGCCGTCGCCAGAGACGAGCCGCAGATCGCGCCAAAGGCGGCGCTGCCGCCGATCGAGGCCATCGCCAGCCCGCCGCGCCGATGCCCGATAAACGCGGCGGCGGCGCGATAAAGTGCGCGGCTCATGCCGGCGCGGGTCGCGAACTCTCCCATCAGAACGAAAAGCGGGATCACCGACAGCGAATAGGTCGAGAACTGGTAGTAGCTGTTGGTCTTGAGATAGGCGAGCAGCGGCGCCAGCCCGTTGATCAGCCCGTATCCGGTGACGCCCACCGTCAGCATCGCAACCGCAATCGGCACCCGCACCGCCATGAGCGCCAGCAGCACCGCAAACCCCGTCAGCCCGGCGGCGATGCCGGTCATGCGCGCGCGCCCCAGGCGGCGGCCTGCCTGATATGGCCGATCATGGTGAAGAAGGTGGTGACGATCAGCAGCGCGAAGGCGGGGAAGATGATGATGAAGCTCCACCAGATCGGGATGCGGCGGATCATCGTCTGCTCGTTATACTGGTAGAAATCCCCCGCGCCGTACCACAGGCGCCAAAGAATAAGCGCGCCGATCAGCAGATAAAGCAGATCGCCGAACGCCTCGAGCATGTGGTTCAGCCGCCGGCTTGCGCGCATGGTGAAGAAATCGACCAGCACATTGCCGCGCGTGATCTGGCACCACGGCAGGAAGCAGAACACGGCGATGGCGCAGGCGAGCTCGACCATCTCGAAATCGCCGGCGATGGGGGCGCCGAGCAGGCTGCGGCGGGCGACGCTGATGACGGTCATCAGCATCATCGCCATCAGCACGGCGCCCCCCGCAATCGCAAAGACGCGCGCGAGGGCGAGAAGCCATGTCGGCACCGGAACGGGCAGGCCCTGTTCTTGCGCGGGGCCGTCTGTTTCGGGGATCGTCTCGCCCTCGGCGGTCATGCTTGGCTACTCCCCCTGCGCGTCCAGAAGCTCGCGCGCGCGGTCAAGCATCGCCTGCCCGTCATGGCCCGCATCGTTCATCTGGCTGACCCATGCGTCGATGACGGGCTGCGTGGCCTCGCGCCAGCCGTCAAGCTGGTCCTCGGGGATAACGCGGATCGTCGCGCCCGCATCGGTGTATTTCGCGCGCTCTTCATCCTCGACGCGGTCGAACGCCTCGCCCGCCAGCGGGGCCAGATTGGCGCCGGAGTTGTTGTCGAGTATCTCGCGCAGATCGTCCGGCATCGAATCGTATTTCGCCTGATTCATGACCAGAGCCATCACGGCGGTCGCGATCCCGCCATTCTCGACGCCAAGCTCGGTATGCTCGCGCGTGATCTCCTCGACCCGCAGCGAGCCGACGACCTCCCACGGGATCACCGCGCCGTCGATCACGCCGGT
>JAUNRZ010000050.1:6035-15676 GCA_030539455.1 Paracoccus sp. (in: a-proteobacteria) | reverse complement strand
TTGCAGGAAATCGCCGCGCAGGTGGACCGCGAGAATGCGGTGTTCATGTTCAACGGCTCGGGCGATGCCGCCCTGATCCGCGAGGGCAGCGACGCCTCGGCCATCTATGTCGTCATGCCGATGCGCGTGTGAGAATAACCCGGCTTTCGCTGGCGCAATTTCGGTCGTGGCGACGGCTCGATCTGTCCCCCGGCGCGGCTCCGGTCGCGTTTTACGGGCCGAACGGGTCGGGCAAGACCAATATTCTTGAGGCTCTCTCGATGCTCTCGCCCGGTCGCGGTCTGCGCGGCGCGGCGCCCGAGCAGCAGGCGCGGCTGGACGCCGGCGCGGGCTGGCGGGTCCGCGCCGAGATTGGCGGGCAAGAGGTCGAGACCGGCGCCGCCCCCGGCGCACGGCGCGAGGTGCTGATCGAGGACAAACCCGCCCCGCAAGTCGCGCTTGGACGGCTGCTGCGGGTGATCTGGCTGGTGCCGGCGATGGACCGGCTTTGGTCCGACGCGCCCGAGACGCGGCGGCGCTTCGTTGATCGGATCGCGCTGTCGTTCACGCCCGGCCATGCCGACGCCGTGCTGAGCTACGACAAGGCGATGCGCGAGCGAAACCGCCTTTTGCGCGACGAGATTTCTGATCCGGGCTGGTATGGCGCGCTGGAACATCAGATGGGCATCTCTGGCGGTCAGATCACGCAGAACCGGCTGGACGCCTTGGCGCGGATCACCTCGTTTGCCTCGGATGATCGCGATTTTCCCGCGCCGCGACTGTCACTGCTGCCCGGTGAGGGTTTCGCGGACGATCCCGAGCCCGGCTCGATCACCGCGCGGCTGGCCGAGATGCGCCGCCGCGATCTCGCTGCCGGGCGCAGCCTGACCGGCCCACACCGCGCCGATCTCGGCGCGCATTGGGGCGAGGCGGGGATCGAGGCGGCACTGTCCTCGACGGGCGAGCAGAAGGCTTTGCTGCTGTCGGTCATGCTTGCCAACGCGCGGGCGATCGCCGCGGAAAACCCGGTTCTGCTGCTGGACGAGGTCGCGGCTCATCTCGACGCGGACCGCCGCGCGGCGCTTTACGCGATGCTGGCGGAAACCGGCGCTCAGGTGTTCATGACCGGCACTGGCCCCGAGCTTTTCGATCAGCTCGACGGCGCGCTGTTCGCTGTCTCGCGAGTGGGCGGCGAATCGCGCCTCGCTCCGGGCTGATTTGCGCCGAAAATCCGATGTTTGCCGTGACATTCGCGGCCTGTGTGACTATATGACAGCCATGCGAACAGGAGCGGATAGGCGATGACCGAGCAGGCCAAGAAAACCAATAAATACGGCGCGGAATCCATCAAGGTGCTGCGCGGTCTCGAGGCGGTTCGCAAGCGTCCGGGCATGTATATCGGCGACACCGATGACGGCTCGGGGCTCCATCACATGGTTTACGAGGTCGTCGATAACGGCATCGACGAGGCGTTGGCCGGTCACGCGGATTACGTTCACGTCAAGATCCATCCTGACAGCAGCGTGTCGGTGCGCGATAACGGGCGCGGCATCCCGGTCGATATCCACCCCGAAGAGGGCGTTTCGGCCGCCGAAGTCATCATGACCCAGCTCCACGCGGGCGGGAAGTTCAACAATACCGACGAGGATGGCGGCAACGCCTACAAGGTCTCGGGCGGGCTGCACGGGGTTGGCGTCTCGGTCGTGAACGCGCTGTCCGAATGGCTCGAGCTGCGGGTCTGGCGTGACGGCAAGGAACATTACGCCAGGTTCGAGCATGGCGAGACGGTTGAACATGTCCGCGTGGTCGGCGATACGCCCGGCGAGACCGGGACCGAGGTGCGCTTTCTCGCCTCGGCGCGCGTCGAGGGCGGGGCCGGGACGTTCTCGAACCTCGATTACAACTTCAAGACTCTGGAAAACCGCCTGCGCGAGTTGGCATTTCTGAACTCGGGCGTGCGGATTATCCTCGAGGATGAACGGCCCGCCGAGAAACTGCGGACCGAGCTCTTTTATGACGGCGGCGTGCGCGAGTTCGTCAAATTCATCGACCGCCACAAGACCGGCCTGCTGCCCGAGCCGATCTTCATGACCGGCGAGCGTGCCGGGATCGGCGTCGAAGTGGCCATGTGGTGGAACGACAGCTACCACGAAACGGTGCTGCCCTTCACCAACAACATCCCGCAGCGCGATGGCGGGACCCATCTGGCGGGGTTCCGCGGCGCCCTGACGCGGGTGATCACCCGCTACGCGCAAGACAGCGGCATCGCGCGCAAGGAAAAGGTCGAGTTCACCGGCGACGACGCGCGCGAGGGGCTGACCTGCGTTCTGTCCGTCAAGGTGCCGGACCCGAAATTTTCCAGCCAGACCAAGGACAAGCTGGTGTCCTCCGAAGTGCGGCCGGCGGTCGAAAATCTGGTTGGCGAAAAGCTGGCCGAGTGGTTCGAGGAGAACCCGGCCGAGGCAAAGCAGATCGTCGGCAAGATCGTCGAGGCGGCGCTTGCCCGCGAGGCGGCGCGCAAGGCGCGCGAGCTGACCCGGCGCAAGACCGCGATGGATGTCGCATCCCTGCCCGGCAAGCTGGCCGATTGTCAGGAAAAAGACCCGGCTTTGTCCGAGCTGTTCATTGTCGAGGGCGACTCGGCGGGCGGGTCGGCCAAGCAGGGCCGCTCGCGCCAGAATCAGGCGGTGCTGCCGCTGCGGGGCAAGATCCTCAACGTGGAACGCGCGCGGTTCGACCGGATGCTGTCCTCGGACATGATCGGCACGCTCATCACCGCGCTCGGCACCGGGATCGGGCGGACCGAGTTCAATCTCGACAAGCTGCGCTATCACAAGATCATCATCATGACCGACGCCGACGTGGACGGCGCCCATATCCGCACGCTGCTGCTGACGTTCTTCTTCCGCCAGATGCCCGAGCTGATCGAGGCCGGCCATCTCTACATCGCCGAGCCGCCGCTTTACAAAGTGGGGCGCGGCAAGTCCGAGGTCTATCTGAAGAACGAGGCCGCGCTTGAGGATTACCTGATCCAGCAGGGCGTCGAGGGCGCGACCTTGCGGCTCGGCTCGGGCGAGATGGTCTCTGGCAACGACCTTCTGCGCGTCATCGAAGAAGCGCGCACGGCGCGGCGCGTTCTGCGCGCCTACCCGACGCATTATCCGCCCCATATCACCGAGCAGGCGGCGATTGCCGGCGCGCTTTTGCCGGGGCGGGTTGACGCCGACGCGCAAGGGGTCGCCAGCGAGGTTGCCAAGCGCCTTGATCTGGTCGCCGAGGAATATGAGCGTGGCTGGCGCGGCCTGCCGACCCAGGATGGCGGCATTCGCGTGGCGCGGCTGATGCGCGGCGTCGAGGAATCGCGCGTGCTGGACGGGCCGATGCTGCGGTCGGGCGAAAGCCGGCGGCTGGGCGCGATGACCGATGCGCTGCGCGAGGTTTACGGCGCGCCCGCGACATTGGTGCGCAAGGACCGCGAGACGCCGATCTATGGCCCGCTTGGCCTTCTGTCGGCGATTTTCCTCGAGGGCGAGAAGGGGCTGTCGCTGCAACGCTACAAGGGCCTCGGCGAGATGAACCCCGAGCAGCTTTGGGAAACGACGCTCGATCCTGCCGCGCGGACGCTGCTTCAGGTCAAGATCAGCGATGTCTCGGACGCCGACGACATTTTCACCAAGCTGATGGGCGATGTGGTCGAGCCGCGGCGCGAGTTCATCCAGCAAAACGCGCTCAGCGTCGAGAATCTGGATATCTGATCACGCATCCTGTCGCGAAAGCGTGATAATCTTGCCATATTGGTAAGAATTATTCGTCATGCGCGCGGCGCGCGTGGCGCCGGTTTCCAGATTTGCCTATTATGATCGTGTAACATGTTCTCGCGGCTTCCCGCCGCCAAGTTAAAGAGTGAGGAACCGCCATGAAAATCAAGCTCGTTGCTGCCGCCTTCGTCGCCGCAATCGGCGTTGCCGGGGCCGCGAATGCCGGCGGCTACGCCGCGCCCGCCGTTGACGTGCCGGCGCCCGTCCTCGTTCAGCCGAGCGCCGCGCCGATGTGGCAGGGCGGATATCTGGGCGGCACGCTCGGCTATGCGTGCTGCGGTGATGATCGCGTCGGTTTTCATGTCGATGACGTTTATCAGGGCGATATCGGCACGCTGAAAATCGGCGGCCTCAATGGCGGCATCCGCGCCGGCTATCGCTGGCAGCACGATCAATGGGTGTTCGGCCCCGAGCTGGGCTATGAGATTGGCCGCATCAGCGACGATCTGACCCATGAGGGCGCGCCCGCCTCGAGCGCCTCTAATGACGTGAACTCCGTGCTCGCGCTGCGTTTCAAGACCGGCCGCGTCGTCGATCAGAACACGATCGTTTACGGAATCGCCGGTATCGCGCGTGGTGATTTCGACTATGAGGTCGATGATGTGACGGAGAACTTCAAGGCGAACGGCTATGTCCTCGGTCTTGGCGCCGAGCGTCTGGTCAGCGACCGCATGTCCGTGACCGGCGAGTGGGAATACGCGAATTTCGGCTCGACCGATATCGACTATGACGCCGGCACCACCGTTGCGACGCCGAAATATCACAATTTCCGTGTGGGTCTGAACTATCGCTTCTAAGCGCGCGGAATATCGACGGAAAGGCCGGGCCTCATCGCCCGGCCTTTTTTGTGTCGGGCGGCGCGCCGCGCTTTGCGATGAATTCGCGGATCAGAGCGGCGCGCTGCGGGCGGAAATGCGCCCCGGTCGGCTCGGCGGAGCCGATGCGGTGAGCGTGAAACAGGCGAAAATCCATGCGCAGGCGGCAATGCGCCAGCAATAGCAGGGTTCGTTCGGTATAGGACAGGGTCAGCGGCCAGATCTCACGGTTGCTCTCGCGGCCTTCAAGATCGAGATAGCTGATCCGAAGCGCGGCCTCGTCCCAGCAGGCGTGGCGCAGCAGCGCCATATCGACGCGGGGCGCGTCGCGCTCGGCCGGCTCGACCCAGACGCGCATGATCGCGTGCTGGATCTGCTGCGCCTGACGCTCGGGCAGGGTCGCGACGATGCGCGAAAGAGCGCCCTGCGCGGCCTCGCTCAGCTCGGCATCGCCGATGCGCGGCAGGCTCTCGACAGCAAGACGCAGCGCCTCGATCTCGAGCCGCGAAAAGCTTTGCGGCGGCAGGGCGCTGTCCTCGACCAGCCGATAGCCGAGCCCCGCCTCGCCGTCGATCAACGCCCCGCCCGCCCGCAAAGTCGCGATATCGCGGTAAAGCTGCCGCTGGCTGATCCCGGTCTCACTTGCCAGCCGGGCCGCCGTGACGGGCGCGGGCAGGCGGCGCATCACATCCATCAGCCGCATCAGTCGGTCGGTCCGCGCCATGCTGTCACCTTTTGTCAGGAGCCTCATCCTAAGCTGATCGCATCACAAAGCACAGGAGATGACCATGCTGACGCTTTATCACTCACCGCAATCGCGCTCGACCTCGGTCGTGCAGCTTATCGAGGAAATGGGCGTGCGCGACCAAATCGACATCAGGACCGTGACAATTCCCCGGCAGGATGGCTCGGGGGCGCGTGATCCGGCGAACCCGCACCCCGAAGGCAAGGTGCCCTATCTGGTCGATGGGGACGATACCGTGCGCGAACGTGCGGCGGCGATGATCTATCTGACCGACCGCTTTGAAAGCCCGCTCGGCCGTCCGGTCGGGCACAAGCAGCGCGGGCTCTATCTCTCATGGATGGTCTGGTATCAGAGCGTGTTCGAGCCGGTCGGAATCTTCAATTGGGCCAAGCTCGACCACCCGGTTCTGTACGACACGTTCCGCGATTACGACACCGCGATAGCGCGGCTGGACGAGGTGCTGAGCCGCCAGCCCTATCTTCTTGGCGCGGATTTCAGCGCAGCCGATATGCTGATTTCCGGCGTGTTCGGCTGGGCGGGCGACATGATGCCCGCGCCAAAAGTGGTCAAGGACTGGGCCGATCGCTGCAATTCGCGCCCCGAAGCGGTGCGGGTGGCCGAGGCCGAGGCCGGGAAGCCCTATTAACGCTCAGCTTTGCGGGCGGCGGACAGGGCCGGCGGCGACGGGCGCTTTCGAGAGCTGGACCAAGAGGATGCCGGCCATGACCACCCCAACGCCGAGCAGGTCGGTCAGCCCGATCTGCTCGGAGAGGATCGCGGCGCCGATCGTCACGCCGAAGAACGGCGTGAGGAAGTGGAACGTCGCCGCCCGCACCGCGCCGATGCGCTGGACAAGGAGGAACCACACCCATGTCGCGGCAAGGCCCGGCACCAGAACGGTGTAAAGGAACGCCCAGATGAGCGGTGCCGAGAGCGTGACCTCCCAATCCTCGACGGCCAGCCCGACAACGGCCAGCGTGGCCGCGCCGACCAGCATTTGCAGCCCGACGATCATCATGACATTCCCGCCCGAACTGGCGCCGCGCACGGTCAGCGTCGCGATGGCAAGCGCGAGCGCGGCGGCAAAGCACAAGATGATCCCGGTCAGATCGCTGCCGCCCTGAAGCCGCGCGCTCATGATGATCGCAACGCCCGCAAGGCCGAGCGCGAGGCCCAGAACGCCCTGCATCCGCAGCCGCTCGCCCAGGACGAACCAGCCGATAAAGGCGACCATCAGCGGCATGGTCGCGGCGATGATGGACGCAAGGCCGGCCTCGACCCATTGCATCGCGACCCAGTTGAGCCCGAGATAAAGCGCGTTCTGGGACAGGCCCAAGATCACCACCGCGCGCCACTGCGCCCGGCTCAGGCTCCGCCAGGTCTGTCCCATCGCAAGCGCGATGGCGACGCCGATCACCCCGGAGATCGAGAATCGCAGGGCCAGCGACAGCAGCGGCGGCGCCTCGGTCACGATCATGCGTGTCGAGGTGAACGCGGACGCCCACATGACGACGAAAATCACCCCCATCGCGACGGCGCGAATATCCATGCGGCTCCTCCGGCTTGTATCTCACCTCTAGACCGGGCGGGGCGGGCGCGCCAGTGGCGCTGCCGGGCTTTCGCGCATGACAGGATTGCGGCCGGCGCATAAAAAAAGCCGCCCCAGACTGGGGCGGCCGAGATCGAAACTGATCCGGGATCAGTTGTTGACACTGTCCTTGAGCGCCTTGGCGACCGTGACCTTCACCTGCTTGTCGGCGGGCTTTTTCATCATTTCCTGCGTCTGCGGGTTGCGCACCATACGCTCGGGGCGGGCGCGGCAGGCGACCTTGCCGATGCCGGGCAGGGTCACGGCGCCGCCGCCCGACACTTCGCGGGTCACGATGTTGGTGATCGCGTCAAGCGCGGCGGCGGCGGATTTCTTGTCGCTGCCCATCTCCTCGGCCAGAGCGGCCACCAGTTGGGTTTTGGTCATCGGTTTCGCGGCTTGTGCCATATCCATTTCTCCTGTTGGCCCCTTTAACGAAAGGGGAGGCGATCTCCGTGATCGCGAGTCATGCTGCTACTCACCGTTTTTTACGGGACATTTCAACCATTTTCTGGTCATTAAGCGGATGATCGCCCGCTTTTTCGGCTATGGATGGCCTGACGTGGGGTCAAATCACAGGAAAGCGGTCTCGCTGAACGAGCGCAACTTGCGCGAGTGTATCCGCTCGACCGGCATCTCGCGCAGTTTCTCCATCGCGCGCACGCCGATCAGCAGGTGGTTCTCGACCTGAGTGCGGTAGAAATCGGTCGCCATGCCGGGCAGTTTCAGCTCACCATGCAGCGGCTTGTCGGACACGCAAAGCAGCGTGCCGTAGGGGACGCGAAAGCGAAAACCGTTGGCCGCGATCGTCGCGCTTTCCATATCGAGCGCGACCGCGCGCGACAGCGACAGGCGGTGGACCGGGCCGGAATGATCGCGAAGCTCCCAGTTGCGGTTGTCGATCGTGGCGACCGTGCCGGTCCGCATGATCCGCTTGAGCTCATACCCCTCGAGCCGGGTGACCTCGGCGACGGCTTCTTCAAGCGCGACCTGCACTTCGGCGAGCGCCGGGATCGGCACCCAGACAGGCAGATCATCGTCAAGGACGTGATCTTCGCGCAGATAACCGTGGGCGAGCACGAAATCGCCCAGCCGCTGGCTGTTGCGCAGCCCGGCGCAGTGTCCGACCATCAGCCAGGCGTGCGGCCGCAGAACCGCAATATGGTCGGTCGCGGTTTTCGCGTTCGATGGCCCGACGCCGATATTGACCAGAGTGATCCCCTGCTGGCCCTCGCGCTTGAGGTGATAGGCCGGCATTTGCGGCATTTTCGGCAGATGCGGCAGCGCGTCCTCTGGCCGGGTAATGATGTGATTTCCGGGGGCGACGAAGCTGGTATAGCCCAGCGCCGGATCGGCGAGGGCGCGGCGCGCGAACGCCTCGAACTCGTCCACGTAGAACTGGTAGTTGGTGAACAGCACGAAGTTCTGGAAATGCTCGGCACTGGTCGCGGTGTAGTGCGACAGCCGGGCGAGCGAATAGTCAACGCGCTGCGCGGTGAACGGCGCCAGATGTCCGGTGCCATCCTCCATCGGCTGCGCGACGCCGTTGACGATATCGTCGTTGACGGTGCGCAGATCGGGCACGTCGAACACATCGCGCAGCGAGAAATCGAGCACGCCCTCTTGCGGGACGTTCAAATCAGCGTTCGCGACGGCGAAATGCACCGGCATCGGCGTCTCACTTTCGCCGATCGCGATGGGCACGCCATGATTGCGGATCAGCAAGGCGATCTGGTGTTCCAGATAGGCGGCGAAGAGCCGCGGCTGGGTGATCGTCGCCGCGTAGCTGCCGGGAATGGCGACATGCCCGAAGGAAAGCCGCGAATCCGTTTGCGAATGAGACGTCGTCGTCACCCTTATTTCTGGGTAGAACGCCCGGTAGCGTGCGTCCGGCTGCCTGCCCGCCAGAACCTCTTGAAAATGCGCGACAAGAAACCCCGTCGCGCGGTCGTAAAGCGCGATCAGCCGGGCCACCGCCTGCGCGGCGTCGGTGAAGAATTCGCGCTCGGTCGGCTCGGGCATCTCGAGCGGCAAGATACGGGTATGTTCTGTCAAATCAGGCTCCTGCGGTTTCGCGCAGAGTGCCACCGGGGTGTAAAGGTAGCAAGTCGGCGGGCCCGCACCTAAATGGACAGTAACAGATCTGCGAAAGGGCCGCTCATGCAGTATTCGATCCTCGACCTCGCCCCGGTGCCGGAAGGCAGCGATACGCGGCAGGCGCTGGAAAACAGCACGCAACTTGCGGTGATGGCGGATGGGCTGGGCTATCACCGCTATTGGCTGGCCGAGCATCACAACATGGTCGGGATCGCCTCGGCAGCGACATCGGTGCTGATCGGCCATATCGCGGCCCAGACATCGCGCATCCGGGTCGGTGCGGGCGGGATCATGCTGCCGAACCACTCGCCCCTTTCGATCGCCGAGCAATTCGGCACGCTCGCCACGCTTTATGGCCCGCGTATCGATCTTGGGGTCGGGCGCGCGCCGGGCGGTGATGGCGCCGTCTATCGCGCGCTGCGCAAATCGCCCGAGATGGCCGAGAATTTCCCCCACGATGTGGTTGAACTGCTTGGTTATCTTGGCGATGCGGAGGCGGGGGCCAAGGTCATCGCCCATCCGGGGCAGGGCACAAAGGTGCCGGTGTGGATGCTCGGCTCGTCCTTGTTTGGCGCGCAGCTTGCCGCGATGCTGGGCCT
>JAUNRZ010000050.1:3973-5935 GCA_030539455.1 Paracoccus sp. (in: a-proteobacteria) | reverse complement strand
GGCGGCGCGGCCGGCCGCATGGCCGAGCAGGCGCTGCGCATTTCTGCCGTTGGCGATAAGGCAACTGTGCGGCAGCGTCTGGACGCGTTGATCGAGGAATACCGCCCCAATGAGCTGATCCTGACCGGGCAGATTCACGATCCCGAAGCGCGGATGCACTCGTTCCGGCTGGCGGCGGAAGTCCTTGATGACATGTTCCGCTAAACGGCCCGCCCGCAGCGCGGTCGAGGGGACAACCGCATGAAACTTCTTGTCTTCGGCTTTGGCTACAGCGCCGCCGCGCTTGCCGAAAACCTCTCGCCCGAATGGGAGGTCTTTGGCACGACCCGAAGCGAACCCGGCAGAGTTCGCGCCGCCGGCGCGACCCCGCTGCGGTGGGACGCCGACGCGGCCGAGATCGCTGAACGCGCCCGCGAAGCTGACGCGCTTTTGGCGTCTGCTGCGCCCGCAGAGGGACACGATCCCGTTCTCGCGCGGTTCGGCGAGGCCATCTCGCAGAGCAAAGCGCGGTGGATCGGCTATCTGTCGTCCACCAATGTCTATGGCGATCTGGGCGGCGCCTGGGTGGACGAAAGCGCGCCCGTCGCCCCGACCACCCCCCGCGCCAAAGCGCGGCGCCGCGCTGAAATTGAGTGGCAAGAGCTTGCTGCCGCACACGGTTTGCCGCTGCATATATTCCGTCTGGCAGGGATCTACGGCCCCGGCCGCGGTCCGATCGAGAAGCTGCGCAGTGGCACGGCGCGCCGGATTATCAAGCCGAACCAGATTTTCTCGCGCATTCACCGCGACGACATCGGCGGCGCTTTGGCTGCGTCCATCGCGCGGCCCGAGCCGGGGGCGATCTATAATCTCGGAGACGATCGGCCCGCCGCACCCGAAGAGGTGATGGTCCACGCCGCGGGCCTGTTGGGCATCGCCCCGCCCCCGGCCGAGCCGTTCGAGTCGGCCCAGATGTCGCCGATGGCGCGCAGCTTTTACGCCGATTCCAAGCGCGTCTCGAACCGCGCCCTGTGCAAAAAGCTTGGCTATAAGCTGCGTTATCCAGACTACGATTCCGGCCTGCGCGCGATTCTGGCGGCCGAGCGAGAGACGCCGTCGCACCCGCCCGATCGTAGTTAGCGCGGAGCCAAATCTGATCATTGCGCGGCGCGAATCGCCTGAACTTCGGCCACGTCCACGCTGTGCCCGCCGGCAAGGACCAGCTTGATGCCACTTGGAGTTTGTTCGGCCTCGATGACCTGCGCGTATGTTGCGACGGGCCGTTCCGCCAGAACCTCGTCGCCGCGCCGGCTTTCGAGTCGGAACGAATATATGCCGGGCGGCAGCCGGTTGCCCGCGGCATCGCGGCCCGCCCATTCGACCAGCCCGGCGGCGTTACCGACATGTTCGCGCGTCAGAGGGCGTCCATATGTGTCGAGGGTGATCAGGACAGAATCGGTCGCGCGAGGGTCCGGTTGCAGATCAAGCGTCAGCGGTTTGTCGCCATAATAGGCCGGCGCCGCGACCCTCGCCTCTTTCCCGATCCAGCCCGAGAAGGCGGCGAGCGATGCGCCATCTGCCGCCGCCATCCGCTGGAGAAGCGCATTCGTCTGAACCTGTTGTTCCACCCCCGAGAAGGTCGCGAGCTGGACGGCAAAGTCGGCGCCGTCCATAGGGTTCAGAGGATCCTGATACCGGATCTGAGTCGTCAGCATCCGAAGAAACGTGTCAAAATCGCCGCTGAGCTGCGACGTAGTCGCCTGCGCTGCGGGTTGGCTCGCGGCCGTTTGAACCGCCACCGGCGGGATATTCATGTCTGTCATCTTACATCCTCAGATCGACCGAGCCGCTATGCGGAGGCTTGGCTTGGGGGGGCGGCGCCACCGGTGCCGGCGCGTCACGTGCGCTATTTTCCAGCGATGCGGCGCCGGGCTTATGGTTATCGTCGCGCTGCCGACCCTGCGCCTCACTACCGAAATCGAG
>JAUNRZ010000050.1:0-3873 GCA_030539455.1 Paracoccus sp. (in: a-proteobacteria) | reverse complement strand
GGTGCGGGAGGCAGGCTCGCCAAGCGGGCTTCTGGTTCGTTCGGTTCATTCTCGCGCGCCGTTGACGCGGCCAAAAGAGGCGTGAGGCGCTGATCTGCGCGCTCTGGCACCGTCGCAGAAACCAAGTTTCGGGCTGGCAGGGGAGATGAGTTTCCGTCCGGCGTGACCATCGGCGCGGCGGAGGCGGCGATTGTGCCGAGGTTGTTGAGGTCACGCGGCGGGGGCACTGTGCCAGAAGCCACCGCTTGCAAGGTGGCGGGTGTGGTGTGCGGAGGCGCAGCCGTGATTGTCGTCGGTTTCGCGATTTCATCCGGCGCTTGGCTGTTGCCCGCCCTCGTTACTGGCGGAAATGCGGGCGCGTCAGTCCGCGTTTGCGCTCGATCGTAAGCCTCGCGCATAGAAGGAATTTCGGTTGCTAGGGTCATGTCAGCCGTCGATTTTGCTGACGCGCTGCTTGGTAGCTGGAGCGTGTTCGGCGGCCCCTCCGTAGATTGCTGCGGCAGCGAGTGGCGGGATGAAGGCGGTGCGACGGCGAGCGGGCGCTCGTTTTCGAACAAGCTCAATATGCGCTGTGTGATCGCGTCGGGCTGTGCTGTAGCTTTCTGTGCCTCGACGGGCGGTTCGTCGGGCTGCGGGCTATGTCGCAACTGTGACTTCTGAGCTGGCTCGCCCTGTCCCACTAATGTTTGCTGAGTGGCGCCTGACTGTTTTGGGCGGATTGCCCGATCGCGCGAGGCGATAGCTGACTCGTTTGATGCGACGGTCTCGCTCGGCCGGTTCTGGGATGTCGGTGCTTGCGGAGTGGCTAGATCTGATTCGCCTCTTGCGGGCTGGCCAGGCCATATCATCCTGCCTCTTTCGTTGGTAAGTGCCGTCTCTCCCGCAATATTGTTGTGGTCGGATACGCCAAGAGAATCGTGTTGGCGCCCGACTGGGGGCGGCTTGGTCTGATCGTGCACAGTCATCGCAGGCTGCGGCGGTTCGACAGGCGCCGCAACGTCAATCAGCGGCCGGCTCGCAACGTCAACGGACGAGAGATCTCTGCTCGGACTCCCCCCTGAGTCCTGCATCACGTTAGGTTCCGCCAAAGCATCGCGGACGATGAAAACCGGGTCTTTCGCAGGCTCGAGTGTGTCCGCCTTCGCTGGCGGCGGGGCAAACGCCTCCTCACCGCATGGTTCAGCTGTTGCCGCGCCAGAACCAGACTGATTCGGCGTCTGCTCATGACGCTCGAAATCTTGCGCGGATTGCGCAGCCGCAGATAGATCGTGGACCAGCTCGGCAAACGCTTCCTCGGTAAGCGTGCAAGCGCCCGGCGGATGGGCGCCAGGCCAAGCGATGGCTGTCGCCGTCGGTGTCATAAGAACAAAAGGTGTCATGGCCCGATTCGCAAATAATTTTTATCACCATATCGCGATTTAATTACCAAATATTTACTCCTCGCAGTTATCGTGGTCCTGAGCGCAAATCAAATGGGGATGTCCAATGACCGATAGCATATCTCAGAGGGTATCAGCGGTATTTATTGAAGAAATGGTTAAGCACCTGAAGCCTCTCGGCGAAGGCGCCGGATTCGCTGGCGGACCGGGCGAGGCGCATTTCCAGTCTTTTCTTGAGCGCGAATATGCGGCAGCGATATCGGCGCGCGTCGATCTTAAGCTGAAAACGGGCACTGCTCATGACGGCTGAGGAAAATATCGAGCGGGCCGCTTCCGCCGTGCTGTGCGGTGATGGGGATGAGGCGCTGCGAGCTCTCGGCATCGCTATGAATGTAATGGAAAAAATGGACATGGATGAGGTCTCTTGCCTGGCCCCTGCGATCGAGCGCATCCAGCTGCTCGCAGAGGCGGCGCAGGCGGGTCTTGATGAGGCGCGTGCGTCGGTTCGTTCAATCTCCGAGCAGGCGGGATCGTTGCGCTATTATAGTGCCACAGGGTCGCCAGAGAAAAAATCAGTTGGGCGCGGAAAGTATAAGAAATTTTAGCACAATTTTAAGTTCTTTGTGCTTTGATGTTTTTCGATCTGCCTTAGAGTGATCTGTATCGTAATCGTCGGATGGCATAATAAAATGCTTAGTATCTCGTTAACAGCTTTCTGGGCGCATCCTTTTCGGCGCATTATTAAGTGTGGGTGACTTTAGTCTTGGCCTTTCTGGCGCAAATTTTGTTTGCTATTAGCATCTTCATCCGCCGCCTGGTGTCGTGGGCCGGAATATGCGTCAGAGCAGTGCTTCCGCGGGAAGCCGCGCCAGATACCACGCTAGCCTTGGCTTCGCTTGATTTTCGCGATGTTCAGGCATCTCGCCGCAGTTGCGCACGTGCACTCTCGTCGCGGTTAGTTCGGCAGCGAATCTCTGCCCGCCCTCTTGCGTCGGGGCGATGCTGGACTATAAACCCGGTCGATTTGCCGACAGTCATGAACCGGGGTGACCATGCCGAAGAGAACCGATATCAACTCGATCCTCATCATCGGTGCCGGTCCCATCGTGATCGGCCAGGCCTGCGAGTTCGACTATTCCGGCGCGCAAGCGTGCAAGGCGCTTCGGGAAGAGGGGTATCGGGTGATCCTCGTCAACTCGAACCCTGCGACGATCATGACCGACCCCGAGATGGCGGACGCGACCTATATCGAGCCGATCACGCCGGAATTTGTCGAGAAAATTATCGCGAAAGAGCGGCCGGACGCGCTGCTCCCGACGATGGGCGGGCAGACGGGGCTGAATACCGCTCTCGCTCTGGCGGATCGCGGTGTGCTGAACAAATACGGGGTCGAGTTGATCGGCGCGCAGCGCGCCGCGATCGAAATGGCCGAGGATCGCAAGCTGTTTCGCGAGGCGATGGAGCGGATCGGGCTGGAAAATCCGCGCGCGACCATCATCTCGGCACCGAAGGATGCCAAGGGCCGTTACGATATTGGCGCCGGCGTCGCCGAAGCGATCGCGTCCCTTGAAGAAATCGGGCTGCCCGCGATCATCCGGCCCGCCTTTACACTTGGCGGAACGGGCGGCGGTGTCGCTTATAATCGCGACGATTATGAGCGGATCGTGCGCTCGGGGCTCGATGCCAGCCCCGTCGCTCAGGTGCTGATTGATGAAAGCCTGCTTGGCTGGAAAGAGTTCGAGATGGAGGTCGTCCGCGACCGCGCAGATAACGCGATCATCGTGTGTTCGATCGAGAACGTGGACCCTATGGGTGTGCATACCGGCGATTCGATCACCGTCGCGCCGGCCCTGACGCTGACCGACCGCGAATATCAGCGGATGCGAGATGGCTCGATCGCGGTGCTTCGTGAGATCGGGGTCGAGACGGGCGGCTCGAACGTGCAATGGGCGATCAACCCAGCCGATGGGCGCATGGTCGTGATCGAAATGAATCCGCGGGTCAGCCGTTCCTCCGCGCTCGCCTCGAAGGCGACCGGATTTCCGATTGCCAAGATCGCGGCGAAGCTGGCGGTGGGCTATACGCTTGACGAGCTTGACAACGACATTACCGAGGTCACGCCGGCGAGCTTTGAGCCGTCGATTGATTACGTCGTAACCAAAATCCCACGCTTCGCTTTCGAGAAATTTCCCGGCTCAAAGCCTGAGCTGACGACGGCGATGAAGTCGGTGGGCGAGGTCATGGCGATCGGCCGCAGCTTCCATGAAAGCCTGCAAAAAGCGCTTTGCAGTATGGAAAACGGGCTGAGCGGGCTGGACGAAATCGCGATCGAAGGTGCCGCCGATCATGGGAAGCCTGCGGTGATCGCGGCGCTTTCCAAGCAGACTCCGGACCGCCTGCGCCTCATTGCCGAGGCCATGCGTTTCGGGCTTTCGGACGACGAAATTCAGGCGATCACCAGCTTTGATCCTTGGTTCCTCGCCCGCCTGCGCGA
>JAUNRZ010000049.1:7700-15737 GCA_030539455.1 Paracoccus sp. (in: a-proteobacteria) | reverse complement strand
ATGATCTACGAGGGCGCGAACGGCGTGCAGGCGCTCGATCTCGTCGGGCGCAAGCTGGCGGCCGATGGCGGCAAGTATGTCATGGCCTTCTTCGAGATGGTCAAGAATTTCTGTAAGGAGCACGGCGAGAGCCCCCTTGCCGCGGATTTCATCGAGCCGCTGAAATCGGCCTCGAAAGACCTTCAGGCGGCGGCGATGTTCTTCATGGAGCGGGGGATGAAGAACCCCAATGACGCTTTGTCGGGCTCGTATGATTTCATGCATCTCTTCGGCCATACCGTCTTGGGCCTGATGTGGGCGCGCATGGCGGTCGCGGCGCAAAGGGCGCTCGATCAGGGCGCGGGCGATGCGGCGTTCTACGAGACGAAGCTTGCGACCGGGCGCTATTACATGGCGCGGCAATTGCCGATGACCGGAACGCACCTGGCCCGCATCCGCTCGGGCGCGGCGACGGTGATGGCGCTGGATGCGGACCAGTTCTAGAGACAGCGGCGCCCCCTGCCGTCTGGCGGCGGGGCGCGTTTTGAGCGATCATGCCTCCGGCGGGGATATTTTCATGAAGAAGAACAGGGCGGCCCCGACCCGCGCGCGGCCATCAGCATCAAGGCGCGAATCGGGGCTTTCTCCTTCAGCGGCCATCGGCTTCCCAGCCTGTTCCGCAGCTCCTGCCATAGGCCAAAATCATTGAAGAAGGGTTAAGCGATGGTTTTCTTCTTCACAGAAATATCCCGCCGGGGTCCGGGGGCGCGCAGCCCCCGGCGGCAGCCGCGAGATCGCCGGTCCGCGGCGCCAAAGCCGGGCCGCGGCTCACCACATTCAAGGAGGTTCCATGACTGACGCCTATATCTACGACGCCGCCCGCACTCCGCGCGGCAAAGGCCGCCCGGACGGCGCGCTGCATGAGGTCACGTCGCTCGCGCTGTCCGCGCGGCTGCTGAACGCGGTGGCCGAGCGGAACAATCTGACCGGCCATGCCGTCGAGGATGTGATCTGGGGCAATGTCACGCAGGTCAAGGAGCAAGGCGGCTGCCTTGCGCGCTCGGCCGTGCTGGCCTCGGATCTTGATGAGCGCATCCCCGGCCTTTCGATCAACCGCTTCTGCGCCTCGGGGATGGAGGCGGTGAATCTCGCCGCCAACCAGATCAAGGGCGGCGCGGGGCGCGGCTATATCGCGGGCGGGGTCGAGATGATGAGCCGCGTGCCGATGGGCTCGGACGGGGCCGCGATCGCGGTCGACCCGGCGCTGACCTTCCCGACCTATTTCGTCCCGCAAGGCATTTCCGCCGACATCATCGCGACCGAATACGGCTTCACCCGCGACGAGGCCGATGCTCTGGCCGTCGAATCGCAGCGCCGCGCCGCCGAGGCGTGGGCCGAGGGGCGGTTCGACAAATCCATCGTCCCGGTGCGCGATCAGAACGGGCTCGTGATCCTCGAGCGCGACGAATATATGCGCCCCGGCACCACGGCCGAGGATCTGGCAAAGCTCAAACCCAGCTTCGCCGAGATGGGCGAGGTGATGCCCGGTTTCGACAAGGTCGCTATGCTGAAATACCCCCATCTCGCCGGGGTGCGCCATATCCACCATGCCGGGAACAGCTCGGGGATCGTGGACGGCGCGGCGGCGGTGCTGGTCGGCAACGCGGAATTCGGCCGTGAATTCGGCCTCAAACCGCGCGCGCGGATCCGCGCCACAGCGAAGATCGGCACCGATCCGACGATCATGCTGACCGGCCCCGTCCCGGTGACCGAGAAAATCCTGAAAGACAGCGGCATGGCGATCGGGGATATCGACCTTTTCGAGGTGAACGAGGCGTTCGCCTCGGTCGTGCTGCGCTTCATGCAGGCTTTCGATGTCTCGCCCGATCTGGTCAACGTCAATGGCGGCGCGATGGCGATGGGCCACCCGCTGGGCGCGACCGGCGCGATCATCATCGGAACGCTTCTCGACGAGCTTGAACGCCGCGATCTGAGCACCGGGCTGGCCACGCTCTGCATCGCATCGGGCATGGGCGCGGCCACGATCATCGAGAGGGTGTGATGCCCAAACTCGACCCCGCCGCAGCGCCGGTCAAGACCGGCTCGGCCTATCCCGAGCCTTACGGCGCGCAGATGGAAGGCCGCTCGTCGATCCGGCTGGGTGATCTGGCCGGGCTGACGCAGTTCGGCGCCAATATCGTGCGGCTCGAGCCGGGCGCGGTGGCCTCGCTGCGCCACTGGCACTCGCGCGAGGATGAGTTCGCCATCGTGCTCGAGGGCGATCTGATCCTTGTCGAGGATGAGGGCGAGACGCCTATGGCGCCCGGCGATTGCGCGGCGTGGAAGGCGGGCGCGGCGAACGGGCACCGTTTCATCAACCGCTCGGGCCGCCCGGCGCGGTTTCTGGTCGTTGGCAGCAAGGCGCCCGACGATGTCGCAACCTATTCCGATGTGGATATGCAGCTTCACGCGAATGGCGGCAAAACCCGCTTCACCTATCATGACGGCAGCGATTGGGCCGGCCCGCGCGATCTGCCGAAGGGAGACAAGACATGACCGATTTCACCATGAAAACCGACGCGGACGGCGTTGCGATCATCACCTGGGACGTGCCGGGCAAGTCGATGAACGTGCTGTCGCTGGACGGCGCCGCGACGCTGGACGGGCTGATCGACAAGGCGCTTGAGGACGAGGCGGTCAAGGGGATCGTCATCACCTCGGGCAAGCCCGATTTCGCCGCCGGGATGGACCTCAACGTGATCGCCGGTCTCAAGAAGGACGGCGCGGGCGCGGTGTTCGAGGGGGTGATGAGCCTCCACCATCTGCTGCGCAAGATCGAGCTGGCGGGGATGGACCCCAAGACCAAGAAAGGCGGCAAGCCGATCGCGGCCGCCCTGCCCGGCACGGCGCTTGGGATCGGGCTGGAGCTGCCGCTTGCCACGCACCGGATCTTCGCCGCCGCGAACCCGAAGGCCAAGATCGGCCTGCCCGAGATCATGGTCGGCATCTTCCCCGGCGCGGGCGGCACGACGCGGCTTGTGCGCAAGCTGGGCGCGATGGGCGCGGCGCCGCTGCTGCTGGAAGGCAAGCTGAGCGATCCCAAAGGCGCCAAGGGCAACGGGCTCGTTGACGAGGTGGTGGACGATCCGCTGGAAGCGGCGCGCGCCTGGGTGCTCGAGGCGAAGGACAGCGACCTCGTCAAACCCTGGGACGCGAAGGGCTACAAGATGCCGGGCGGCGAGCCGTATCACCCGGCCGGGTTCATGACCTTCGTTGGCGCCTCGGCGATGGTTCATGGCAAGACCTCGGGCGTCTACCCCGCCGCGAAAGCGCTGCTGAGCGCGGTTTACGAGGGCGCTCAAGTCCCGTTCGACACCGCGCTGAAGATCGAGGCGCGGTGGTTCACGAATGTTCTGATGAACCCGTCCTCGGGCGCGATGATCCGCAGCCTGTTCATCAACAAGGAGGCGCTGGAAAAGGGCGCGAACCGGCCCGATGTGGGCGATGAGAAGGTCGCGAAGGTCGGTATTCTCGGCGCCGGGATGATGGGCGCGGGGATCGCCTATGTCAGCGCGATGGCCGGGATCGAGGTCGTGCTGATCGACGCCAGGCAAGAGGCGGCGGAAAAGGGCAAGGCTTACTCGGAAGGCTTGCTCGACAAGGCAATCAGCCGGCGCAAATCGACCGAAGAGAAAAAGGCCGAGGTGCTGGGCCGGATCAATGCGACGACCGATTACGCCGCGCTCGAGGGCTGCGATCTGATCGTCGAGGCGGTGTTTGAAGACCCGAAAATCAAGGCCGAGGTCACGCAGAAGGCCGAGGCGGTGATCCCGAAGGATGCGATCTTCGCCACCAACACCTCGACCCTGCCGATCAGCGATCTCGCATCGGCGAGCACGCGGCCCGAGCAGTTCATCGGCATTCACTTCTTCTCGCCGGTGGACAAGATGCTTCTGGTCGAGATCATCAAGGGCCGCGAGACCGGCGCGCGGGCGGTTGCCAAGGCGCTCGATTTCGTGCGCCAGATCCGCAAGACGCCGATCGTCGTCAACGATGCGCGGTTCTTCTACGCCAATCGCTGCATCATCCCCTATATCAACGAGGGGATCCGCATGGTCGGCGAGGGCGTGAGCCCGGTTCTGGTCGAGAACGCCGCCAAGATGATGGGGATGCCGCTTGGCCCGCTGCAACTGGTGGACGAGACCTCGATCGAGCTCGGCGCCAAGATCGCCAAGGCGACGCGCGCGGCGATGGGCGACGACTATCCCGACGGCGCGGTCGATGAGGTGATCTTCTGGATGGCTGATCAGGGCCGCATGGGCCGCAAGGCCAAGGCCGGTTTCTACGAATACGACGATGCCGGCAAGCGCGGCGGGCTTTGGGACGGTCTGGCCGCGCAATATCCCGAGGCCGATCAGCAGCCGGATCTGACGGAGGTGCAGCACCGCCTGATGTTCGCCCAGACGCTTGAGGCGGTCCGCGCTTTGGAAGAGGGCGTGCTGGAAGATATCCGCGAGGGTGATGTCGGCGCCATTCTCGGCTGGGGCTTTGCGCCCTGGACGGGCGGGCCGTTCAGCTGGCTCGACATGATGGGCGCGGCGAAGGCGCTCTCCATCGCCGAGGATCTGGCCCGCGATCACGGCGCGCGCTTTGCCCCGCCCGCGCTTTTGCGCGAGATGGCGGCAAGCGGCGACAGCTTCTACGCGCGCTTTGGCGGCGAGGCGAAGGCCGCCTGAGCGCCCTTTGCCAGCACATCGCGAAAGGCGGGGCCGAGCGCCCCGCCTTTTTCATGCGCGCCCGCCGGGCGGGGAACTTTCGTTAAGTCATGTCGTTGAACTGCAACCCAAACAGCCTATGCTGCTGGACGATCCACCAAGCAGGGACACGCAAATGACCACCCAGACACAACGCGAAGCTGAAGCCAACCTGACCGAACTCCAGGAGGTGACGGCGCTCGTGCTCCCCGAGCCGCATGGCGAGATCGTCCCGCTGCAAGAGGCACCCGCGCCCGTCGCCGATGAAATCCGCCAGCGTATGGACGAGATCCGGCTGAACGATACCGGCTCGGTCGTGCATTTCGGCTCGCGCGCGCAGGCGGGCTTGCAGGAAATCTCGCAAGCGATGCTCGCCGACGTCAAGAACAAGGATGTCGGCCCGGCCGGCGAGTCGCTACGCAATATCGTGACGACCATTCGCGGCTTTTCGGTGAACGAGCTGGATATGCGCCGCGAGCGTTCCTGGTGGGAACGTCTGATCGGCCGCGCCGCGCCCTTCGCGCGCTTTGTCTCAAATTACGAGAACGTGCAGGGCCAGATCGACAAGATCACCGAGGACCTGCTAAGCCACGAGCATCGGCTGCTCAAGGACATCAAATCGCTCGACGTGCTTTATGAACGCACGCTCGATTTCTACGACGAGCTTGCGCTTTACATCTCGGCCGGCGAGGCCAAGCTGCGCGAGCTGGACGAGAACGACATCCCCAGCTTCGAGGCGCGCGTTCAGGATGCGCCCGAGGATGAGAAGGTGATCCGCGCACAGGAATTGCGCGATCTGCGCGCGCTGCGCGACGATCTGGAACGGCGGGTGCATGACCTCAAACTGACGCGGCAGGTCACGATGCAGTCGCTGCCGTCGATCCGGCTGGTTCAGGAAAACGACAAATCGCTCGTCACCAAGATCAACTCGACCCTCGTGAACACCGTCCCGCTTTGGGAAACGCAGCTCGCGCAGGCGGTCACGATCCAGCGCAGCGCCGATGCGGCCGGCGCGGTGCGGCAGGCGACCGACCTCACCAACGATCTGCTGACCGCGAATGCGAAAAATCTGCGCGAGGCGAACGCTCAGATCCGCACCGAGATGGAGCGCGGCGTGTTCGACATCGAATCGGTGCGCACCGCCAATGCCGAGCTGATCGCGACGATCGAGGACAGCCTGCGCATCGCCGATGAAGGCAAGGCCCGCCGCGCCGCCGCCGAGGAAGAGCTGGAGCGGATGGAGACCGAGCTGCGCCAGACGCTCGCCTCGTCGCGCGCCCGTCAGGATGGCGCGCCGCGCCAAAGCGCGTAAGCGACGGCTGGCGGGGTTGAGGGCAAGCGCAAGGTGAACGCAGTCCGGCAGATATCGACGCGCGCCGCAGCGCCCGGCCATGTGCGCCCGGCGCTGCTCGCTTTGATGATCGGCGCCTCGCTCGCCGGCTGCCAGCTGACGCGCGATCGCAGCCCCGAGACCCCGCCTCCCGCCCCGCTGGAGGCGGCCGCGCCCGCGCCGCGCCCTGCCCCGCCGCCCGCCGCCCCAAGCCCGCCGGCCGAGCGGCCCGATGCCGTCCTGCGCGCCGCGCGCGCGCAATCGGCGCAGGATGCCGCACTTGTCGCACGCGAGCGGGCGGCGGATCCCGCCTCGCAAGCCGGGCGCGATTACTACCGCGCCGCCGAGGCGCAGATGCGTTCGCGCGGCCTCTTGCGCGCGGCGCCGAGCTTTGATCCCGCGGCGATGGATGCGGCAACGCTTGCGCATAATTTCGTGCAGATCGCGCTTTATAACGAATATCGTCGGCAGGACGGGATGCTCGTTCCCGGCCCCGTCGCCGCCCCGCTGCGCCGCTGGACCGAGCCGGTGCGTATTCAGATCGTGTTCGGCGAATCGGTCTCGCCCGCGCAGCGCACCAGTGACCGCGCACAGATCGCGCGCTATGCCGCGCTCGTCTCCGAGGCGACGGGCCATCCCGTCTCGCTCGTCCGCTCGGGCGGGAATTTCAGCGTGATGATCCTCAACGAGACCGAGCGCCGCGCCCTCTCGCCCGAGCGCCACGCGGCGCTTGCGGATCTGCCCGCCGAGGATCTGGCCGCGATCAGGCGCCTTCCGCGCGAGAATTACTGCGCCGTCTTCGCCTATTCGCTCGCCGGCGGCGCGGAATATGTGCAGGCCGTCGCCATCTTGCGCGAAGAGCTGCCGCCGCGCCTGCGCCAATCCTGCATCCAGGAGGAAATCGCGCAGGGGCTCGGGCTCGCCAATGATTACGACAATGCGAGCCCCTCGATCTTCAACGACAATATGCGCTATGCCGAGCTGACCGGGCACGACGCACTGCTGCTGCGCATCCTTTACGACACGCGCCTGCGCCCCGGTATGCGCGAGGCCGAGGCCGCCCCCATAGCCCGGCAGATCGCCGGCGAACTGCTTGCCGAACGCGGCGAGTGAACCCAAGCCAAGCGGAGACACCAGATGGCGCTGTTCAATTTTCTTTCAGGCGAGTTCATCGACGTAATCGACTGGACCTCGGACAACCGCAACACCATGGTCTGGCGCTTTGAACGCCGCGGCAACGCGATCAAATACGGCGCAAAGCTGACCGTGCGCGAGGGTCAGGCGGCGGTGTTCGTCCATGAGGGGCAGATCGCAGACGTGTTCGGGCCGGGGCTTTACATCCTCGAGACGAACAACATGCCGATCCTCACGACGCTCCAGCACTGGGATCACGGCTTCCGCTCGCCGTTCAAATCCGAGATCTACTTCGTCAACACGACCCGGTTCAACAATCTCAAATGGGGCACGCGCAACCCGATCATCGCGCGCGATCCCGAATTCGGCCCGGTCCGCATCCGCGCCTTCGGCACCTACTCGATGCGCGTGACCGACCCCGCGAAATTCATGGCCGAGATCGTCGGGACGGATGGCGAGTTCAGCTCGGAAGAGATCACCTTCCAGCTTCGCAACATCATCGTGCAGGAATTCTCGCGCATGATCGCGGGCTCGGGGATCCCGGTTCTCGACATGGCCTCGAACACCGATCAGCTCGGCAAGATGGTTGCCAAGGCGATCGCGCCGACGATCTCGAATTACGGGCTGACGATCCCGGAATTCTACATTGAAAACATCAGCCTCCCCGACGAGGTCGAGGCGATGCTGGACAAGCGCACCTCGATGGGCATTGTCGGCGATCTGGACCGTTTCGGCCAGTATGCCGCCGCCGAGGCGATGCTGAACGCCGCGCAGAACACGGGCGGCGCGGGGGCCGGGTTCGGCGCCGCCATGGGCGCCGCGATGGGGATGGGCGCGCGC
>JAUNRZ010000049.1:0-7690 GCA_030539455.1 Paracoccus sp. (in: a-proteobacteria) | reverse complement strand
GGGGGGGGCGGTGCGCGGGGCGCCGCGAGGGCCGGGGGATTGGCGGGGGGGCGGGGGCGTGGGGGCCCTGTGCCCCAAGGCCACGGCGCGGGCCAAAGCGCCGGCGGCGCGTCGATGCCGCCGCCCCTGCCGCCGAAAACCTCGGAAACCGTCTGGCACGTCGCGCTTGGCGGCGAGGCGGACGGGCCTTACGGGCGCGGCCATCTGGGCCGCATGGTCAAGGATGGCAGCTTCACGAGGGAAACGCTCGTCTGGTCGCCCGGTCAGGATGGCTGGAAGCCCGCCGATGAGGTGGACGAGCTGGCCCAGCTCTTCACCATTGCCCCGCCCCCGCCGCCCCCGCAGGGCTGAGCGGGCAAAACCGCCGCAGGGCCGCCCGCGATGACCCGCCCCCTTAGCCCGATCGCGGGCGCGCCCTCCGCGCTTCTTTTGTCCCCAAATATCCTCGGGGGTGTCCCGCAGGGACGGGGGCAGACAGCCCCCCCGCAGCCCCGAGGCGAACACCGCGCCTGACCTGATCCGCCCCCGCGCCACCTGAACCTCTAGCCCCCATACGCCCATGCCAACCCCGCCCTCAGAATACCGGTTTCCCTGCGAAAGCTGCGGCGGGTCGTTGCGCTTCAATCCGGGCGATACCTCGCTTGTCTGCCCGTTTTGCGGGCACCGCCAGGACATCTCGCCGGGGGCTGCGCGCGCGCCGGCGCGATCGGGGCGCGGCGGGCCCGAGGGGGATGAGCTGCTGCTCCGCGATCCGGCGACCGGGCGCGCGCTGCAATGGGATGGCGGCCATAAATCGCAGGGGATCACCGAAATCCCGCTCGAAAAGGGGCTGCGGCTCGATGCGAGCTCGGATCTTGCCGAGACGATCCGCACGCTCTCATGCCCCAATTGCGGCGCGAAGATCGATCAGGGGAGCGCGCGCCACTCGACCGCCTGCCCGTTCTGCGCAACCCCGGTCGTGACCGATACCGGCGCCACGCGGCAGATCAAGCCGCAGGCGGTGATGCCCTTCGTTGTCACCGAAGATCAGGCGCGCGGTGCGCTCGATGACTGGCTGGGCGGGCTCTGGTTCGCGCCTTCGGGGCTCACCGCCTACGCAAGACGCGCCCGCCGGATGAGCGGGGTCTACTCGCCCTTCTGGACCTTCGATGCCGACACCCAGTCCGAATATCGCGGCCAGCGGGGCGATTATTACTATGTCACCGTCTATGTCACCCAGACCGTCAACGGCCAGACGCGCCGCGTGCCGCAGCAGCAGCGCCGCGTGAGGTGGAGCAATGTCTCGGGCCGCGTTGCGCGCAGCTTCGACGATGTGCTCGTTCTCGCCGCCTCGTCCCTGCCGCGCCGCTTTACCGATGCTCTGACCCCGTGGGATCTGGCGCATCTGCGCGAATATGACCCGCGTTTCCTGTCGGGTTTCGAGGCCGAGGGCTACACGATCGCCCTTGCCGATGGCCACCAGATCGCGCGGCAGGAGATGGCGGGCGTCATCTCGATGGATGTGCGCCGCGACATTGGCGGCGATCAGCAGCGCATCACCGCGCTGAACACGCGCCACAGCAACGAGACCTTCAAACATATCCTGCTGCCGATCTGGACGGCGGCCTATAAATATAACGGCAAATCCTACCGTTTCGTGGTAAACGGCCAGTCCGGCCGCGTTCAGGGCGAGCGGCCCTATTCGATCTGGAAGATCGCGCTTGCGGTCATTGCCGCGATGCTTGTGCTGGGCGCCATCATGCTCGCATCTGGCGGCGGCGGCACGATCCGCATCGGCGACGCCGTCCAGCCCGCACCCGCCGCAATCGCAGCAAGCGCACCCGATAGCATACCCATAGGAGACCCCCTCACATGATCCTTTGCTGCGGCGAATCGCTGATCGACATGGTGCCAGATCAGGGCGCCTATCGCCCGCTGCCGGGCGGGTCGGTGTTCAACACCGCCATCGCGCTTGGCCGGCTTGGGGCAAATGTGCGTTATCTCTGGCCGCTGTCAGAGGATCGCTTCGGCGCGGCGCTGCGCCAGATGCTGGACGATTCGCATGTGGATTGGGCGCTCTGCCCCGCGACCCCGCGCCCGACCGCGCTTGCCTTCGTTCATCTCGGCGAGGCGGGCGAGGCGGAATACAGCTTTCACGACGAAGGCAGCGCCGGCCGCAATTTCGAGCCGGCCGCGCTGCCGAATCTGCCCAAGGATACCGAGGCCCTGTTCATCGGCGGCATCAGCCTCGTGCGCGAGCCATGCGGCGGCGCGGTCGAGGAACTGGCGTTGCGGGCCGCTCAGGCGGGCGTTCCGATCATGCTCGATCCCAATATCCGCCCCGGCTTCATCGAATCCGAAACCGAGACCCGCGCGCGGCTTGGCCGGCTGATGCGGCTTGCGCAGATCGTCAAGCTCTCGCAGGCGGACCGCGACTGGCTGTTTCCTGATCTCGGCGGGGACGAGCTGGCCGAGGAAATTCTGGGCCGCGGCGCAAAGCTGGTGGTCTTGACCTCGGGCGCCGAGGGCGCCGCCGCCTATACATCCACCCTGCGGCGCGAGCGCGGGTCCGAGGCGGCCGAGCTCGCCGACACGATCGGCGCGGGCGACAGCTTCAACGCGGGGCTTCTGGCCGCATTGTCGGCGCAGGGCGCGCTTTCGGGCGCGGGTCTCGGCGCTCTGGATGAGGCCGCCTTGGACGATGCGATGGCGCTTGCGGCGCGCGCTTCTGCCGTCACCGTCTCGCGCCCCGGCGCCAACCCGCCCTGGCGCCACGAGTTGCCGGAATGAGCGATTCGCCTTGACGAGGGCGCGCTGCGGCGTGCAGGCTCTGTCCCTGTTCTGTTGAGGAGGAGAGCCCGAATGTCGCTGAAATCCACCGCCCTTGCCGCGCTGCTTGTGCCACTGGGCGCGCTTGCCCTGCCCGCGGGCGAGCTGCGAATCGGGCTCGAGAACGAGCCGGATTATCTCGACCCCGACCGCTCGCGGCTCTTTGTCGGGCGCATCGTGTTCACCGCGCTTTGCGACAAGCTGATCGACGTGAACGAAAATCTCGAGCTGATCCCCGAGCTTGCCACCGAATGGACGGTCGCCGAGGACGGGCTCAGCATCGACATGACGCTACGCGAGGGTGTGGTGTTCCATGACGGCACCGAATTCGACGCCGAAGCGGTCCGCGCCAATATCGAGCGCTCGCAGACGCTCGAGGAAAGCGTGCGCAAATCCGAGATCGCCTCGATCTCCGAGGTCGAGGTGGTCGGCCCGCATCAGGTCCGGCTCCATCTGACCAATCCCGACGCGACGCTGCTGGCCCAGCTTGCCGACCGCGCGGGGATGATGATGTCGCCCGCCGCCTTCGCCGATGGGCAGGATTTCAACAACAACCCGGTCTGCTCGGGCCCGTTCAAATTCGCAAGCCGCGTCGTCCAGCACCGGATCGAGCTCGAACGCTTCGCCGATTACTGGAACGCGGACGAGATCCTTCTGGACCGCGTCAGCTACTCGCCCATCCCCGATTCCACCGTCCGCCTGAACCAGCTTTTCGCGGGTGAGCTCGACATCATCAACCAGATGTCCGCCAACGACATCGACGCGGTCGAGCGCACGGACGGGTTCCATGTCGGCAATGTCACCAGCCTCGGCTATCAGGGCATCACCGTGAACACCGGGAACGGGGCGAATGCGGAAAACCCGCTCGGGCAGGATGCGCGCGTGCGGCAGGCGCTCAGCCTCGCGATTGACCGCGCGGCGCTCAATCAGGTCGTGTTCGGCGGCGCGTTCGAGCCGGCGAACCAGCCCTTCCCGCCTTCGAGCCCGTTCCACAGCGCGGACTTCCCCGTCCCCGAGCGTGATCTGGACCGCGCCCGCGCCCTGCTCGAAGAGGCCGGCGTCGAGACGCCGCTCCGCGTTGACATCAACGTCTCGACCAACCCCGATCTGCTGACCGTGATGCAGGTCGTGCAGTCGATGGCGAACGAGGCGGGCTTTGACGTGCGCATCGTCTCGAAAGAGTTCGCAACGCTGATCGCCGACAACGCCGCCGGTGATTTTCAGGCCAGCCAGCAGGGCTGGTCGGGACGGATCGACCCGGACGGGAACCTCCACCAGTTCGTCGTGACCGGCGCGGGGTTCAATGACGGGCATTATTCCAACGCCGAGGTGGACCGCCTGCTGAACGAGGCGCGCGTGACCTCGGATCACGAGGCCCGCCGCGCGCTTTATGACGACGCGCAGGCGATCCTTCAGGAAGAGCTGCCGCTGATCTATCTTTACTATCTCGCCTGGCTCTATGGCGTGTCGGACAAGGTCGAGGGCTTCACCCCCTACGCCGACGGCATGATCCGCCTTGAAGGCGTGGATATGGCCGGCTAGCCGCCGACCTCGATGACAAGGGGGCGGGCAGCCGCCCCCTTTCGCGCCGCCGCCCACGGCCGGCAGAGCGCCGATAAAACTCTTGAAAGGACCCCCCTGATGAGCGATTTCACCACCCGCCCCGAGATCCGCGGCACGTTCGGCGTCGTCGCCTCGACGCACTGGATCGCCTCGGCGGTCGGGATGGGCATACTCGAGCGGGGCGGGAACGCGTTCGACGCCGCCGTTGCGACCGGCCTTGCGCTGCAAGTGGTCGAGCCGCATCTGAACGGGCCGGGCGGCGATCTGCCGGTGATCTATCGCCGCGCGGATAGCGACGAGACGCGGGTGATCTGCGGGCAAGGCACCGCGCCGAAAGGCGCCACAATCGAGAAGATGCGCGAGCTTGGCCTGCGGCTGATGCCCGGCTCGGGGCTTCTTGCGACCGTTGTGCCGGGCGCGTTCGATGGCTGGATGAAGCTGCTCGAGGAACACGGCACGATGAGCCTCGCCGAGGTGATGGAACCCGCGATCTACCATGCGCGGGAGGGGCACCCGGTGCTGGCGCGCGTTGCGAACACGATCGCGGGGCTGGGCGAGTTCTTTTCCGAGGAATGGCCCAGCTCGGCCGAGGTTTTCCTGCCCGGCGGCGATGCGCCGGAACCCGGCGCCCTGTTCCGCAACCCCGATCTGGCCGCGACCTATCAGCGGATCGTCGACGAGGCCGAGGCGGCCTCGGGCGAGCGCGCAGGGCAGATCGCGGCGGCGCGCTCGATCTGGTCGGACGGATTCGTCGCCGAGGCGATCTGCGATTATCTGGCCGAGGCGGAGGTCGATGACGGCACCGGCCTGCGTCATCGCGGCGTTCTCGCCTCGGACGATCTGTCCGGCTGGCGCGCCCGCGAAGAGGCGCCGCTGAGCCTCGATTACCACGGATGGACGGTGTTCAAGACCGGGCCGTGGGGTCAGGGGCCGGTGCTTTTGCAAGCGCTCGCCATCCTGCGCGGCATCGATCTGGCGTCGATGGACCCGTGCGGCGCCGAGTTCGTCCATTCCGTGATCGAGGCGATGAAGCTTGCCTATGCCGACCGCGAGGCGTTCTATGGCGACCCGGATTTCGCGGATATCCCGATGGATGTGCTGCTGTCCGAGGATTATGCCGCGAGCCGCCGCGCCCTGATCACCGATCGCGCCTCGCTCGAGCAGCGTCCCGGCAAAATTCCGGGCTACGAGCATCTCGCCGAGGCCGCGATCACCCGCGCGGCGACCGATTTCGGGGTCGATGCGACGCGCTCGGTCGAGCCGACAATGGCGCATCTGACCGAACGGCGCGGCGATACGGTCCATCTCGACGTGATCGACCGGTGGGGGAATGTCGTCTCGGCGACGCCCTCGGGCGGGTGGCTGCAAAGCTCGCCGGTTGTGCCGGGGCTGGGCTTTCCGCTCAACAGCCGCGCGCAGATGTTCTGGCTTGAACAGGGCGTTCCGGCCGCGCTGCGCCCCGGCGCGCGGCCGCGCACGACGCTGACGCCCTCGATCGCGACGGACGGCACGCGGTGGCTCTCGTTCGGCACGCCCGGCGGGGATCAGCAGGACCAGTGGCAGCTGATCTGGTTCCTGCGTTTTGTCCATCATGGCGGGAATTTGCAGGCGAATATGGACAGCCCGCTATTTCACTCGACGCATTTTCAGGGCTCGTTCTTCCCGCGCAAGGCCGAGCCGGGCCATATGCTGATCGAGCCGTCCTTCGCGCCCGAGGTGATCGAGGATCTGCGCGGGCGCGGTCATATCGTCGAGGTCACCGAGCCTTGGGCGATCGGCCGGCTGAGCGCGGCCCTGCGTGAGCCGGACGGCATATTGCGCGCGGCCGCGACGCCCCGGCTGATGCAGGCTTACGCGGTCGGGCGGTAGGGGTTTATCGTTGCTGACCGGCGGGGCCGGGTCGGCCCTGCCGCGCTGCGGGTGAGCTCAACTGCGAGGCTTATACTTAACCAAAATCCTGAAAGGCGCGCCCTTCGCGAGCCTGCGCTGCCAGACCGCCTCAGCCCTGCGGATCGCGCATCGCCATGCGCAGCACAAGCGCCGCGACAAGCGCGCCAAGACACAGCGCCGCAAGCGGCAGCCCGGATTGAAGCCCGAACCAGATCGTCGCCCCGGCCGCCAGAATAACGGCGGCGAGCATCAGCAGAAAATGCGGCAGCGGCATGGTATCCCCTCTTCTTTGGCCAATATATGCAGCGCGCTGCGATTGGAAAGGGCCGGCGTCGGTAAAAACGCCCGCGCGCGCCGGGGTTGCGACTTTGTGAAGCACGCGCGTTGGGGCTTTCGGTTGTTCCGTTTTCGTTCTATGCTGCCCCGATGAGCGCCGATAACCCAGACACGGGCCGCAACCCGCACGAGACGCTGCGCGCGCGCGGCGCTGCGGGGCGGCCTGCGAACCGCTATGACCGGCTGCGCTCCGAGCGTGAACATGACGGCTGGGACATCCCCGAAGAGGCGCCGCTGCTGCGCACCGAGATCACCACCGAGCAGCCGCGCAGCATCATCACACGCAACCGCTCGCCCGATGTGCCGTTCGATCGCTCGATCAACCCCTATCGCGGCTGCGAGCATGGCTGCATCTACTGCTTTGCCCGGCCGTCTCACGCCTATTGGGGGCTCTCGCCCGGCCTCGATTTTGAAACCAGGATCACCGCCAAGCCGGATGCGGCGCGGCTGCTTGAGGCCGAGATCGCCCGCCCCTCCTATCGCTGCGCGCCGATCGCCTTCGGCACGAACACCGACCCTTATCAGCCCGCCGAGGCGAAGCTGGCGATCATGCCCGGCCTCTGGCGCGTGCTGCTCGACTGGAACCACCCGGCGAGCCTTGTCACGCGCGGGCAGACCGTGCTGCGCGATCTGCCGCTTCTCGCCGAGATGGCGGCGCGGCGGCTCTTGCATGTGGGCGTCTCCGTCACGACGCTCGATGCGGCCCTCGCGCGCAGCCTCGAGCCGCGCGCCCCTGCCCCGTCAACGCGCCTGCGCATGATCCGCGAGATGGCCGGCGCGGGCATCCCGGTGCGCGTCATGGTCGCGCCCGTGATCCCGGTCCTGACCGAGCCCGATATCGAGGCGATCCTCGGCGCCGCGCGCGATGCCGGCGCGTCCCATGCCAGCATGATCCCGCTGCGCCTGCCGCTCGAGGTGGCGCCGCTCTTTCGCGACTGGCTTTCCCGCAACGCGCCCGGCCGCGCCGATTATGTCATGCGCCGCGTCAAGTCCATGCGCGGCGGGCGCGACAACGACCCGCGTTTCGGCCACCGCATGAAGGGCGAGGGCGTCGAGGCCGAGCTGATGCTCAAACGCTTCCGCATCGCGAAAA
>JAUNRZ010000204.1 GCA_030539455.1 Paracoccus sp. (in: a-proteobacteria) | reverse complement strand
TCGGCGATCTCGCTGATCCATGAAAGCCCGCTCCCGCTGGCTTTGGCGGGCGAGCCGTTCTCGGAGATCCGCAACGCATGGCCGTTCCGCGACGACGAGGAAGGCCGCGCGCTGCGCGACCGGGTCAACACCGCTCTGGAAGAGCTGCGCGAGGATGGCACGCTGGCCGAAATCTCGGACAAGTGGTTCGGCGACGATATCACGGTGCCGGATACCGACGACGCACAGGCGGACTAAACCGTGCGGGGACTGGACCTGGACTATATGCTGGGGCTGGTCCCCGTAATTCTTCGCTATGTGCCCTTGACGCTGACCATGGCCACGATCGCGATGGTGCTTGGGCTGATCCTCGCCTCACTGCTGGCGGTCGAGAGGGTGTTCCGCGTGCCGGTGCTGGACTGGTTCGTGATGCTGTTCATCAGCTTCTTTCGCGGCACGCCCCTGCTGGTGCAGCTTTTCCTGTTCTATTACGGCCTGCCGCAGATCCTGTCTTTCCTGACCCGCCTTGACGGCGTGACGGCGGCAGTGATGGGGCTGACGCTGCATTTCGCGGCCTATATGGCCGAGACGATCCGCGCCTCGATCATCGGGATCGACCGCAGCCAGTGGGAGGCCGCGCAGTCGATCGGCATGAAACAGGGGCAGATGATGCGCCGCATCATCATGCCGCAAGCCGCGCGTGTCGCCGCCCCGACGCTGGTTAACTACTATATCGACATGATCAAGGCGACCTCGCTCGCCTTTACCCTCGGCGTGACCGAGATGATGGGCGCGGCGCAGAAAGAGGCCGCCGGCAGCTTCCTTTATTTCGAGACCTTCCTTGTCGCCGCGATCATCTACTGGATCATCGTCGAGGCGCTGAGTCAGGGGCAAAAGCGGCTCGAAATCTATCTTAACAGGGCGTATGCGCGATGATCTCGCTTCAAAATCTCAGCAAACGCTTTGGCGAGACGGTTGTTCTGGACCGCATCAACCTCACGGTGGAGCATGGCGAACGTGTGGTCATTATCGGCCCCTCCGGCACCGGCAAATCGACCCTGCTGCGCTGCATCAATTTTCTGGACCGGCCAGAGAGCGGGACGATCCAGATCAACGATCTGAAGGTCGATGCCGCGCGGGCGAGCCGCGCCGATATCCTCGCGCTGCGCCGCAATTCGGCCTTCGTGTTCCAGAATTACGCGCTTTTCGCCAACATGACCGCCAAGCAGAACATCATGGAGGCGTTGATCACCGTTCAGGGGATGCGCCGCGCCGAGGCCGAGCAGCGCGCGCTCGCCGTGCTGGCCGAAACGGGGCTCGCGAACAAGGCGGACAGCTACCCCGCCAGCCTCTCGGGCGGGCAGCAGCAGCGGGTCGGGATCGGCCGCGCGATGGCGATCGGGGCCGAGGTGATGCTGTTCGACGAGCCGACCTCGGCGCTCGACCCCGAATGGGTGGGCGAGGTGCTGGACCTGATGCGCCGCGTGGCCGAACGGCGCCAGACCATGCTGATCGTCACGCACGAGATGCAGTTCGCCCGCGAAATCGCGGACCGGGTGGTGTTCATGGATGGCGGAAGGATCGTCGAAGAGGGGCCTCCGGCGCGGCTTTTCGATGCGCCGCAGGACGAACGGCTCCAGCGTTTCCTGCGCCGCCTCTCGAACTAGGCAAATCCGGGGCGCTGCCCCGGACCCCGGAGTATTTCAACGCAGAAGAAGCAGGCGCGCGCGGCTTTCGCGCGCGCGTTCGGTGGTCTAGAAAGCCCGGCAGGACAGGAGCGAATATGACCGACCAGCCGACCCCGATGATGGCGCAATATCTCGCGATCCGAGAGGCGAATCCGGGCGCGCTGCTGTTCTATCGCATGGGCGATTTCTACGAGATGTTCTTTGACGACGCGGTTGCGGCTGCGGCGGCTCTGGACATCGCGCTGACCAAACGCGGCACGCATCAGGGCGCGCCTATCCCGATGTGCGGGGTGCCGGTCCACGCCGCCGAATCCTACCTGCTGACGCTGATCCGCAAGGGGTTTCGCGTCGCGATCGCCGAGCAGCTTGAAGACCCGGCCGAGGCGAAAAAGCGCGGCAGCAAATCCGTCGTCGCGCGTGATGTCGTTCGGCTGGTGACGCCCGGAACGCTGACCGAGGAATCGCTGCTCGAGGCGCGGCGGCATAATTATCTGGCCGCTTTCGCACGGCTTCGGGACGAGACGGCGCTCGCCTGGGTCGATATCTCGACCGGCGCTTTTTATGTGATGACCTGCCCCGAGCCGAGGCTGGGCCCCGAACTTGCGCGGATTGCCCCGCGAGAGCTTTTGGCGGCGGATGGATCGGGGCTGGATGATCTGGCCGCCGAAGCGGGCGCCGCATTGACCGAACGCGGCCCGGCGAGCTTTGATTCCACCGCCGGGATCGCCCGGCTGTGCCGGCTGCTGCGGGTCGATACGCTGGACGGGTTCGGCAGCTTCTCGCGCGCCGAAATCTCCGCGATGGGCGCGATCGCCGATTATCTGGAACTGACGCAGAAGGCGCAGCTTCCGCTGCTGCGCCCGCCGATGCGCGAGGCCGCGCGCGGCGCGATGCAGATCGATGCGGCAACGCGCCGCAATCTCGAGCTGACGCAGGCCCTTTCGGGCGGTCGGGAGGGGAGCCTCCTGACCGCGATCGACCGGACCGCGACCGCCGCCGGCGCGCGCCTGCTCGAGCGGCGGATAAGCGCGCCCTCGCGCGATCTGGACGAGATCCGCGCGCGCCATGATGCGGTTGACTATCTGCTTGCCGCGCCGCGCCTTGAGGCCGATCTGCGCGGGGCGCTTGCGCAGGTGCCGGATATGGACCGCGCGCTGTCGCGGCTCGCACTCGATCGCGGCGGGCCGCGCGATCTGGCCGCGATCCGCGCCGGGCTGACACTGGCGGGCCGCATCGCCGCGCAGCTTGCGTCGGCCGAGGACGCGCCCGCGCTTTTGGCCGAAGC
>JAUNRZ010000203.1 GCA_030539455.1 Paracoccus sp. (in: a-proteobacteria) | reverse complement strand
CCATGATCGGCTATGGCAGCCAGGGCCATGCCCATGCGCTGAACCTGCGCGATTCCGGCGCGAAGAACGTCGTCGTGGCGCTCCGTCCCGGCTCTAACTCGGCCAAGAAGGCCGAAGCCGAGGGGCTTCAGGTGATGGAGATCGCCGAGGCCGCGAAATGGGCCGATCTGGTCATGTTCACCATGCCCGACGAGCTTCAGGCCGAGACCTACCGCAAATATGTTCACGACAATATCCGCGAAGGCGCGGCGATTGCGTTCGCGCACGGGCTGAACGTCCATTTCGGCCTGATCGAGCCGAAAGAGGGCATCGATGTCATCATGATGGCCCCCAAAGGCCCCGGCCACACCGTGCGGGGCGAGTATGTCAAAGGCGGCGGCGTGCCCTGCCTTGTCGCCGTGGACCGCGACGCGTCGGGCAAGGCGATGGACATCGCGCTGTCCTATTGCTCGGCCATCGGCGGCGGGCGCTCGGGGATCATCGAGACGAACTTCCGCGAGGAATGCGAGACCGATCTGTTCGGCGAGCAGGCGGTGCTCTGCGGCGGTCTGGTCGAGCTGATCCGCATGGGCTTCGAGACGCTTGTGGAAGCCGGTTACGAGCCGGAGATGGCGTATTTCGAGTGCCTCCACGAGGTCAAGCTGATCGTCGATCTGATCTACGAGGGCGGCATCGCCAACATGAACTACTCGATCTCGAACACGGCCGAGTATGGCGAATATGTCTCGGGCCCGCGCATCCTGCCCTATGACGAGACGAAAAAGCGCATGAAAGAGGTGCTGACCGACATCCAGACGGGCAAATTCGTTCGCGATTTCATGCAGGAAAACGCGGTCGGCCAGCCCTTCTTCAAGGCCACGCGCCGCATCAATGACGAGCATCAGATCGAGCAGGTCGGCGAGAAGCTGCGCGATATGATGCCGTGGATTTCCAAGGGCAAGATGGTCGACAAGGCCCGCAATTAAGCGGCCACCGGAAAGGGCGCCCTCGGGCGCCCTTTTGCGTTAACGGACCGGGTTAAAGATCGTTCGAGGACCGGATCAGATCGGCAGCGCTGACCGTGCGCCCATCGGGCAGCCGGCACAGATCGGCGCGCCGGTTATTGACCACGCGCGCGATCACCTGCCCGCCCCTGCCGGCGCAGTAAAGCTGCGCGGGATCGACGATGGCGGTCGAGGCGTTGCTGGGCCCGCGCGGGCCTGGCTGCGGGCCGCCGCACGCAGCCAGCACCAGAACGGCAATGGGAAGGATTCGGGTTGTCATTCGGGCAATCATGGCATCTCGCGGAGCTGGTATGAGGCGTTCAGATATTATCTGAAATTGCCCCGCGCCGCGCAAGCCGCTCTATTCCTCGACCAGTTCCAGAACGCCCGGCACGACGCGCAATCGCTGCCGCAATTCGGGGCCGAGCGGGGCCGCATCGTCGATCTGAAGATCATATTCCTCGGCCAGATCGTCATCGCGGATGCGCAGCAAAAGCTTGCCCTTCTTGCCGGGGCGGGCGGCGGCCTTATAGGCGCTCAGCGTCTGCGTAAGCGCCTCGAGCGACAGGGAATTGCCAGCACAGACTGCCAAACGCGCGGGCCCGGCATTCGCGATCGCATCCATCAGGGGAACGCAGCTGCGCGCCGAGAGCTTCACCTCGCCCTCGCCCGCCGGATCGGCGCGGACCTGCATCACGACGCTGCTGCCCGGCTCGAGATGCGGGCGCGCGGCCTCGAGCACGTCCGAGAACATCACAATCTCGTAAAGACCCGTCGGGTCCGAGGCCGACACGAACGCAAAGCGGTTGCCCTTGGCCGATTTCTTCTCTTTGCGCGAGGAAATCGTGCCGGCGATATAGCCCGCAACCGGGCCGGATTGCGCCGCCGCCGCGATCGTTGACAGCGTGTCCACGTTGATGCGGCGCAAAGCGGGCAGGTAGTCGTCCAGCGGATGGCCGGTCAGGTAGAAGCCGATCGCCAGATGTTCCTCGGCCAGCTTCTCGCCGGGCAGCCACATCGCGGCCTTCGCGGGACGCGGCGGCGGCAGATCCTCGCCCCCGCCGAACAGCGAGGATTGCGAGGACACCGCCGCATCCTGCACCGCGCCCGACCACGCCATCAGCCCGTCCAGCGATGCCAGAACGCGCGCGCGGTTCTCGTCCAACGCATCGAACGCCCCTGCCCGCGCAAGCATCTCAAGCGCGCGCTTGCCGACCCGGCGCAGATCGACGCGGCGCGCGAAATCGTTGAGGTCCGCGAAGGGCGTCTCGCCGCGCGCAGTCTCGATCAGCCGCATCGCCTCGATCCCGACCCCTTTCAGCGCGCCGAGCGCGTAATGGATCGTGCTCCCCTTCGTGGTGAACCGCGCGGCCGAGCGATTGACGCAAGGCGGCGCGACCTCGATCCCCATCCGGTCCACCTCGCGCTTGTAGACGGCCAGCTTGTCGGTGAGGTGGATATCGCAGTTCATCACCGCGGCCATGAACTCGACCGGGTGGTTCGCTTTCAGCCACGCGGTCTGATACGAGACGACCGCATAGGCCGCCGCGTGGGATTTGTTGAAGCCGTAATTAGCGAATTTCTCCAGAAGGTCAAAGACTTCTCCGGCCTTCTTCGAATCGACCCCGTTCGCCGTCGCGCCGGAGACGAATTTCGGCCGCTCCTTCGCCATTTCCTCGGCGATCTTCTTGCCCATCGCGCGGCGCAGCAGGTCCGCGCCGCCGAGGCTGTAGCCCGCCATCACCTGCGCGATCTGCATCACCTGTTCCTGATAGACGATGATGCCCTGTGTCTCGGCAAGGATGTGATCGATGGAAGGGTGAATGGATTCAAGGTCTTTGAGGCCGTTCTTCACCTCGCAATAGGTCGGGATGTTCTCCATCGGGCCGGGGCGATAAAGCGCGACAAGCGCCACGATATCCTCGATGCAGGTCGGGCGCATCCGGCGCAGCGCGTCCATCATCCCCGCGCTTTCGACCTGGA
>JAUNRZ010000048.1 GCA_030539455.1 Paracoccus sp. (in: a-proteobacteria) | reverse complement strand
CGATCCATCATCACCTTGCCCGCGATCATCGCCATGCCGCGCGCCTCGGCCGCCGAGAAAAGCGCCTCGGCGCTGCCCTTGTGCGAGGAACAGAACGCCGCCGCCGTCGTCGTTCCATGCGCCAGAAGCAGGTCGAGAAACCGGCCCGCCATTTCCTCGGCATGGGCGGGGTGCGCGAACTCTGCCTCGGCGGGGAAGGTGTAGTTGTTGAGCCAGTCGAGAAGCTGCGCGCCCCAACTCGCCACGATCTGGAGCTGCGGGAAATGGAGATGCGCGTCGATAAAGCCCGGCAGGATCAGATGCGGGCGGTGATCGGTCTGGGCCAGCCCCTCGCGCGCCAGATCAGCGTAATCGCCGACCGCGACGATGCGGCCGCCATCGATCACGATCGCGCCGTCCTCGAAATAGCGGTGATGATCCGCCGTCTCGGCCGGGTCGGCGTGAAAATCGAGGATACGGCCGCGGATCAGGTGCTGCATGAGTATTTTCGCACAGGAGAGGAGGTGAGCGCGCCAACGATCTCGGCGGCGGTGAAGGCGGCGATGATCTCGGGGCGCTTGTCGGCCGAATAACCCGCCCCGATCGGGCAGATCAGCGGCGCGGGATCGAGCCCCTGATCGCGCGCATATCGGCTGAAGCGGGCGCGTTTGCTGGCGCTTCCGATCATGCCGACATAGGCCAGATCGGCGCGCCGCAGCGCCTCGGCGGCAAGGAGGAAGTCGAGCGCATGATCATGGGTTGCGATCACGGCCGCGCTGCCGGGGCGCGCTGTGCGCAGCTCTGCCTCGGGGAGGGGGGAGAGCACCGTGCGCGCGCCCTCGGCCATATCAAGCTCGGCCTGCCTTTGGTCGATCAGCACCGCGCGAAGCGGCAGCGGCTTCAGCGCGCGGGCAAGGGCGCGGCCGACATGGCCCGCCCCGAAAATCAGCACATCGCCCAGCATGTCCGGCGGGGCCGGCTTGCCGCGATCAAGGCGCAGCCAGACGCGGCCCCCGCAGCATTGCCCGATTGCGGGGCCGAGCGGGACGTCCATGTCGGCCTCTGCCTCGCCCTGGCGCAGCATCTGCCGGGCGCGGTCGATCGCCATATATTCAAGCTGCCCGCCGCCGATACTGCCCTCTGTCCGGTCCGCGCCGACCATCATCTCGGCGCCCGCCTCGCGCGGGGTCGAGCCCTCGGCGCGGGTGATCCGCACCCGGATCATCGCCGCAGCCGCTCGATGGCCATCAGCACCCGCTCGGGCGTCGCGGGGGCGTCGAGCCGGGCGGGGCTGCGCCCGTCCCCGAACGAGGCGACGGCCATGTTCAGCGCCTCGAACACGGAAATCCCGAGCATGAAGGGCGGCTCGCCCACCGCTTTGGAGCGTTTGATCGTCCGCTCGGCGCATTCGGACCATTCGGCAAGCCGCGTGTTGAAGATGCGCGGGCGGTCCGAGGCGAGCGGGATCTTGTAGGTCGATGGCGCGTGGGTGCGCAGGCGGCCCTTGTCGTCCCACCACAGCTCTTCCGAGGTCAGCCAGCCGGCGCCCTGAATGAACGCGCCCTCGATCTGGCCAAGGTCGATGGCAGGGTTCAGCGAGCGGCCGACATCGTGGAGAATATCGGCCCGCTCGATCACATATTCGCCCGTCAGCGTGTCGACCGAGACCTCGGCGCAGGCGGCGCCATAGGCGAAGTAATAGAACGGGCGGCCGCGGCCGGCCTCGCGGTCCCAGTGGATTTTCGGCGTCTTGTAATGCCCCGCCGCCGACATCGACACGCGCGCGAAGATCGCCTTCGAGACGACCTCGTCGAAGGGGATTTCATGCGCGCCTGCGATGATGAAGCCCGGCACGAAGCGGATATCGGCCGGGTCTTGCTGCCAATGCTCGGCGACGAACGCAACCAGCCGCGCCTTGATCTGCTCGGCCGCGTCAAGCGCCGCCATCCCGTTCAGATCGGTCCCGGACGAGGCCGCCGTGGCCGAGGTGTTCGGCACTTTCTCGGTCGTCGTGCGGGTGATCTTGATGCGCGCGATGTCGCATTGAAACGCCTCGGCCACCACCTGCGCGACCTTGGTGTTGAGCCCCTGACCCATCTCGGTGCCGCCATGATTGAGGCGGATCGAGCCGTCCGAATAGATGTGGATAAGCGCGCCGGCCTGATTGAAATGCGTCGCGGTGAAGCTGATGCCGAACTTGACGGGGGTGAGCGCGATGCCGCGCCGGATCACACCGCCCCGCCGGTTATCGGCGATGATCGCCTCGCGCCGCGCGGCGTAGTCGCAGCTTGCCTCGAGCTCGTCGAAGATGCGCGGCAGGATCTGGTCCTCGACCGGCTGATGATAGGGGGTGAGCTGCCCGTTGCGGTAAAGATTGCGCCGGCGCACCTCGAGAGGATCGAGGCCCAGGCGATAGGCGATCTCTTCGATCATCCGCTCGGCCACGATCACGCCTTGCGGGCCGCCAAAGCCGCGAAACGCGGTGTTCGAGACGGTATTCGTGCGCATCGGGTGGCTTTGCAGCCGCACATCGGGGTAGAAATACGCATTGTCGGCGTGGAAAAGCGCGCGGTCGCACACCGCGCCCGAGAGATCCGCTGAAAAGCCGCAGCGCGCATACCAATCGCCGCTGACGGCGGTGATCCTGCCCTCATCGTCGAAGCCGAGATCGTAATCGACCACGAAATCATGGCGTTTGCCGGTCGCGGTCATGTCGTCGTCGCGGTCGGGGCGGATCTTGACCGTCCGCCCGGTGCGCCGCGCGGCGATCGCGGCAACGCAGGCGAACAGGTTCATCTGCGTTTCCTTGCCGCCGAACCCGCCGCCCATGCGCCGCACATTCACCACCACGGCGTTGCTGGGACAGCCGAGCGCGTGGGCGACCATGTGCTGCACCTCGCTCGGGTGCTGGGTCGAGACGTTGACGATCATCTCGTCATCCTCGCCGGGGCTCGCCATCGCGATCTGCCCTTCGAGGTAGAAATGATCCTGCCCGCCAATCGCGAAGCGGCCCTTTATGCGGTGCGGCGCGGTCTCGAGCGCGGTCTCGGCATTGCCGCGCCGCAAGGTCAGCGGCAGCGCGGCGTAATCGCGCCCGGCCGCGCGCGCATCGAGGGGCCCTAGCGCGATATCTAGCGGCTCATATTCGATCTCGGCCAGACGCGCGGCCCGGCGCGCGGCATCGCGGCTTTCGGCGATGACGGCGAAGATCGGCTGGCCGTGGAAATGGACGATATCCTCGGCAAAGATCGGATCATCGCCGCGCCCGGCGGGCGAGACATCGTTCGGGCCGGGAATATCGCTCGCGGTCAGCACGCACACGACGCCCGGCGCGTTGCGCACCGGCGCGAGGTCCAGCGAGGTGATGCGGCCATGCGCGATCTGCGAAAGCCCGAGGCATGCGTGGAGCGTGCCGACCGGCTCGGTCAGATCGTCGGTGTAATCGGCCGCGCCAGTGACATGCTTATGCGCGGAATCATGCGCGATCGGCTGATGGGCGCTGCCGCGCGGGGCCTGATCGTCCTTCATGTGCAATCCTCCGCAAGCCGGGTGAGCCGTGCGTCCTCGCCGCTTTGTTCCAGCCAGAACCGGCGCAGCAGGTTCGAGGCGACGGCGGTGCGATATTCGCGGCTCGCGCGCATATCGGTCATCGGATCGAAATCATCAGAGGCGGCGCGGGCGGCAGCCTCGAAGCTCGCCTCGGTGAAGCTTTGGCCAAGAAGCGCGGCCTCGGCCTTTGCGGCGCGTTTGGGCGTGCCGGCCATGCCGCCATAGGCAAGCCGCGCCTCGGTGATCTTGCCGCCCTCGCGGCGGATCAGAAAACACGCGGCAACCGAGGTGATGTCGGAATGGGCGCGTTTGGAGACTTTATAGGCCGCGATCTGCGCGTCTTGCGGGCGGGGGATGATGATCTCTTCGACGAACTCGCCCTCGGCCCGGTCCTGCTTGCCGTATTCGATGAAGAAATCCTCAAGCGCGATCTCGCGCCGCTCATCCCCGCGGCGCAGCACGATCCGCGCGCCAAGCGCGATCAGCAGCGGCGGGCTGTCCCCGATAGGCGAGCCGTTCGCGATATTGCCGCCGATCGTGCCCATCGCGCGCACCTGCCAGCCGCCGATCCGCAGCCAGTAATCGGCGATCTGCGGCAGCGCGCGCGCCATCGCCGGCCCCGCCTCGGCATAGGTCACGCCCGCGCCAAGCCGGATCTCGACATCGGTTTCGGTGATCTCTTTCATCAGATGGTTGATGAAGATCGCGGGCGAGATGTCGCGCAGGAATTTCGTGACCCAAAGCCCCACATCCGTCGCGCCCGCCACCACGGTCGCGCCGGGCGTCTGCGCGTAGATCTGCGCGAAATCGTCGGCATCAGCGGGGATGATCGCGCGGTCCTCGCCGCGCCGCAGATCGAGCCGTTCGCGCGGCACATCGCGCAGAAACCGGCTCACCCGGCCGCGCTCGGCTTCCAGAATATCGCTATCCTGCCCGCCCGCCTTGGCGGCCGCGCGGGCGGCGCGGATGATCGGCTCATACCCCGTGCAGCGGCAGAGATTGCCCTGAAGCGCGGTCTCGATCTGCGCATCGCTCGGGTGGGGGCTGCGCATCCAGAGCGCGTAAAGCGCCATCACGATCCCCGGCGTGCAGAACCCGCATTGGCTCGCGTGGTGGTCGACCATGGCCTGCTGGACGGGGTGGAGCCCCCCGCCATCGCCGCGCAGATGCTCGATCGTGACGATATGGACCGCGTGACACGAGGCGAGCGGGCGGATGCAGGCATTGACCGGCTCATACAGGAGTTCCCCGCCCGCAAGCCGGCCGACCAGAACCGTGCAGGCCCCGCAATCGCCCTCGGCGCAGCCCTCCTTGGTGCCGGTGAGGCGGCGCGAGAGCCGCAGGAAATCAAGCAGCGTGTCGCGCGATCCGACCTCGCTGAGGGCGATCTCGGCGTCGTTCAGCAAAAAGCGCAATTCGCCCATATGAGTTTTCCTGCCCTGCGTCGTCATGATCAATCTAGGAAGGATCGCGGCGCGGCGAAAGCCCCCGCGCGGGCCGCCGCCGTCAGTTCAAGGCCAGCTGCCGGCCGGTTGCCGCGCGATACCACGCTATGATCGCGTCGCGCTCGGCCTCTTCCATGAAGCTGACATTGGCGGGCGGCATCGCCTCGGTCACGCCCGATTGCAGGTAGATATCGCGCGCATAGCGGGCCACATCGGCCGGCGTTTCAAGGAAAACGCCCTTAGGCGCGTGATAGACGCCCGGATAGAACGTCTCGCGCGCATGGCACATCGAGCAGCGGCCCGCGACGGTCTGCGCCACCTCGTCAAAGCCGGGCGCGGCGGCAAATCGCTGCTCGGCGGGGGACATGGCGCGGGTCTCGGACGCCTCGCGGCTCTCTTGCCGGAGCCCGGCCGAGGACACCGCCATGATCGCCACCATCAGCAGCACCGTCACGGCCCATGTCCACCACCGATACCCGCCGCGCGCGTGCATCGTGTTGAAGAAATGGCGGATCGTGACGCCCATCAGGAAGATCAAAGCCGCGATCAGCCAGTTGTATTTGCTGGCAAAGGCAAGCGGGTAGTGGCTCGACAGCATCAGAAAGATGACCGGCAGCGTCAGGTAGTTGTTATGGGTCGAGCGCAGCTTGGCGATCTTGCCGTATTTGGGGTCCGGCGCGCGCCCGGCCTTGAGGTCGGCGACAACGATCTTCTGGTTCGGGATGATGATCAGAAACACATTCGCCGTCATGATCGTCGCGGTGAACGCGCCGAGATGGAGCAGCGCCGCGCGGCCGGTGAAGATCTGATCATACCCCCAGCCCATCGCCACGAGCGCCACAAACAGCAGCAGCATCAAGAGGGTCGGGCGCTCGGCCAGAGGCGATTTGCACAGCGTGTCATAGATCAGCCAGCCCACCCCGAGCGAGCCGGCCGAGATCGCCACCGCCTGCCACACCGCAAGATCGGCCTTGGCCGGGTCGATCAGGAACATATGCGCGCCGGCCCAGTAAACCACCGCCAGCAGCGCGGCGCCCGAGAGCCAGGTCGCATAGCTTTCCCATTTGAACCAGGTCAGATGCTCGGGCATCCGCTCGGGCGCGACGAGATATTTCTGGATATGGTAGAACCCGCCGCCATGAACCTGCCACTCCTCGCCATGTGCGCCTTTGGGCAAATGCGGCGCTTTCTGAAGTCCGAGGTCTAGGGCAATGAAATAAAACGACGATCCGATCCAGGCGATGGCGGTGATGACGTGGAGCCAGCGGATCGACAAGGCGAGCCATTCCCAGATGATGATTGTATCAGGGATCATCTCAGCTTCCCCGGTAGGTCGAATAGCCGAAGGGCGAGATCAGCAGCGGGACGTGGTAATGATCGTGCTGCGACATGCCGAACCGGATCGGGATGATGTCGAGAAAGCGCGGCTCTTCGGGCGCGAAGCCGGCGGCGTCCATCCATGCGCCGGCGTGGAATTCCAGCTCATAGGTGCCGGTTTCGAAATCACGCTCAGGCAGGATATGGCTGTCCGTCCGCCCGTCCCCATTGGTGGTCAGCCGCGCGATCTCTTGCCGGCCGGCGGGGCCGCCGAGCCGGTAGAGCACGATCTCCATCCCCTGCGCAGGCTTGCCCCGCGCCGTGTCCAGAACATGGGTTGTCAGCCAGCCCGCCATGATGCCCCCTCGCGCTTTTGCGTATAGATCGAATCGACCGCTTACGCTCATGCTGCCGCGCGCGGGTGCATATTCGCAAGACTGTCGCGCGATATTGGCGGGATTTCGCGGCGAAAACCCTGCGCGATCAGACTTCTTCGATGCGCAGCTCGACCGGCTCGGCGGCGATGACGCCGGTGCGGGGAAGAATCTCGATCGCGTGGTCGATCGCCTCGGGGGTGGTCTTGTGCGTGACGATCAGCACCGGGGCGGGCCCGTCCTCGTGGTCATATTGCCGCATCCGGTGGATCGAGATCCCCGCATCGCCAAGCACCGAGGCAACCTTGGCAAGCGCGCCCGGCTTGTCGAGCAGCGAGAGCCGGAGGTAATAGGCCGCCGGCACCGCCGTGCGCGCCGAGGTTGGCGTGCGAAGGCTGGCGGCAGGCTGGCCGAACACCGGCAGGCGCACGCCGCGCGCGATCTCGACGATATCGGACAGCACCGCGCTTGCGGTCGGCCCTTCGCCCGCGCCCGCGCCGCGCAGCACGATCTGCCCCACGCTGTCGCCTTCCAGAACGACCATGTTCGTTCCGCCCTCGAGTTGGCCGAGCGGGCTGTCGGCGGGCACGAGACAGGGCGACATGCGCTGCTCGAGCCCCCGCGCGGTGATCTGCGCGATGCCGAGCAGCTTGATACGGTAGCCCATATCGCGCGCGCGGCGGATATCGTCGATGCTGACGCGCTCGATCCCCTCGATCTCGACGCCCTCGAACGAGACGCGCGTTCCGAACCCGATCGAGGCGAGGATGGCAAGCTTGTGGCTGGCGTCGATCCCGCCCACATCGAGCGTCGGGTCGGCCTCGAGATAGCCGAGCTTGCGGGCCTCTTCAAAGACATCCTCGTAGGGCAGGCCCGCGCTTTCCATGCGGGTCAGGATATAGTTGCAGGTGCCGTTCATCACCCCCATGACGCGCGTGATCGCGTTCCCGGCAAGCGATTCCGTCAGCGTCTTGATGACCGGGATGCCGCCCGCGACGGCGGCCTCGAAGCGGATCAGGCGGCCGGTCTCCTCGGCCATCTCGGCCAGCTGATGCCCGTGCATCGCCAGCAGCGCCTTGTTGGCGGTGATGACATCCTTGCCGGCGCGCAAAGCGGCCTCGATCGAGGCGCGGGCGGGGCCGTTATCGCCGCCGATCAGCTCGACATAGACATCGACATCATCGCGCGTGGCCAGATCAACGGGATCATCGACCCACGCATAGGCCGAGATATCCGCATCGCGGTTCTTCATCTGATCGCGCGCGGACACCGCGGTGATCGTGACCGGGCGCCCCGCCCGCATCGCCAGAAGATCGGCGTGGTTCTGCATGATCTTGACGACACCGATCCCAACGGTGCCAAGCCCGGCAATGCCGAGGCGAAGGGGGGCGGACATAGGGGCCTCTTGCGTTGACCCGGATCTGTTAGCGCAGCGCGCACGGCGTTGCAATCCGCCCGGCCGGGGCCTCTCGCGCGGGGCAGGGGGCGCTCGCGCCCCCTCTGGCCTGCGGCCATTCACCCCCTGAGGATATTTCTGGACAAAAGAAGCGCGGCCGGCCTCGAGGCTCAGCCGCGCGCTGCGCGGATCAGGGCGAGGATATCGGCGGCGGCGGCGGGGATGTTGGTGCCCGGCCCGAAGATCGCCTTGACGCCCGCGCGGCGCAGGAAATCGTAATCCTGCTGCGGGATCACGCCGCCGCAGATCACCAGAATATCGCCCGCGCCCTGGGCCTTCAGCGCCTCGATCAGCTTCGGGGCGAGCGTCTTGTGCCCCGCCGCCTGCGACGAGATCCCGACCACGTGCACGTCATTGTCGATCGCATCCTGCGCGGCCTCTTCCGGGGTCTGGAAGAGCGGGCCGACATCGACGTCAAAACCGATATCGGCAAAGGCGGTCGCGATCACCTTCGCGCCCCGGTCATGGCCGTCCTGCCCCATCTTGACCACCAGCATACGCGGGCGGCGGCCTTCCTCTTCGGCGAAAGCCTCAATGTCGCGCTGGATTTTCGCGAAGCCCTCGTCGCCCTCGTAAGCGGCGCCGTAAACCCCGGCGAGGGTTTTCACCTCGGCGCGGTGGCGGCCGAATTCGTCTTCCATCGCCATGCTGATTTCCCCAACAGATGCGCGCGCACGCGCCGCCTCGACCGCCGCATCGAGCAGATTGCCACCCTCGCGCGCGCGGCGGCGCAACTCGGACAGGGCGCGCTCGCACGCCGCGTCATCGCGGGTTGCGCGGATGCGTTCCAGCCGCGCGATCTGCGCCTCGCGCACGGCCATATTGTCGATATCGAGAATGTCGATCGGGTCTTCCTTGTCCTTGCGGTATTTGTTGACCCCGACGATCACTTCCTCGCCCCGGTCGATCATCGCCTGCCGCCGCGCTGCCGTTTCCTCGATCCGCAGTTTGGGCATTCCCGAGGCGACCGCCTTGGTCATCCCGCCCATCTCTTCGACCTCTTCGATCAGCTTCCACGCCTCATCGGCAAGCTGGGCGGTGAGCGTTTCGATGTAGTACGACCCCGCGAGCGGATCGACGACATGGGTGATCCCGGTTTCTTCCTGCAAGATAAGCTGCGTGTTGCGCGCGATCCGGGCGCTGAAATCGGTCGGCAATGCGATCGCCTCGTCCAGAGCGTTCGTATGGAGGCTTTGCGTGCCGCCAAGCGCCGCCGACATCGCCTCATAGGCGGTGCGGATCACGTTGTTATAGGGATCCTGTTCCTGCAAGCTGACGCCCGATGTCTGGCAATGGGTGCGCAGCATCAGGCTGCTGTCCTTTTTCGGCCCGAACTCGGACATGATCTTGTGCCACAGCAGCCGCGCGGCGCGCAGTTTCGCGATCTCCATGAAGAAATTCATCCCGATCGCGAAAAAGAACGACAGCCTGCCGGCGAAGGCGTCCACATCCATGCCCGCCGCGATCGCGGCCCGCACATATTCGCGCCCGTCGGCAAGCGTATAGGCGAGCTCTTGCACGAGGTTCGCCCCGGCCTCCTGCATGTGATAGCCCGAGATCGAGATCGAGTTGAAACGCGGCATCTCGGCCGAGGTGTATTCGATGATGTCCGAGATGATCCGCATCGAGGGCTCGGGCGGGTAGATATAGGTGTTGCGGACCATGAACTCCTTGAGGATGTCGTTCTGGATCGTCCCCGACAGCGCGGCGCGCCGATGGCCCTGTTCCTCGCCGGTGACGATGAAGCTGGCGAGGATGGGGATCACCGCGCCGTTCATGGTCATGGAGACCGAGACCTGATCGAGCGGGATCCCGTCGAAGAGGATCTTCATGTCCTCGACCGAATCGATCGCGACGCCGGCCTTGCCGACATCGCCGAGAACACGCGGGTGGTCGCTGTCATAGCCGCGATGGGTGGCCAGATCGAACGCGACCGACACGCCCTGCTGCCCGGCCGCAAGCGCGCGGCGGTAGAAGGCGTTCGATTCCTCGGCGGTCGAGAAACCCGCATATTGCCGGATCGTCCACGGCCGCCCCGCATACATCGTCGCGCGCGGCCCGCGCGTGAAGGGCGCGATGCCCGGCAGCGAGCCAAGATGCGAGACCCCTTCGAGATCGGCCTCGGTGTAAAGCGGCTTGACGGTAATCCCCTCGAGCGTGTCCCATTCGAGGCTTTCCGGCGCGCGACCCTTCAATTCGCGCGATGCAAGCGCGCGCCAGTCGTCAATGCCGGGCTTTGCGTTATCAGTCATAAGCTGGTCCTTTCAGGCGGGGACGCTTGCCCTATATTGTAGGCAAAAGAGGATCTGATGAGACATTTGATTTTGATTCTGGCGGTGTTTGCCGTTGCCGCAATGGGGCCGGGGCGCAGCACCGACGCCCCTCCGCGCGAGAGGGTGAACCCGCCCTCGGCCGCCGAAGTGTCCGAGCGGCAGGCCCAGACCCGCCCCGATGCCGCCCCCGCGCCCGCGGGCGATCTGCGCGTGATCGACGCCGCCGATGCGCTCCCGCAGGATTTTCTGTGGACCGCGCGCCCGGTGGTCGTATTCGCCAATACCGCCGACGATCCCGCTTTCGTGCAGCAGATGCGCGAATTCCAGCAAAGCCCCCGGCTTCTGGTCGAGCGTGACGTGATCATCGTCACCGACACCGACCCGGCTGCGCAAGGGCCCTGGCGCATCCAGCTTCGCCCGCGCGGCTTTTCGCTTGTGGTGATGGATAAGGACGGCGAGGTGAAACAGCGCAAACCCGCCCCGTGGAGCGTGAGGGAAATCTCGCGCGCGATTGACCGTTTCGAGCTCCGTCGGCAGGAAATCGGCCGGGCGGGCACGTTGCCGTAATTGATTTTTAACCGCCGAGCGCGCATATTGTTTTCAATGAGAGGAAAACCGATGCGCAATTCGCCAACGCTTTCGACATCGCGGCCCGGTAATGGGCAAACGCAGCGCAGTGACAATCGCGTCTCGCGCCTGAGCCGGCTTGATGCCGAAACGCGGGCCGAGCTGTTGGCTGAGCTGGAGCGTCGCATGGGCGTCAAACCGATTCTCGGCCGGACGGGTTTGCGTCCGGGTTATTGATCTTCGGATTTTTCGGCGGGGCAGGGTTCTGCCCGTCCTGATTGGCGACGATGGCCGCCATGACCTGCTGGCCCAGCTCGAGCGCCTCGATCCGCAAAGCGATGTAATCGAGATAAAGCGCCGCCGCGCGCTCGGCCCCGATCTGGGCGACGTCGATCGCGCGCAGATCCGAAATGGCCGCACTGATCCGGTTAAGCTGCGTGTAATAAAGCACCACCGGATCGATCGTGTCGCGCGGCAGAACGTGGATATCGCCGATAATGGCGCGGAACACGGCGTCATTCGCCTCGGTCGGAATGGTCGGAAAAAACCCCTCTTCGGTCTCGATCCGGGTTGCGATCTCATCGCCATAGCTGTCCAGATCCTCGCGGATAAGCGCCGCGATATTCGCCCGCACCTCGGCAAAAAGCGCGCGCTGCACATCGCGCACCCGCTCGGCCCGCATCTGCCGGTCCCGCCGCCGGCTTTGAAAGCTGACCACCCACCAGCCCACCGCCACAAAAAGCCCGGCGATAAGCGCCTGCTGTGCGGGAGGGGAGAGGAGATGGTCGAGCGGCGGCATGGCGTCACTCTTCCTCAACGGGGCGGGGTGCTGCCGGGACCGCCATCACTCAAACTCCAAAATCACGTCATCCACCTTCAGGCTCTGGCCCGGCTCGGCGTTCAGGGCCTTGACCACGCCGCGGCGTTCGGCGCGCAGGATGTTTTCCATCTTCATCGCCTCGACGGTCGCCAAAGCCTGACCCTCCTGAACCTCGTCGCCCTCGGCCACGTTGATTTTCACCACGAGACCCGGCATCGGGCAAAGCAGAAATTTCGACGTGTCGGGCGCCAGCTTTTCGGGCATGAGCCGCGCCAGCTCGGCCGCGCGGGGGCTGCGGATCCGGGCGCGCAGATCGGCGCCGCGCACGCGCAGGCGGTAGCCGGCGGTGATCTTGTCCGCCTTCATCACCAAAGCTGCGCCGTCGACGCTCAGCCGCGCGAGGCTCTGGCCGGGCACCCAGTCCGAGCTGACGCGCAGATCGCGCCCCCCGACCCGGACCGTCGAGCCCTCGCGGTCGGCCTTGATCGAGACCGGAAACTCGCGCCCGTCCAGCGTCACCACCCAGTCAGTGCCGACGACGCGTTCGTGATTGTCGAGCCGGCCCGAGATGCGGGTGCGGCGGATCTCGGCGACGCGGTACATCGCCGCGACGGCCGCCGCGATCCGCTCGAGCTCGGGCTCGGGCAGGGCGGCGCCCTCGAACCCGTCGGGGTATTCCTCGGCGATGAAGGCGGTCGTGATCTCGCCAGAGACGAAGCGCGGATGGTCCATGACGGCCGACAGGAAGGGCAGGTTATGGCCGATCCCCTCGACCTCGAACCCGTCAAGCGCCTCGCGCATCGCCTCGATCGCGTCGTCGCGCGACGGCGCCCAGGTGCAGAGCTTCGCGATCATCGGGTCGTAGAACATCGAGATCTCGCCGCCCTCGAAAACGCCGGTATCGTTGCGCACGGCGGCCTCGCCGGTTTCGGCCGTCTCCGAGATCCACTTGCCGTTATCCGCAAGAGGGCCTGCCGCGATCTCGACCGGCGGGCGATAGCGGGTGAGCCGCCCGATCGATGGCAGAAAGTTGCGGTAAGGGTCTTCGGCGTAAAGCCGGCTTTCGATCGCCCAGCCGTTGATCGTCAGATCGTCCTGCGCGAAGGGCAGGCTCTCGCCCGCCGCGATGCGAATCATCTGCTCGACAAGGTCGATCCCGGTGATCAGCTCGGTCACGGGGTGTTCGACCTGAAGCCGCGTGTTCATCTCGAGGAAGTAGAAATTGCGCGCGCCGTCGACGATGAACTCGACCGTGCCGGCGCTTGCATAGCCGACCGCCTTGGCGAGCGCGACCGCCTGCTCGCCCATCGCGCGGCGGGTGTCCGCGTCGAGAAAGGGCGAGGGCGCCTCTTCGATGACCTTCTGGTTTCGCCGCTGGATCGAGCATTCGCGTTCGTGCAGATAGACGGCATTGCCACGCGTGTCGGCCAGAACCTGGATCTCGATATGGCGGGGCTGGGTCACGAATTTCTCGATGAAGATGCGGTCATCGCCGAAACTGCTTGCCGCCTCGTTCTTCGAGGATTGGAACCCCTCGCGCGCCTCGTCCTCGTTCCAGGCGATGCGCATCCCCTTGCCGCCGCCGCCGGCCGAGGCCTTGATCATCACCGGATAGCCGATCTCGGATGCGATCCGGGCTGCCTCGCCTGCATCCGCGATCAGCCCCATATGGCCCGGCACGGTCGAAACGCCCGCCTCGGCAGCGAGCTTTTTCGAGGTGATCTTGTCGCCCATCGCCTCGATCGCGCCGGCGGGCGGGCCGATGAACGCCGCCCCCTCAGCCGCCAGAGCCTCGGCAAACGCCTTGTTCTCGGAAAGGAACCCGTAGCCCGGATGGACCGCCTCGGCCCCGGTCTGGCGGACCGCGTCGATGATCTTGTCGATCACGATATAGGACTGGCTCGCCGGCGAGGGGCCGATATGCACCGCCTCATCTGCCATGCGCACATGAAGCGCGCCGCGATCGGCGTCGGAATAGACCGCGACGGTCGCAATGCCCATCTTGCGGGCCGTCTTGATGACGCGGCAAGCGATCTCGCCGCGATTGGCGATCAGGATTTTCTTGAACATGGGCTCTCTCCGGCGGCGTGGCGTCAGGGCATGAAAAAGCCGCCCGGCGCAGAGGCGCGGGCGGCGTCAATTGTCTGGCACGCGGCGCCTTGCCGCGCGCGGATCACATTATTGGCAAAGCCCGAAGTCGTCGCAGAGCGCGCCGGCAGCCCCGCCAATGGCGGCGCCGCGCAGACGGTCCCCGCCGCCCTTGCCGCGAACGGTCTGGATCGTGTAACCGGTCGCCGCGCCCACGATCGCGCGGTCGGCGTCGGTCGGGTTGATGTTCTGGGTGCAGCCGGCAACACCGACCACAGAGAAAGCGGCCACGGCCGCGATAATGCCGAATTTACGCATTTTCTTGTTGTCCTGTTTGGGTTTGGTGCCCGATCGGGGCAGGGCCAGGGCGCCGCGCGCTGCGCGCCGCCCTGATCTGGATAGGTCTTACTGGCAGATGCCGAGATCGTCGCACAGCGCGCCGGCGGTCGCGCCGACAAGCGCGCCGGTGCGCGCATTGCCGTCAACGGCCTTGGCAACAACCGCGCCGGCAACCGCGCCGCCAGCAGCGCGCTGAACGTCAGGCGAGATGCCGTATTGGCCGTAAGGGTCCGCGCAAGCGGCAAGCGAGCCGACCACGAGCATGGCGCCAGCCAGACGGAGAAGGGTATTTTTCTGCATGATACACTGCCTTTTCTGTTTGTCCCGTTTCGGGTCTTCACGGTTTGCGTCTGCACTTTGGCACGCAAACGCATGAACTGAAACTGACTTTGGCGTGAAAAGGTTGCGAGCGGCGTGGATCGGCGCATTACTGCCACTCATCGCCCGGATCGTCCCCGTCCTCATCGTCGAAGCCGAAATCATCGGCGCCGCCGGTCTCGAACAACTCGGGGAAGCTCGCCTCGGCGGCGGCCATGTCGACCTGCAAAAGCTGCTCGTAGCTGACCGGATCAAGCTTGCCGACCGCGACCACCTCGCGGCCGAGCAGCCATGAGAGGCGCCCGGCATCGAGATTGCCGCGCATGAACGGCTCGTCCCCGAAATGCGCGATAAGCGCGGCCAGAAAGCCGGCATCGGCGCGCAGATCACCCGGCGAGCGGTCGCGGTAACGTTCGCGCGCGATCAGCTTGGTCGCGCCCTTCTTGTGATTGGCGCGGCGGATCGTGAACTGGTGATCGGAAGAGGGCAGGCGAGAGGGAAAGCCGCGATGTTTCAGCATGGCGCGACCCCTCGCAGGCAAGCGCCCGAGCGCGAGGAGGGCCGGGCATCGCGCGCGCCGGCCGATAGGCGCGGGCGGGTGATCCCCGCCGCGCGCCCGAAATCATCAGCGATATTTGCTGGTGTAAACCGGCTCGGCGGTAACGGTCGGGGTCGGTGCCATGACCGGGCCCGGCGCGAATTCCGGCTGGCGGGGCTGGCAGGCCGCGACAAGGCCGACCACGACGAAAGCGAGGGCGATTTTCTTCGACATAGATCTCTGCTCCTAGAGTGCGGGGCTTGAGCGCCCCTTTTTGTGGGTTCCGAGCGCCGCGCAACTCGCAGCCTCGGCGCCATGTTAGGCGCAGCGCCGCGCCGCCGATAGGCTTGCCCGCATGGAGGCAGGATCACAACTTTGTGCTGTGGCAAGCTTGCATCGGCGTGGGCGCCTTCAGCGCCGCCGGAAAAGCAGGGGGAAGGGCGGGTCATAGCGGGATATTGTCGTGTTTTTTCCAAGGGTTGCTCAGCTTCTTGCCGCGCAGGCTGGCTAGCGCGCGGGCGACGCGCTTGCGCGTTCCATGCGGCTGGATCACCTCGTCGATGAAGCCTTTTTCGGCGGCAACGAAAGGGTTTGCGAAGCGTTTCTCATAATCGCTCGTGCGGGCGGCGATCTTCTCGGGCTCGGCCAGCTCGCTGCGATAAAGGATCTCGACCGCGCCTTTCGCGCCCATCACCGCGATCTCGGCGGTCGGCCAAGCATAGTTGAAATCGCCGCGCAGATGCTTCGAGGCCATCACGTCATAGGCCCCGCCATAGGCTTTGCGCGTGATGATTGTCACTTTCGGGACGGTCGCCTCGCCATAAGCGAAAAGCAGCTTCGCGCCATGCTTGATCACGCCGCCATATTCCTGCCCGGTGCCCGGCAGAAAGCCCGGCA
>JAUNRZ010000202.1 GCA_030539455.1 Paracoccus sp. (in: a-proteobacteria) | reverse complement strand
GTGCGCGCGGTGACGGACGAGGATCTCTCCTCGCGCTATCACACCGCCTGCGATCCGCGGCTGAACGCCAGCCAGTCGCTCGAGCTGGCGTTTTTGGTCGCCGAAGAGCTGCGCGGCCGCCGCGAGGCCGCCCCGGACCGTCAGGCCGAGGCGGGCTAAGCGCAAACGCCGGGCGGCGGGCCGCTAGCGGCGCAAGAAGGGCAGCATCCGCGCGAGCGTATCGTCGCGGCGGATGAAGTGGTGATAAAGCCCGCCCGCGACATGAAGCGCGATGAGGACGAGAAGGATCGTCGTCATCGCCTCATGGAGCGCGCCCGCAGCCTCGATCCCCAAGGCAAAGGCGGCAAGCCCGGTCAGCGGCAGCAGGAAGAGCAGCGCATAGAAAGCCCAGTGAACCCCGCTTGCTAGCGAGCCGGTCCAATCGGGCGCGCGGGGCGGCTGCGGCAGGCGCGCGCGAAGGGCGATCCGCCAGATCGCCAGCAGCAGGATGAGCGCGCCCGGCAGGACATGAAGCAGGGGCGAGCCGGCGGCCCCTTCACCGGCGTGCTCAACCTCTCCGCCCATGAACTCGGACGTGAAATATTGCAGAACGATGAGCGCTGCGATGATCCAGTGAAGGGCGATCTGAGCGGGGGCGTAACGGGCCATAAAAGATACTCGCGCCGCCGGGTTGCGGCGCAGATGAACGTCTCGTCAGCCGGTCTGGTTCCAAAGCCGGCCAAGCGCGTCCAGCGGGTCCGGCTGCGCCCAGATCTCGGGCCCGATCGCGAAGAAATCGACCGCCCCGCTAAGCGCCTCGATCGCGGCACCGTCAAGCGCGCCTTCAGCAACGACCGGCACCTCGATCATCTCGGACCACCACGCGAATGTCTCGTGCGGCACGCTCTCGCCGCCGCCAAGCGCGGTGGCCCCGGCCGGCGCGAAGGCGACGTAATCAGCGCCCGCCTCGGCAGCATTAAGCCCCTCATGGCGCGAGAGCCCGCAGCCCGCGCCGATGATTGCATCGGCCCCCAGTTCCTTGCGCGCATAGCGGACCTTGCGCGCCCCGTCGGTCAGATGCACCCCGTCAAGCCCGTGGCGCTGCGCCAGAACGATGTGATCGTCGATCACGACCGCAATGTCGCGCGCATGGGCGATCTCGCGCACCAGATCGGCCATGCGGCCCAGACTGTCCTCGTCGCCCTCGCCCCGGATGCGGATACAGGCGACCGGCAGCCGGGCCAGAATCCCGGTCAGGAGCGGGCCGAAACTGCCGGCCTGCGCGCCGACCGGGGTGACAAGGTAAAGCTGCGGCTGATGGGGTTCGGTTTGCTGATCTTTGGTCATGATGCGCCCTTTTCTGGCGCTCGGCTTAGCAGCGCGGCGCGTCCTGCGCCAGAGGCGGGCGGTTTGAGTATTTGGGCGCAGAAGAAACCCCGCCGCCTTGCGCGGGCGCGGGCGGCGCGATATGCGCGCCCCCATGAGCCAGAGCCCCGTCATCATCCTCGTGCGCCCGCAAATGGGCGAGAATATCGGCGCCGCCGCGCGCGCGATGCTGAATTTCGGCCTGACCGAGCTGCGTCTTGTCGCGCCGCGCGATGGCTGGCCCAACCCAAAGGCGGTCGCGATGGCCTCGGGGGCGGCGGGGCGCGTTCTGGACCGCGCGCGCGTGTTCGACACGCTCGATGCGGCGCTTGAAGGGGTGAGCCTTTCCTTTGCGACGACCGCGCGGGGGCGAGAGCTGACCAAGCCGGTCTACACGCCAGCCTCGGCCGCCGCTGTTGCGCGCGGCGCGGAGGCGGGCCGCGCGGCGTTCGTCTTCGGGCCCGAGCGCGCGGGGCTCGAAAACGACGACATCGCGCGGGCGAGCGCGATCATCACCGTGCCGGTGAACCCTGAATTTCCCTCGCTCAATCTCGCGCAGGCGGTGTTACTGGTGGGGTATGAATGGGGGCAGGGCCGCCTGCCGCCCGAGCCCGCCCCGACCCTGCGCCGCCCCCCCGGCGAGATCGCCGCGGACGGTGTCGAGATCGCCCATCTCGCCGATCATTATGAGCAGAAACTGACCGAGGCCGGCTATTTCTTCCCCGAAACCAAGGCCGCGAATATGCGGCTCAACCTGCGAAATCTGTGGTCCCGCATGGCGCTGACGCGCGCCGATGTGCAGGTGTTTCACGGAATGCTGCGCCAGTTGACCCGCCGCCCACGCGTCGATCCCTAAGCCCGCTTGCAGGGCTTGACCGCCGCCCTACGCCGGCCCATATCAGCCTTGCGCGGAGGGCCGGGCGGTCGCGGGCCTTACGGCTCGAGGAAAGTCCGGGCTCCATAAGGCAACGGTGCCGGGTAACGCCCGGCGGGGGCAACCCCAGGGAAAGCGCCACAGAAATGAGACCGCCACTGGCCCCCGGGCCGGCGGTAAGGGTGAAACGGTGGGGTAAGAGCCCACCGGGGCGGCGGCAACGGCGCTCGCATGGCAAGCCCCACCGGGAGCAATGCCGAATAGGGATCTCGCGCCGAAGGGCAGGGCGGCCTCGCCCCAGAGATCCGGGTTGGCAGCTTGACGCCCGCAGCAATGCGCGGCGCAGATGAATGACCGTCCACGGGCAGCGATGCCCCGGACAGAACCCGGCTTACAGGCCCTCCGCGCATATTTCGCGAATATGGCAGTTGACTCTGCCGCTCCCGGCTGTAAAAGGCGGGCTTCACGGTTTTTACGGAAGGCGCGGCTCGCGCGACTTTCGCAGCAGGAGAAGCAGCATGGCGAAGCCGACGACGATCAAGATCCGTCTGAACTCGACGGCCGGGACCGGGCATTTCTACGTCACCAAGAAGAACGCCCGCACCATGACCGAAAAGATGACGGTCAACAAATATGACCCGGTTGTGCGCAAGCACGTCGAATACAAGGAAGGCAAGATCAAGTAATCTTGCCCTTTCGGATGACATGATAAAGCCGCGCCGGTTGAGGGCGCGGTTTTTTCATTTTGGGCTGGCG
>JAUNRZ010000201.1 GCA_030539455.1 Paracoccus sp. (in: a-proteobacteria) | reverse complement strand
GGGCCGATCCCGCGCCCGGTCGTGCCGATTTTCGCGCGCCCCGCCGCCTCTTCGCGGAGCTTGTCGAGATCCTGATGCAGCGGCAGGATCAGCGGCGTGTTCTCGGCGATCATCAGATTCTCGGGGCCGATCTCGACCCCTTGCGCGGCCAGCTTGTCGATCTCGGCGAAAAGCGCCCACGGATCCAGCACCACGCCATTGCCGATCACCGCCAGCTTGCCGGGCCGCACGATCCCGGACGGCAGCAGCGAGAGCTTGTAGACCGTATTGCCGATGACCAGAGTGTGGCCCGCATTATGGCCGCCCTGAAAGCGGGCGATGATGTCGGCGCGCTCGGACAGCCAATCGACGATCTTGCCCTTGCCCTCGTCGCCCCACTGGGCGCCGACCACAACAACATTGGCCATGAAGCTCTCCTTGCGCGATGAAATTGCCGCATCGTCTATAGCCGCCGGGCGGGCCGGGGGAAAGCGATGTTTTGTCCCCGGCCCTGGCACGGATCGCCCGCGCGCGCGCCAGCCCTGCGCTTGGCGGGACGCGGCTATGCCGCGATGGCGGTAGAAAGGGCAGCGCGCCTGACCTAGGTAAGGCGCGGGAGGAAAACACGAGATCGCCACGAACGAGGTTTTCCAATGGCTCACATCACCGATAGCGGCTTTGCCGCCCCGCAACCCGCCGCACGGCCCGGCATCTTCGAGCGGATCATCAATTTTCTCAGCAATGTCGCCGAAGCCAATTCGCGCGTGCGCGCCGTCGAGGCGCTGGAAGCGATGAGCGACGCGCAGCTTGCCGCGCTTGGGATCGAGCGCTCGCGCATCGTCCACCACGTCTTTCGCGACAAGATGGGTCAGTAAGGGCACGCCCCTGCCCCGCTTGCGAATCAAAAAGCCGCATCCCCTCACGGGTCTGCGGCTTTTCCTTCTCGGGTTGCGTCCGGTCAGGCGCCGCGGCCGTTTTCCTCGACGATGACCAGATCGCGGGTCGAGGCGCCCTCGGCATAGCCCATCGCCTCGCGGTAATCCTCGCTTTCATAGCAGGCCCGCGCATCGTCAAGCGTCGGGAAGCGGATCACCACATGACGCTCGCGCTCGGTGCCTTCAAGATGGATCGAGACGCCGCCGCGGGTCAGATACTCGCCGCCATGCGCCTCGATCACGGGTGCGGCGCGGCGGGCGTATTCCTTGAACCCGGCGGGGTCGGTGATGGTCACATGGGCAATCCAAAGCGCGCTCATTTGCTTTCTCCGATCATGTTTTCGGCAGCTTCCATCGCCGCAGCCGCTGCGTCAAGGGACGGCGCGCCGCCCTGAGCGCGCTCGGGCCGCCCGCCACCGCCCTTCCCGCCAAGCGCCTCGGTCGCGGCGCGGACCAGATCGACCGCCGACAGGCGCCCGGTCAGATCGGGCGTAACGCCCGCCGCGACGGTGGCCTTGCCGCCATCCTCGGCCAGAACCAGCACGGCGCCGGATTTGAGCTGCGCCTTCATCTCATCGACAAGCGCCCCAAGGTCTTTGCCGCCGACGCCCTCGACCTGACGGGCAAGGAACTTGATCCCGGCGATCTCCTTGGCCTCGGACGCGCCGCTGCCGCCCATCGCGAGTTGCCGCTTGAGCTGCGCGACCTCGCCCGCAAGCGCCTTGCGCTCATCCGCGAGGTTCTTGACGCGCGCGACCACATCGCCCGCCTGCGCCTTCAAAAGCGCCGCGATCTCGGCAAGTTGCGCGTCCGACTGGCGCAGCAGATCCAGCGCCGCCTGCCCCGTCACCGCCTCGATCCGCCTGACGCCGGCCGAGGATGCGCTGTCGCCAAGGATCACGCAGGCGCCGATATCGCCGGTGCGCGCGACATGGGTGCCGCCGCAAAGCTCGAGCGAGTATGTCGCCTTGTCCGCCCCCTTGCCCGAGCCCTCTGCGCGGCCCATCGAGACGACCCGCACCTCGTCGCCATATTTCTCGCCGAAAAGCGCCTGAGCGCCGATCGCGCGCGCATCGTCCGGCGTCATCAGCCGCGTTTCGACGGGGCTGTTCTGGCGGATATAGGCGTTGATCTCGGCCTCGATCGCGGACAGCTCATCGGCGCTCACCGCATTGTTATGGCTGAAATCGAAGCGCAGCCGGTCGGGCGCGTTGAGACTGCCGCGCTGCGCGACATGATCGCCAAGCCGCGCGCGAAGCGCCTCGTGCAGCAGGTGCGTCGCCGAGTGGTTGGCCCGGATCGCGCTGCGCCGCGCGTGATCGACGACAAGCTGGGCGGCCTGCCCGCGCGCGATCTCGCCTTTCGTGACCTCGCCGATATGGATGAACACGCCCGCCGATTTGCGCGTGTCGGTGATGCGCGCGGCGCCGGTTTCGGTCTCGATCAGCCCGGCATCGCCGACCTGCCCGCCCGCCTCGGCGTAGAAGGGCGACTGGTTGACGACGATCTGGATCTTCTCGCCCTCGCCTGCACGCTCGGCCGCGGCGCCGCCCGAGACGAGCGCGAGGATCTGGCCCTCGGCGCGCTCGGTGTCGTAGCCCAGAAATTCGGTGGCGCCATGCGCGTCGGCCAGATCGAACCAGATCCGGTCATCAGCCGCCTCGCCGGTCCCCGACCATGCGGCGCGGGCCTTCGCCTTCTGCTCGGCCATTGCCTGATCGAAACCCTCCGTCTCGACCGTGCGGCCCTTCTCGCGCAGCGCATCCTGCGTCAGATCGAGCGGGAAGCCGTAAGTGTCGTAAAGCTTGAACGCGGCCGCGCCCGGCAGCGCGGCGCCTTCGGGCAGGCCGGCAAGCTCGTCGTCAAGCAGCCGCAAGCCGCGATCCAGCGTCTGGCGAAAGCGCGTCTCTTCCGAGCGTAGCGTCTCCTCGATCATCGCCTGCGCGCGGCCAAGCTCGGGATAGGCCGCGCCCATCTGCCGGACCAAAGCGGGCACAAGCCGGTGCATCACCGGATCGCTGGCTCCCAGCATATGCGCATGACGCATCGCGCGGCGCATGATGCGGCGCAGCACATAGCCGCGCCCTTC
>JAUNRZ010000047.1:8337-16281 GCA_030539455.1 Paracoccus sp. (in: a-proteobacteria) | reverse complement strand
GCCAGACCTTCCCGATGGATATGAAATCCTTCCAGGAATGGTCCGAGCCGCTGGATCTCATCGTCGTCATCGAGGAAAAGCGCAAGCTGATCGAGGTGCAGGTCAAAGAGGCGATCTTCGACAACCGCCACGGCCGCCGTGTCATCGGCTGGCACCATGACCGCACCGGCGAAGAGGTGTTCCCGACGCGCTTTGCGCTCGATCCGGTGATGATCGCCGAAAAGCTGGGCGGTATCCTGATCGAGGAAGGGCGCGGCACCGAGGCGCTGCGCGCCGGGCTGACCCGCCTGACCGAAGCGCGGCGCAATGACAACGCGCCCGAGATCGCCACGCGCACGCCGTGGTTCTGCTCGGGCTGCCCGCATAACAGCTCGACCCTGCTGCCAGAGGGCAGCCGCGCCTATGCCGGGATCGGCTGTCACTATATGGTCCAGTGGATGGACCGCGAGACCTCTGGCTTCACCCATATGGGCGGCGAGGGCGCGAACTGGATCGGCGAGGCGCCGTTCTCCAAGCGCGGCCATGTGTTCCAGAACCTCGGCGACGGCACCTATAACCACTCGGGCAGCCTCGCGATACGCGCGGCGGTCGCCTCGAACACCTCGATCACCTACAAGATCCTCTTCAACGACGCGGTGGCGATGACCGGCGGGCAGCCGAACGAGGGCGGGCTGACCCCGCAGCAGATCGCGCAGGAACTGGTCGCGATGGGCGTGAAGCCGGTTGTGGTGGTCCATGACGAGAAGGAAACGCTGGGCCGCGAGGGCTTCCCGTCCGGCATTCGGATGGAGACGCGCGACAAGCTGATGCCCGTGCAGGACGAGCTGTCGAAAATCGGCGGCACCTCGGCGATCCTTTATGTCCAGACCTGCGCGGCGGAAAAACGCCGCCGGCGCAAGATCGGCACCTTCCCCGACCCCGACCGCCGCGTCTGGATCAACCCCGATATCTGCGAGGGCTGCGGCGATTGCTCGGTCCAGTCGAACTGCGTCTCGGTCGTCCCGCTCGACACCGAACTCGGGCGCAAGCGCGCGATCGACCAATCCTCGTGCAACAAGGATTATTCCTGCGTCAAAGGGTTCTGCCCGTCCTTCGTCTCGGTGCGCGGCGCGAAGATCCGCAAGCCCAAGGCGGCGGCGATGGACCTGCCCGATCTGCCCGCTCCCGATCTGCCGGCGATCAACGGAACGCACAACGTCGTCATCACGGGCGTCGGCGGCACCGGCGTCGTGACGATCGGCGCGGTGCTGGCGCAGGCGGCCCATATCGACGGCAAGGGCGCCGGGATGATGGAGATGGCGGGCCTCGCGCAGAAGGGCGGCGCGGTCCATATCCATCTGCGGCTGGCCGAGAGGCCCGAGGACATCTCGGCGATCCGCGTTGCGGTGGGCGAGGCGGATTGCATCATCGGCGGCGATCTGGTCGTGACGGCCGGCGCCAAGACGCTTGGGCTGATGACCACCGGGCGGACCGGCGCTGCCGTCAACGATCACGAGATCATCACCGGCGATTTCACCCGCAACCGCGATTTCCGCGTGCCCGCCGAGCGGCTCAAGATGTCGCTTCAGGCACGGCTTGGCGAGAAGGTCGCGTTCTTTGACGCCTCGGCGCTTGCGCTGCGGGCTCTGGGCGATTCGATCTACTCGAACATGCTGGTGCTGGGTGCAAGCTGGCAGCTTGGCCTGCTGCCGCTTAGCGAGGCGTCGATCCTCAAGGCGATCGAGCTGAACGGCGCGAAAGTCCCCGAGAACCAGAAAGCGTTCCGCATCGGCCGCTGGGCGATCTCGCACCCCGAGGACGCAGCGCGGCTGACCCGGCCCGAGGCCGAGGCGCCCCGCCCCGACCCGGTGGAATACCGCGCCGCGCGGCTTGTCGATTATCAGGACGAGGCGCTTGCGCAGCGCTTCCGCGATCTCGTCGCGCTCGCCCCCGAAGAGCTGCGCGCGGATGTGGCCGAGGGCTACTACAAGCTGCTGGCCTATAAGGACGAATACGAGGTCGCGCGGCTCCATCTGCAAACCGCAGACAAGCTGGCCGAGACGTTCGAGACCGATGGCGCGCGCATCTCGTTCCATCTCGCCCCGCCGATCCTGCCGGGCCGCGATGCCTCGGGCCGGCCGAAAAAGCGCGAATTCGGCCCGTGGGTGCTGCCTCTGTTCCGCGCTTTGGCGGGGCTCAAGGGGCTGCGCGGCGGCGTGTTCGACATTTTCGGATATTTCCCCGAACGCCGGGCCGAGCGTGCCGCCATCGTGGAATACGAAGAGGACATGAAGCGTCTTCTGCCGCAGGTGAACGATCTGACCCGCGAGGTGATCCGCGATCTGGCCCGCCTGCCGCTCGATGTGCGCGGCTATGGGCTGGTCAAGGACAAGGGCGCCGAAGCGGCGGCAGAACGGCGCCTTGCCCTTCTGGCCGAGCTTGACGCAGGCGGGCGCCGGGCCGTCCATGCGGCACAATGACCACGGCGGGGTGAATGGACTTTTGCCCCGCGCCGCCTTATTTCTGTAACCGATCAACGGGCGGGGCATAAATGGCGGTAGGCGTTTTCGATTCAGGGCTGGGCGGGCTGACCGTTCACAGCGCGATCCAGCGCCGCCTGCCGGACCTGCCGCTTGTCTATTTCGCCGACAGCGCGCACGCGCCTTACGGGGTGCGGACCGCAGACGACATCTACGATCTGACCTGCGCCGCCACCGCCAAGCTTTGGGACCGGGGCTGCGATCTGGTGATCCTGGCGTGCAACACCGCCTCGGCCGCCGCGCTTCGGCGGATGCAGGAAGGGTTCGTTCCCGAGGGCAAGCGCGTGCTGGGCGTGTTCGTGCCGCTGATCGAGGCACTGACCGAACGGCAATGGGGCGACAACTCCCCCCCGCGCGAGGTCGAGGTCAAGCATGTCGCCCTGTTTGCGACCCCCGCCACCGTCGCAAGCCGCGCCTTCCAGCGCGAGCTGGCCTTCCGCGCCATCGGCGTCGATGTCGAGGCGCAGCCCTGCGGCGGCGTGGTCGATGCGATCGAGGATGGCGACGAGATCCTCGCCGAGGCGCTTGTCACCAGCCATGTCGAGGCGCTCAAACGCCGGATGCCGCACCCGCAGGCCGCCATTCTCGGCTGCACCCATTACCCGCTGATGGAGGGCGCGTTTCAGGCCGCGCTCGGCCCCGAGGTGACGGTGTTCAGCCAGGCCAATCTGGTCGCCGACAGCCTCGCCGATTATCTGGAACGGCGGCCCGAGTTTGCCGGCGCCTCGCGCGAAAGCGCCTATCTGACGACCGGCGATCCGGCCCGCGTCTCGACCAAGGCCACGCAGTTCATGCGCCGCAAGATCAGTTTCGAAGCCGCCTGAGATATAGAGAGGAAGCAGATGAAATCGCTCAAGAAACAGCGCCGCATCCAGATCCTTTTCGTGGCCACCCTGTCGCTCGTGATCGCCTCGGTGCTGATCGGCTACGCGTTCCGCGACGGCATTAACCTCTACCGCTCGCCCAGCCAGATCGTCGAGGCGCCCCCCGAGGCCACCGAGACGTTCCGCCTTGGCGGGCTCGTTGAAGAGGGCAGCATCCTGCGCGGTCAGGGCGAGGTGATCAGCTTCCGCGTGACCGATGGCGCCGAGATTATTCCGGTGACATTTCAAGGCGTTCTGCCCGATCTCTTCTCGGAAGGTCAGGGCATGATCGGCACCGGCCGTCTGGAAAACGGCGTCTTTGTCGCAAGCGAGATCCTCGCCAAGCATGACGAAACCTATATGCCGCGCGAGGTGATGGATTCGCTCAAGGCCACCGGCGTTTACGTCGATCCCAATGCCTGAGGCAACGCCCGCCGGGTTAACGGCGCATTAACCACCAAAACCGACACTCTGCCCCGTTTTCATAACCGAAAAAGGGGCTGACATGATGAATGTCGATCAGATCGCCGCCGAGATCGTGGCGCGCGAGGGCGGGTTCGTGAACGATCCCGACGATCCGGGCGGCGCGACCAAATACGGCGTCACCATCGGCACGATGCGCCGGCTGGGTCTGGACCTGAACCGCGACGGGCGTATTGACGTCGCCGATGTGCGCGCCCTCACCCGCGCGCAGGCCGTTGATATCTATAAGGAACATTACTATCGCCGCCCGCGCATCCACGAGATGCCAACGCCGCTGCAAGCCTCGATGTTCGACATGTATGTGAATGCGGGGACGAACGCGGTGAAGATCCTCCAGCGGATGATCTCGCGCATGGGCTTCGCGGCCGCCGATGACGGGGTGATCGGGCCGAAAACCATCGCCGCCGCCCGCGCCGCCGCCGCAGCCGCGCCCGCCCATATCGCCGATGGCTACGGCATCGCGCGGCGCAATTATTACTACGCGCTTGCCGATGCGCGCCCGGCCAGCCGCAAATATGCCCGCACGCGCGCGGGCGGTAAGGGCGGCTGGATCACCCGCGCCGAGGCGTTCATCGCGCCAAAATACCACCTGACCGCCGCGCAACATCAGCAAAGGACCGCGAAATGGGTATAATCAGCCGCCTGCCGGGCATCGGCCCCGCCGCCACCGCGATCGGGCATGCCGCGACCGGCGTCGCCGAGGTGTTCACCCCGAACGCCACCCGCCGGATGGAGCTGGACGAGGACGCCTATGCCCGCGCCATAACCCAGCACGGCGCCGAGTTCCACCACGCCCCCGCCCATTGGTTCGACGCCTTTGTCAACGGGCTGAACCGCCTGCCGCGCCCTGCCCTTGCGCTCGGAACGCTCGGGCTGTTCGCCTATGCGATGGCCGAGCCGGCGGGGTTCGGGGTGCGGATGACCTCGCTCGGCACCATCCCCGAGCCGCTTTGGTGGCTGCTTGGCGCGATCGTCTCGTTCTATTTCGGCGCGCGCGAGGCGCATTATCACCGGATCAGACGCGCGCAAAACCCGCCGCAAGGGGCCCCGGCAGAGGCGGCGCCCGAACCCGCGCCGGCCCCAGCGCTGCGCGATATGAGCAATAACCCGCCCATCAGCGATCGATTCGCCGACAACGCCGCCCTCGCGGACTGGGCCGCAACCCGCTGATATTGAACGCTTTCTCGGCGCTTGCGACTTTTGGGGGTGTGTCATGTCGGTTACGCATAGCTGTCATGCTGCATGTGCAGCATGATTTTCCTTGTCAGGCGGCATCGCTGCCCCTAAATCGGGCAGTGAAGGTTGATCGCGAGGCAACTCGTTAACCTTCACCTCCCTGTTGGACTTCAGGCCGGGCTTCTGCCCGGTCTTTTTTTTGCCCGGCGCGCCGGAACAGCGCCGCGCCCTGCCCCTTTTCTCTGCGCCTCGGGCAGACTAAAAGCCCCCCAACGCGGCAAGGGGGTCATGCGATGGACGAGCCAAACATCACCGACGATCTGATCTCGGCGCACGGGCTGAAGCCGGACGAATATGCGCGCATCCTCGACATTATCGGCCGCACCCCGAGCTTCACCGAGCTGGGGATTTTCAGTGCCATGTGGAACGAGCATTGCTCGTATAAATCGTCCAAGAAATGGCTTCGGACACTCCCGACGGGCGGGAGCCAAGTGATTTGCGGGCCGGGCGAGAATGCGGGCGTCGTCGATATCGGCGACAATCAGGCCGTGGTTTTCAAGATGGAGAGCCATAACCACCCCTCTTATATCGAGCCGCATCAGGGCGCCGCGACCGGCGTGGGCGGCATTTTGCGCGATGTGTTCACGATGGGCGCGCGGCCCATCGCCGCGATGGATTCGCTGTCCTTCGGGCGGCCCGAGCATCCCAAGACCCCCCATCTCGTCAAGGGCGTCGTCGAGGGGATCGGCGCTTATGGCAACGCGTTCGGCGTGCCGAATGTGGGCGGCGAGGTGCGTTTTCACCGCGCCTATGACGGCAATTGTCTGGTCAACGCCTTTGCCGCCGGGCTCGCCGATGCGGACAAAATCTTCTATTCGGCCGCCTCGGGCGTCGGGATGCCGGTCGTCTATCTTGGCGCGAAAACCGGCCGCGACGGGGTTGGCGGGGCGACGATGGCCTCGGCCGAGTTCGACGACACGATCGAGGAAAAGCGCCCGACCGTGCAGGTCGGCGATCCGTTCACCGAGAAATGCCTGCTCGAGGCGTGTCTCGAGCTGATGGCGACCGGCTCGGTCATCTCGATCCAGGATATGGGCGCGGCCGGGCTCACCTGCTCGGCGGTCGAGATGGGCGACAAGGGCGGGCTGGGCATCCGCCTCGATCTTGACCGCGTGCCGGTGCGCGAGGCGGAGATGAGCGCCTATGAGATGATGCTCTCCGAAAGCCAGGAACGGATGCTGATGGTCCTGCGCCCGGAAAAAGAGGACGAGGCGCGCGCGATTTTCGAGAAATGGGATCTCGACTTCGCGATTGTCGGCGAGACGATCCCGGAGGACCGTTTCCTCATCATGCAGGGCAATGACATCAAGGCGGATCTGCCGCTGTCGAAACTGTCCTCGAGCGCGCCCGAATATGATCGCCCGCATCTCGAAACCCCGCCCCCCGAGGCGCTGCCCGAGCTGCCGGCGATCAGCCCGCTGGACGGGCTCCGCGCCCTGATCTCGAGCCCGAATTACGCCCATAAAGCATGGGTTTGGGAGCAGTATGACACGCAGGTCGGCGCCGACACGATCCGCCGGCCGGGCATGGGCGCGGGCGTCGTTCGCGTTCACGGGACCGGCAAGGCGCTTGCCTTCACCTCGGACGTGACTCCCCGTTACGTCAAGGCGAACCCCTATGAGGGCGGCAAGCAGGCGGTGGCCGAGGCATACCGCAATCTCTGCGCGGTCGGGGCGCTGCCACTCGCGACGACCGACAATCTCAATTTCGGCAACCCCGAAAAGCCCGAGATCATGGGCCAGTTCGTCGGCGCGATCAAAGGGATCGGCGAGGCGTGCCGCGCGCTCGATTTCCCGATCGTGTCGGGCAATGTCTCGCTTTACAACGAGACGGACGGTCAGGCGATCCTGCCGACGCCGACGATTGGCGGGGTCGGGCTTTTGCGCGATGCGGGCGATCTGATCGGCGGCGCGGTTCAGGACGGCGACATCATCATCGTGATCGGCCGGACCGAAGGGCATCTCGGCCAGTCCGCCCTTGCCGCCGAGGCGTTCGGGATCGAGGCCGGCGATGCGCCCCCGGTCGATCTTGACGCCGAGCGCGCGCATGGCGAGTTCGTCCGGGCCCATCACGGCGCGATCCGCGCGGCGAGCGATCTTTCCGATGGCGGGCTTGCGCTTGCCGCCTTCGAGATGGCCGATGCGGCGGGGATCGGGCTGCGACTCGAGGCCGGCGATATCCCGACGCTCTTTGGCGAGGATCAGGCGCGCTATCTGCTCGCCTGCGACGCGGCGGGGGCCGAGGCTCTGCTCGCGGCGGCGGAAAAAGCCGGGATCGAGGCCGCGCAGATGGGCGTTTTCGGCGGCCAGGCCGTGCAGATGGGCGAGGATGCGGGCGATCTGGCCGAGCTCTCTCAGCTTTACCGCACCGCCTTCGCCCGCGCCATCGGCGCCGCGGAATAGGTCTTCTTCTGCGCCCAAATACTCATCTCGCAGCCCCCGCCCCGAGCGCCGCATCTTGAGATGACGCGCGCGGGGCCCTACATTGACCGGGCGCAACAGAGGTTTTTCGATGTTCTCGATCCCCGGCAAAAGCCCCGTCACCATCACCCCGGCGGCCGAGCGGCAAATCGCCCGGCTGATGGAAGGCAAATCCGCATTTGGCCTGCGTATCGGGTTGAAAAAAGGCGGCTGCGCGGGGATGGAATACACGATGGAGCTCGCCGAGGAAGCTGCCCCCAGCGAAGAGGTGGTCGAGCAAGGCTCCGCCCGTGTCCTGATCGCGCCGATGGCGCAGATGTTTCTCTTCGGCACGGAAATCGACTTCGAGACCGGGCTTCTGGACAGCGGCTTCCGCTTTCGTAACCCGAATGTGACCGATGCCTGCGGCTGCGGCGAATCCGT
>JAUNRZ010000047.1:0-8237 GCA_030539455.1 Paracoccus sp. (in: a-proteobacteria) | reverse complement strand
GGCCCGCACACTTGCCAAAACCGCTCGTCTCGGTGATAGACTTGGCCCGCATCTGCAATGCGGTATCCTGTCGATGAGCGATCTGTCCTCCAACGCAAACGTCAAACTGCGCCCTGTTTCGGGCGGGCGGCGCTTTGCGATGATCCGCACGATCTGGGCGCTCATGCTGCGCGAGATGTCCACGACCTACGGCAAGACCGGCGGCGGCTATCTTTGGGTCATCATCGAGCCTGTCGCCGGGATCGCCCTGCTGACGGTCGTTTTCTCGATCATCATGCGCACCCCCGCCATCGGCGTCAACTTCCCGATCTTCTACGCGACCGGCATCCTGATGCTGGGGCTTTATAACGAGATCAACAACAAGCTCGCCAAATCGCTCAACTTCTCGCGCGCGCTGCTGTTCTATCCCGCCGTGACCTATATCGACGCGATGATCGCGCGGGTTCTGGTCAATCTTATCACCCAGTTTCTGGTCGGCTTCATCATCTTCAGCGGCATCATGATCGTGTGGGAGACGCGGACCGATCCGCAGATCGACCAGATCCTGCTGGCCTATATGATGGCGGCCGCGCTTGGGATCGGGATCGGGACGCTCAACTGCGTGCTCTTCGCGCTTTATCCGGTGTGGGAAAAGGTCTGGGGGATCCTCAACCGGCCGATGTTCATCCTTTCTTGCATCTTCTTCACCTTTGAATCGGTGCCGCAGCCGTTCCGCGATTATCTGTGGTATAACCCGGTCGTTCACGTCGTCGGCCAGATGCGCAAGGCGATGTATCACAGCTATGATGCGGCCTATATCAGCCATCTTTACGTGTTCGGCATTGCTGGCGCGACGACGGTGCTGGGGCTTGCGCTCATGCTGCGCTATCACCGCTATATTCTGAACGAGACCTAGGACCAGAAGAACATCAGGAGCGGGATCGCAGTGACCGCCACGATGATCTCAAGGATCAGCCCCAGCTTCCAGTAATCGCCAAAGCGGAAGCCTCCGGGCCCGAGGATCAGCGTGTTGTTCTGGTGGCCGATCGGGGTCAGGAACGAGCAGGAAGCCCCGATCGCGACCGCCATCAGGAACTGGTCGGGCGAGGCGCCAAGCTGCACCGCAATGCCGATCGCGATCGGGCACATCACCGCCGCCGTCGCCGCGTTGTTCATTGCATCCGACAGCGTCATGGTCACGATCAGCACGAGCGACAGCGCGATCAGAACGCTCCCGCCAGCGAGATTATCGACCAGCATCTGCGCCACAAGCGCAGCCGCGCCGGTCGTCTCCATCGCGCCGGCGACGGGGATCAGGGCGGCCAGAAGCACGATCACCGACCAGTCGATCGATGTATAAAGCTCGCGCAGCGGCACGGTGCCCAGCATGATCGAGGCGACGACCGCCATCATGAACGACACCGGCGTGGGCAAAAGCCCTGCCACCGCAATCGCGATCGCGCCGACCATGATCAGCACCGCAAAAAGAGCCATGCGCCGGTCGGGCAGATCGAGGCTCCGCTCGGCCAGCGGGACGGCCCCGGCGGCGGTCGCGAACTCCGACAGCGATTCGGGCGGGCCTTGCAGCAAGATCAGATCGCCCGACTGAAACCGGATCGAGCGCAGCCGGTTCGTCCGCCGCGCCCCCGAGCGTGACAGCGCCAGAAGGTTGATCCCGAACCGCGTGCGCAATGACAGCGACAGCGGCGAGCGCCCGATATATTCCGATTCGGGCCGGAGCACATATTCGCGCAGGATGATCTCTTGCACCTCGCTTCTTGGCTTTGGATCGGCGTCCTGCTTGTCCTCGCCATCGGTCGCATCGCCCTCACCCGCCTTCCCGCCCGAACGCCCATCGGCGGCGGGCACCTCGACCGGCGCAGCCTCTGCCTGCCGCGTCTCGACTTGCGCAAGCTGCGCTGGCTGCTCGGCCGCTTCCTCGCCGCCCGCATCCTCTTGCGCCTCGGCCTTCTCGGCCTCGGCCCGCGCTTTCTCCTCGGCTTTCGCCTGCGCGGCGGCCTCTTTCTCTTTCGCCTCGCGGGCGCGTTCGTCCTCGACCAGCCCAAGCCCGAGCGACGAGAGAATATCGCTCAGCGCATCCAGCTCGGCCTCGACGACCAGGATATCGCCCTCGGACAGCGGCACGCGCCCGCGCGGGGCGGTCATCGCGACCTGGTTGCGCACCAGACGGACGATCTGCGCGCCCGCCTCGGCCATCTCATCCTCGGCCTCACGCAGCGAGCCGCCGATCAGCTTCGAGTTCTTCTTGACGCTCAGCTCGGTGAAATAGGCGCCGGTCGAGAAATCGTCATCCGCCCCGCCCGAGCGGACCGGCACAAACCGCCAGCCGACCAGCACCAGAAACGCGACCCCGACCAAAGCCACCGGCACACCAACCGGGGCGAAGTCGAAAAGCGCATAGCCCGAGCCCGCAATCTCCTCGCGAAAGCCCGAGACGATCAGGTTCGGCGGCGTGCCGATCAGCGTCGTCATCCCGCCAAGCAGCGTGCCAAACGCCAGCGGCATCAGGATCTGGCCAGGCGCGAGATCGAGATCGCGGGCCATCTTGATCGCCATCGGCATCAGAAGCGCAAGCGCGCCGACATTGTTCATGAATGCCGACAGAAACGTGCCCAGAACGACAAGCGCGCCCATCGAGAGCGTCACATTGCCGCCCTGCGGGATCACGTTCCGCGCCAGAATATCGACCGCGCCGGTTCGTTGCAGCCCCCGGCTCAGCACCAGAACACAGGCGACGGTGATGACGGCCGGCTGCCCGAACCCCTCGAACGCCGCGCCCGAGGGGACCAGCCCGGTCGCAACCGCCGTCAAAAGCGCAATCAACGCAACAATGTCGTGGCGCCATTTTCCATGCAGAAACAGCCCGATAGCCATCGCCAGAATCGCGAAAATCAGTATCTGGTCTTGCGTCATCAAAGCCCCTCTGGCCATTTTTTTTCCGGGCGACGAGGCCCGGTTGCGGCGCCATTCTCGCCCGAGCATCGCGCCCGCCGCAACCCTTCCGAACGCCCCGCTTTGCTGATAGTTTCGCCGCGCGTCCAGACGAGTTTGCCATGCGCCGATTGTTTCACCTCCCCCAGCTTTTGCCGCTTGCTGCGGCGATCTTGATGATCTGCGCGGCGCTTACGCCCTCGCTCATCCCGCGCGATGCGGACGCGCAGGGGCTGCAGGCGGGGATCATGGCCGCGATCGGCTACGGGATCACGTCATGGGCGCTCAGCTTCTGGCGCGCGTTCCAGCTCCCGCGCCTGCGCGGGCGGGCGGCGGATGTGGCGCATACAATCATCCTCGTGCCGGTCTTTGGCGTTCTGGCGTGGTTCCTCAGCCAGTTTCTGGGCTGGCAGAACTCGGTCCGCGAACGGGTCGGCATGGAGACGCTGTCCGAGGCGGACATGGCCCGCACGCTGCTGATCGCGTTCGGCGTTCTGCTGCTCGCGCTGCTGATCGGGCGCGCGGTGCAGCTTCTCTTCGATCAGACGCGCCGGCGGCTTGCGCGCCATGTCGCGCCGGCGACGGCCAATCTGCTTGGGCTGGTCGTGGTGCTGGCGGCGATCTTCGTGCTGACCGACCGCGGCGTGGTGCGCAATCTCTTCCGCGCCGCCGACGAGGCGTCCGCCGCCGCCGCGCGCTTTACCGACCCCGGCAGCCCCGCCCCGGCGGAAAGCTGGCGCGCGGGCTCGGCGGCATCGCTGATCGACTGGGCCGCGATGGGCGAGCGCGGGCGCAGCTTCGTGCAGTCAGGCCCAAGCGCCGCGCGCATCGCCGAGATCACCGGCCGCCCCGCCATCGAGCCGCTGCGCATCTATATCGGGCGCGAGCAGGGCGAAAGCGCGGCCGAGCGCGCCGAGATCGCCCTTGCCGAGATGCGCCGCACCGGCGCGTTCGACCGCGCGGCGCTTGTCATCTCGATCCCGACAGGCACCGGCTGGATGGAGCCGGCCTCGCATGACGCGCTCGAATATCTGCTCGGCGGCAATGTCGCGACGGTCGCGATCCAGTATTCTTACCTTTCGTCCTTCCTCGCCCTGATCGCCGAGACCAATACCGGGCTGGAAACCGCGCAGGCCCTGTTCGATGCGGTCTACGCCGAATGGTCGGCCCGCCCGCCCCATGCGCGCCCGAGGCTTTATCTCTTTGGGATCAGCCTTGGCGCTTGGGCGTCGATGAACTCGCTCGATCTGCTGCAAACCGTGTCCGACCCGATCGACGGCGCGGTCTGGGCGGGGCCGCCCTTCACTTCTGCGATGTGGCTCCAGACGACGCAGCGGCGCAATCCGGGCTCGCCCTTCGTTCTGCCGCAGATCGGCGCGGGCGATGTGGTGCGCTTCACGGATGGGCGGCAGCCCCTCAGCCCCGATGGCTGGGGGCGGATGCGGGTCGTGTTCATCCAGTATGGCAGCGATCCGATCGTGTTCTATTCGCCGGCAAGCGCGTGGCGCAAACCCGAATGGATGACCGAGCCGCGCGCCCCCGATGTCAGCCCGCAAATGACATGGTATCCGGTGGTGACGATGGTGCAGATGGCGGTCGACATGGTCCTCTCGCAGGATCCTCCGCCCGGCTTTGGCCATCGCTACCGCGCGGCGCATTACGTTGACGCCTGGGCGGCGGTTGCCCTTCCCGGCGGGCTGAGCCCCGATCTTCGCGCGCGGATCGAGGCGATCTGCCTTGATCTTTGCGCGAACGAATAATGTGGCGGGTGCGGCGATATGTGCTGGCGGTGCTGGCGCTTTTTGCCGCGATGGCGCTGCTGATCGCGGGCAATCTGACGCTGCGCGATCGCGGGATCGAGCTTGCCCCCGACACGCCGCAGGCGCGGGCAGAGGCGCTTTCGGCGCATTGGGTTCTGCGCCTGCCGGAAGGCGCGCGCGGCCCCGCGCCGCTTGCGCTGCTGCTGTCGGGCTGTGACGGGCCGGCCGACAATCTGGGGCGCTATGCCGAGGCGCTTGCCGAGGCAGGCTGGGCCTCGCTGATCCTCGACAGCCACGCACCGCGCGGCTACGGCCACCTGCAAGCTTGGAGGCTGGTCTGCGTCGGGCAGATCCTCTCGGGGGCCGAGCGCGCCGGCGATGTCGCCGTTGCCGTCGCCGAAATGGCGCGCGATCCGCGCATTGACGGGCAGCGGATGATGGTCGTCGGCGCCTCGCATGGCGGCTGGGCGGGGCTCGAATATCTGGCCCAGCTTGGCCGCGCGGCCCCGCCGGTCGGCCTTGCGGAATGGCCCGAGCCGCGCCGGCAAAGCGCCGCGCGGATCGACGGGGCGTTCCTGCTTTACCCGTATTGCGGGCTTTTCAACCGCGCCGATGTGCAGGGCATCCAACGCATGATCCCGCTGCAATTCCTGCTCGCCTCCGATGACCGGATCGTGGACAACGCCGATTGTCAGGCGCTTGCCGAGGCGCTGCGGGCGGATGGGCAGAACGTGCAGATCGATGTGCTGCAAGGCGTTGATCACGGCTTCGATCAGCAGCGAAAGGCGCCGGGGAGCCTTCTCGAATATGACGCGCAGGCGGCGGACGAGGCCGCCGCCCGGCTCGCCGAATTCGCCGCGCGGCTTGGCGCGAATTAACGGGCCTCGGCCTCGAGATCGGGATCGGGCGGCGCCTGCGTCACCACGCCGGGCAGGTTCGCATCGGCCAGAAGCCGGCGATATTTGCGCGTCTCGGCCAGCACATGCTCGAATTTCGTGACCCCCTTGGCCGCGAGCGCGGGCAGCATCCGCAGATAAGCCTCGGCGGTCGCGCGCGCATCGCCCATCGCGGTGTGACGCAGCTCGGGCGGCAGGTCGATCTCCAGCCGCTCGCAGATCGCGTCGAGCGAATGGACCGCGCCCTGCCCCCAGATCATCGCCGACAGCAGCACCGTATCCATGACCTTGTTGCGAAACCGCACGCCGGTCTCGTTCTCGGCGGCGCGCAGAAGGCCGATATCGAAGGGCGCGTTATGGGCGATCAGCACCGCGTCCTCGGCAAAGCGCGCAAAGCCGCGCAGCGCCTCGCTGATAGCGGGCGCGCCCTTCACCATCTCATCGGTTATCCCGTGAATGACGGTCGAGCCCGGCGGGATCCTGCGCCCCGGATCAACGAGCGTCTCGTAGCTTTCCCCGGTCAGCCGCCCGTTCGAGATGCGCAGCCCCGCGATCTGGACGATCTTGTCGGCCATCGTCAGCCCGGTCGTCTCGGTGTCGAACACGACGCAGCTCATCGCGCCAAGCGGGCGCAGATCGCCCGCGCCCTTGCCCGAGAGCGCGAAATCATAGGTCACGCCCGGGCGCGCGGCGACCGGCTGGGCCGAGATGGTCAGCGGCAATGCGAGCCTCGGCTCGCCGCCATTTCCGCCCTCGGGCCAGATCCCCGAGCCGTGGAGCGCAAGGATGTCATGCCCGCTCAGATCCGGCTGATCGGGGTCCGGCGCGCCGCCAAGCCATTGATCGAGCTTGGCAATCGACAAGGGCGCGCCCTGCCATGAGAGGGTGACAAGCGCCTCGTCGCCGCCGGCGGTGATCGAGGCGGTCGGCTCGCGGCCGGTCTCGATCAGCCGCGCGGCGATCATCGCCAGAAGGCCGCCGATCTGCCAGCCATCGGCGGCGAGCGTGACCCCCGCCACCTCGCCCAGCGGCAGGCCGAGCCCGCGCGCCAATTCGTCGGCCGAGACGCGCCGCTGCCGGGGCGGGCGCGCGGTCAGCACCGCGTCAAGCTCGCGCAGCGCCGAGGACAGCCCCTGCCCCTCGGCGCGGATCGCCTCGCCCAAGGCGGGCGGGACCGGGCCCGACATATCGCCCAGCAGCGGCACAAGCGTCGAGGCATGGCGGCGCAGCTTTTCCATCGCCGCGCGCGGGGCGACGGTGTCGCGCCCGACCGGGCGCAGGATCAGAACGAAGCCGCCCGCCTCGCCCTCGAGCCGCCGCATCCGCCCCGTCAGCCGCGTGTCCTGATCGCCGATCAGCGTCACATCGGTGCCGCCCGCCCCCGCCCTGATCCGGGCAAGCGCCGCGTCGAGCCCGCCGGGCCGCACGAACCGCGCCAGCATCCGGTCGAGCGTCAGGCCGGGCAGAAGCTGGCCGGCGGCGTTGTTGTAGAACACGACCCGCCCCTCGGCATCGGTCATGATCGCCCCGGCCCCGAGATCGCTGAGGATCGATTCGAGCATCCCCTTCTCGCGCGCCTGCGCGGCCGCATGAGCCTCCATCGCGGCGTCAAGCTCGGCGCGGGCCTTCGCGCGCGCCTCGGCGGCGCGGCGGGCGGCGGGGGCAAGATCGGCCAGATAGCGCCCCTCATCCGGGCCCGGCATGGCGCCGGTCAGGATCCCGCCGGCAAGCGTCTCGATCGGGCGCGCGACGTTGATATCGAAGAGATACCACACCAGAGTGATCGCCCCGAGCGCGCCAAAGCCCCCGATCAGCCCGGCCTGAACCAGCCGGTCCTGCGCCGCCGCATCAAGCCCCGCGCCGGCCAGATAAAGCCCGCCCAGCAAAGCGGCCAGCACAACAGCCGCCAGCCCCGCGAAGATCAGGAACACCCTCACCCGCAAGGACAGGCGCGTGAGCATCAGGGCGACCCCGCCCCGTTCGCTGCCGCATCCGGCGCGCCGTCGCCTGCCAGCAGGCGCTCCATCTCCGCGCGCAGCTCGGCCAGCTCGAACGGTTTGGCAATGAACCCGTCCGCGCCAAGCGCCATCCCGCGCCGCTTTTCGACGACCGAGCCGCGCGCGGTCATCATCAGAACGCGCACATCGGCAAGGGTCGGATCGGCGCGCAGCTCTTCCACGATCTGATAGCCGGAAATCTCGGGCAGCATGATATCAAGAAGGACCAGATCGGGCCGCTCGGCCCTGATCGCCTCGACCGCGCCCGCCCCGGTCGCGAGCCGCGTGTGGCTGTGCCCATCGCGCGAGAGCAGAAAATCAAGCGCAATCGCGATATTGTCCTCGTCCTCGATCACCATCACGCGGGCCATATCCTATCCTCCATTGCAGACTGCGCGAACCAGCGGATCGCCCGCCGGCAGGCGCACCCATTCCCCTTGCGGCGGGCGCACCGCACTCTCGGCGCAGTTGACGCCGTGTTCCAGCGTGACCGTCTGCGCCCAACGCTCGACCACGGCCAGAGGCGCGATCTTGATCCCGCCCTCGCCCTCGCGGACCGCTGCGGGGTCAAGCGCGGTAAAGCGCAGCGTCATCGGCGCGAGATAGGACCACGGGCGGAACGCCACCCGCGTCTCGCCGGTCGAGATGATCTG
>JAUNRZ010000200.1 GCA_030539455.1 Paracoccus sp. (in: a-proteobacteria) | reverse complement strand
ATGCAGCGGCAGATGGCCGACACGATGAAAAAGCTGGGCAAGATGAAAGGCGGGATGCTGCGTCAGGCGATGCGCTCGCTGACCGGCAAGGCCGGGCTGCCCGATGCGGCGAGCATGGACCCGGCGCAGATGGCCGAAGCCTCGCGGATGCTGCAAGGGCCGCAAGGCATTGGCGGCGCCCTGCCCGGCGGGCTTTCGGGGCTGTTCGGCAAGAAATGAGTGCCCTCACCGCTCATATCCCGGTGATCGAGACCGAGCGGCTCACGCTGCGCGCGCCCGCCGCCTCGGATCTGCCTGCGATGGCGGCGTTCTTCCGCTCGGACCGCGCCGTCCATGTCGGCGGCCCGCTCGAGGAATGGGAGGTGTTCTCCCGGCACAGCTCGAATATCGGTCAATGGGTGCTTCGCGGTCATGGGTGGTGGACGATCGAGGACCGAGCCAGCCAAGCGGTCGCGGGACGGTGCGGCATCGGCTGGGCGCCGGACTATCCCGATCACGAACTCGGCTGGCAGGTCTATGACGGGTTCGAGGGATGCGGGCTGGCCTTTGAGGCAGCAAATGCTGCCCTTACTTGGTGGATCGAGCGCGGCAACAAACCGCCCGTCTCGCTGATCGGCCCGGCCAACACGCGCTCGCGCCGCCTCGCCGAGAGGATGGGTGCAAAAATCGAGCGCGAAACGACGATGCGCGGGCAGCCCTGCCTGATCTACCGCCACCCCGAAAGGGAAGCGGCATGATCTTCTTCTGCGCCCAAATACTCGCGCCGCAGGCACGCGACATCGCCGCAAGGACTGCCCCATGAGTGACGCAACCACCCGCGCCGCCAGCCTTTTGGCCGATCACCGCGCCAGCATCGACCGGCTGGACGCGATCCTCGTCTACACGCTTGCCGAGCGCTTCAAGCACACGCAAGCGGTCGGCCGCCTCAAGGCCGAACACGACCTTCCGCCGTCCGATCCCGCCCGCGAAGAGCGGCAGATCGAGCGGCTGGAACGCCTCGCGCGCGAGGCCGATCTCGACCCGGAATTCGCGCGCAAATTCCTCAACTTCGTGATCGCGGAGGTCATCCGCCACCACGAACAACTGCAATCCTAAGGCGGCGCAGCCCGCGCCCCGAACGCCATTCATCAGGAGATAACAACATGGCAATGAAAATCCGTCTGGCCCGTGGCGGCTCGAAAAAGCGTCCGCATTACGCGATCGTCGCGACCGATTCGCGGATGCCCCGCGATGGCCGCTTCATCGAGAAGCTGGGCACCTACAACCCGCTGCTGGCCAAGGACAGCGAGGACCGCGTGCAGATGAACATGGAGCGCGTGCAGTACTGGCTCGATCAGGGCGCGCAGCCGACCGACCGCATCGCGCGCTTTCTCGAGGCCGCCGGCAACCGCGACAAGGCCGAGCGCGCCAACCTGAAAAAGGGCGAGCCGGGCAAGAAAGCGCAGGAACGCGCGAAGGAAAAAGCCGACAAGGAAGAGGCCGCCCGCGCCGCTGCGGAAGAAGCGCAAAGCGTCGATCAGGCCGATGAAGCGGCCGCGGATGCCGCCGAAGCGCAGGAATGATCCGAGCCCGGCCCGCCCATCGCGGCGGGCCGCATCTTCCTGAGGAGCTGTCATGCGTGTTCTGATCTGCGCCGCCATGCTGCTGTCCGGGCTCGCGATCGGGGTCGCGGCCGAGCGTTATCTGGCCGCCGATGCCTGCCTTGATCTCGGCGGCACGATGCACGCCGGCGTGTGCCGGGGCGTCGATGTCTGAGCGCAAGGATAGCGCCCCGCGCGTCTGCGTCGGCGCAATCGCCGGCGCGTTCGGCGTGCGCGGCGAGGTCCGCGTAAAAAGCTTCTGCGCCGAACCGGCCGATATCGCGAATTACTCGCCCCTGACCACCGAGGACGGCACGCGCAGCTTTGATCTGCGCCTGACGCGCCCCACTTCCGGCGGGCTCGGCGCGCGGCTTTCCGGCGTCACCACCCGCGAGGAGGCCGAGGCGCTGCGCGGGCTCACGCTCTGGGCCGAGCGGGGCAAGCTGCCCTCCCTGCCCGATGACGAATTCTATCATGCCGATCTGATCGGGCTCGAGGTGGTCGATACCGGCGGCGCGCCACTTGGCCGCGTGCGCGCGATCTACGATCACGGCGCGGGCGATATTCTGGAAATCGCAGGCGAGGGCGGCATTGTGCTTCTGCCCTTCACCCGCGCGGTCGTGCCGACCGTCGATCTGGGCGCGCGGCGCATCGTCGCCGACCCGCCCGGCTCGGACGAGTAGCGCGGATGGCCGCCTCCGACCGCGACACGGCCCCCGGCCCCGGCGCGGCCCCGTGGCGGGCCGAGGTCGTGACCCTCTTCCCCGAGGCGTTCCCCGGTGTGCTGGGCCTGTCGCTGACCGGCCGCGCGCTCGAGGCGGGGGTGTGGACGCTGCGGACGATTGCGCTGCGCGACTACGGGATCGGCAGGCACCGCAATGTCGATGACACGCCCGCAGGCGGCGGCGCGGGGCTGGTCATGCGCCCCGAGGTGATGGACGCCGCCCTGCGCGATGCCGCCCCGGACCTGCCGGTGATCTATCTCTCTCCGCGCGGGCGGCCGCTGACGCAGGCGCGCGCGCGCGCCCTCGCCGACGGGCCGGGCGCGGTGCTGATCTGCGGGCGTTTCGAGGGCGTCGATCAGCGGGTTCTCGATGCCCACGAGGTCGAGGAAATCAGCATCGGCGATTATGTCCTGACCGGCGGCGAGCTTGCCGCTCAGGTCTTGATCGACACGGCGATTCGCCTTATACCGCGCGTGTTGGGGAATCAGGACTCTCTGGCCGAGGAATCCTTTTCCGATGGCTTGCTTGAACATCCTCAATACACGAAGCCCGCTTTGTGGGAAAACCGCGCGATACCGGAGGTTCTGCTATCCGGCAATCATGCGGCAATTTCGCGTTGGCGGGCCCTGCAGGCCGAAAGCCTGACCAAGGAACGTCGCCCCGACCTGTGGCGGGCATATCAGGGCCGAAAGGCGCATGATATGGACCCGGCAAAGGACCGACAGCTCTCGGGCGCATCAGACCAATCGCGGGC
>JAUNRZ010000046.1 GCA_030539455.1 Paracoccus sp. (in: a-proteobacteria) | reverse complement strand
GTGCGTGAAGAAGGCTTGGCGCGGCGGCCAGAAGCGTGCGGGTGTAATCCTCGCGAGGGGCGCCGAAGACCTGCGCGCCGGGGCCGAATTCGACGATCTTGCCGCCGCGCATCACGGCGATCTCGTCCGAGACGTGGCGCACGGTCTGAATATCGTGCGAGATGAAGACCATAGCGAGGCCGAGATCGGTCTTGAGGTCCAGCAGCAGGTTCAGGATCTGCGCGCGCACCGACACGTCAAGCGCCGAGGTTGGCTCGTCCGCGACGATCACTTTCGGCTCGAGCGCGAGGGCGCGGGCGATCGCGACGCGCTGTCTTTGCCCGCCCGAAAGCTGGGCGGGAATGGCGTCGAGCACCGATTGCGGCAGCCCGACCCGCGCGATCAGATCCGCAACGCGGGCCCGGCGCGAGGCGGCGTTGCCGATCCCGTGCACCTCGAGCGGGTCGGCCAACGCATCGCGCACCAACATCCGCGCGTTCAGCGCCGTGGCGGGGTCCTGGAACACGACCGACACGACGCGGCCCAGACGGCTCCGCGTTCTGGCGTCAAAGCGGCGGATCGGCGCGCCCTCGAAGACGACCTCGCCCTCGCTGGGCTCGACCAGGCCGATCAGCACCTTCGCGGCGGTCGATTTGCCCGAGCCGGATTCGCCGACCACGCCCAGCGTCCGGCCCGGCCGCACGGCGAGCGAGACGTTATCGACCGCGCGCAGATATTGCGGGTTGAAGAGCGTCGAGTTGCGGGTGCGGAAATCGACGCTGACGCCGCGCAGCTCGATGATCGGTTGGCTCGGGGACTGGCTCATGGGCTTGCCTCCGGCGCGGGATCGTCCGGGTGGGCGGCATAGACATGCTCGGTCCCCGGCAATTGGCGCATGACGCGGGACACGCCCGCATTCCGCGCCGGATCGGACGATCGAGGGGCAAAGCGGTCGCCCTTTGGAAACTCACGCGGGCTCGGGACCGTGCCGCGCACCTGATGGAGCCGCTCGGCCCCCGCCTCGATCGACAGCACCGCGCCGAGAAGGCCGCGCGTATATTCATGCATCGGGCTTGTGAGGATTTCCTGCGTCCGCCCCTGCTCGACCATCTGGCCGGCATACATCACCGAAATGCGGTGCGAGATCTCAGCCACAAGCGCCAGATCATGGCTGACGAACAGCATCGCGAAGCCGAGCTCCTCGCGCAGGCGGTTCAGCAGCTCGATCACCTGTTTCTGCACCGTGACATCCAGCGCGGTCGTCGGCTCATCCGCGATGACCAGCTTTGGATCGCGGGTCAGGGCCATCGCGATCAGCACACGCTGGCGCTGCCCGCCCGAAAGCTCGTGCGGGTAAGAGGCGAGCGTGCGTTCCGGCTCGAGCCCGACCAGTTTCAGCAGATCGGCGGCGCTGCGCGTGCCGCCCCGCGCGGTCAGCTGCGCCATCTGCGCGCGGATCAGCATGGCGGGGTTGAGCGCGGAGAGCGCGTCCTGATAGATCATCGCGATGCCGCGCCCGCGCAGGGCGTTCCTCTCGCGCGCGGACATTTTCAGCAGGTCGCGCCCCTCGAAAAGGATCTCGCCCTCGATCCGCGCGCGCGGGTCCAAAAGTCCCATCACCGCAAGCGATGTGATCGACTTGCCGCAGCCGGATTCGCCCACCAGAGCCATCGTCTCGCCGGGGCGGACGGTGAACGAGATGTCATCGACCACATTCACATCGCCGTGGCGCGGAAAGCCGATCGAGAGATGACGCACCTCGAGCAGCGGCGCGGCGTCGCGCGTATAGACCAGACGGTCGCGGCGCGCGGTCTCGATCCGGCGCAGCGCGCCAAGGCTTTCTTCCAGCGCGGCCTCGGGCGCGTCTGTCTCGGCCTCGGCGCGGTCGATTGCGGCCTCGACCGCGCTTGCGTTCACATGGGCGCGCGCACGCGGCGCGGCCATCGCGTCGGTCATCCCCTCGGACAGGATATTGAGCGCCAGCACCGTCAGCGTGATCAGCAGCCCCGCGAAGAAGGTGGGCCACCACGCGCCCGACATGACAAGCTGGCGCCCGGCGGCGATGACGTTGCCCCAGCTCGGCTCGGGGTCCGGCACGCCGGCCTGAATGAACGAGAGCGATGCCTCGAACACGATCGCATCGGCCACCAACACCGTTGCGAAAACGAGAATCGGGGCGAGGCAGTTGCGCATGACATGCTTGATGAGGATGCGCGGGGTCGAGGCGCCCATAACGCGGATCGCGGCGACGTAATCCTCGCCATATTGGCCGATGATATTGGCGCGGATCACGCGGGTGAGCTGCGGCGTGTAAAGGAACGCGATCGTCAGCACGAGGACCGGCAGCGACTGGCCGAACACGGTCACGAACACCACGGCAAGCGCGATGCCGGGGAAGGACATGACCATGTCGAGCACCCGCATCAGCACCTCGGACACCCAGCGATGCGCGGTCGCGGCGATTGCGCCAAGGATCGCGGCGGCGATCAGGGCCACGCCGGTCGCGGCGATCCCGATCACAAGCGAGTAGCGCGCGCCGTAAACCAGCCGCGAGAAGATGTCCCTGCCCTGCCGGTCCGTGCCGAACCAGTGCGCTGCGTCCGGCCCTTGCGGCCCGCGCGTGAGCCCGGTCGATAGCGGGTTATAGGGCGCGATCAGCGGCGCAAACACAGCCACAAGCGCGACGATCAGCAGAAAGCCGATGGCGAGCTTCGACGACAAGGGCAGCTCGCGCAGCCCCGCCAGCCGCAGGCCGGGGTTCGAGAGGCGCTTTGTCAGACCGGCGCGCAGCATCTAGACCGACCTGATCCGCGGGTTGACCAGCACATAAAGCAGATCAACGATGATGTTGATGACAACGAAGGCAAGCGCGACGGTCAGCGTGACGCCCTGAACGAGATTCGGCTCGTTATTCGTGACGCCATTGAGGATCAGCATCCCCATCCCGTTGATATTGAAGATGATCTCGATAATCACGGCGCCGCCCATCAGATAGCCGATCCTGAGGCCCAGCACGGTGATCGGCGTGATAAGCGCGTTGCGCAGCACGTTGCGGGCGACCACGATGCGGCGCGGGATGCCGGCGCCGAGGGCGGTGCGCACGTAATCGCGGTCCAGCTCTTCGACGACGGCCGTGCGGACAACGCGCGAGAGTTGGCCGATCACCGGCACCCCAAGCGCAAAGGCCGGCAGCAGCATTCGCAGGAACCAGCCGGCGGGATCGTCCAGCAAGGCCGGCAGCCGGCCCGAGGTCGGCAGCAGCGAGATCAGCCCGACCCGGTGCCCGAAAAGCTGGATCAGCAGCACGGCGAGCCAGAATGAGGGCGTCGAAAGCGAGGCGATCGACAGGATGCGGATCACCTGATCGGGCCACCGCCCGCGCCAGATCGCGGCGATGACGCCCAGCACAAGCGCAGCGGCGACCGCGATGATCAGCCCGAAAAAGGTCAGTTGCAGCGTGATCGGAAAGGCGCGGGTGATCTCGGCCATGACCGGCAATTGCCGCGCCGAATAGGTGCCGAGATCGCCTTGCAGCAGCCCGCCCAGAAACGCGACATAGCGTGTCAGCAGCGGCTCATCGAGACCGTGCAGCGCGCGGTAGGCCGCCCGCGCCTCCAGCGATGCGCCCTCGCCCAAGGCCGTGATGGCCGGGTCGATCTTCGAGAAGGACATGATGAAGAACACCAGAAAGGTGATCCCCAAAATCATCACAGGAAGCTGCACAAGGCGGCGCCCGATCAGATTTATCATGTTCATCATGCGAGAATGCCCCCTGCTCTGGCGATGCGGCGCGCGATGCGGGAAAAAGATGCGGCGCCGCGTTGAAGGCGCCGCAGGTGATGCCCGCGCCCATCAACGGGGCGCGAGACGGGTTGTTTTATTCGGCGACGCCCACGTCAAGAAACGAGAGGCCGGTGGTCGGGACCGGCTGGAAGCCGACCAGCTCGTCCGCGTTCCACGCGGTCGGAAGCTGGCGGTGGAACAGCGGGTAAAGCGGCACGTTCTCGGACAGAAGATCGAACGCCTCGTTCCATTTCTCCTGCTGCGCGTTGCCCTCAAGTTCCAGCGCCTCGCCAAGGATCGTGGTGAGCTGCGCGTATTCGTCCGAGCCCGCCCAGCGATAGCGCGTGGTCGGCCAGATATTGTCGCCATACCACCACTGCATCAGGATGTCGGGGTCGTTGCCGAACACGGACGGATCGCCCGGCGCGATCATCACCTGCATCTCGCCGGCATCGACCTTGCCATACTGCCCGCCCGACTGCCCGATATCGAGCGTGACGTTGAAGCCGACCTCGTCCAGCGATTCCTGGATCATCGGGGCCACATCGCGCACCCAGCCGTGGTCGGTGGACATCAGCGTGATGTCGAGTTCAGGCACGCCCGCCTCGGCCAGCAATTCGCGGGCGCGCTCGGGGTTGTGGCTATAGACGGTCGACGCCTCGTGATAATTCGGGTGGGTCGAGGGCAGGAACGAGGTCGCGGCCTCGGCGTTGCCCAGCATCCCGGTGCCGATGATCTTGTCCATGTCGAGCGCGTAAAGGAACGCCTGACGCACGCGGACATCGTCGAACGGCTCGGCCTCGGTGTTGAACATCGCAAAGAGAAGGCCGAAGGATTGCGCGCTTTCCAGCGTTTCGGTCGCGGCCACGGCATCGGCGTCGATATAGGGCACGTCCTCGATCGCCATCACCGTGCCCGAGGTCAGCGCATTGACGCGCGCGGTCGGATCGGAAATCAGGTTCCAGACCATATCCTTGGCCTGCGCCGGGCGCGGGCCGGTGTAATCGTTGAACCGCTCGAACAGGATTTCGGCTTCCGGGACGGCCGAGATAAGCTTGTAAGGGCCGGTGCCGACCGGCTGCTGGCCGAAGCTTTCCGCGTTGTCCTCGGCCAGAGCGCGCGGGACGATCTTGACCGAGCCGAGGCGTTCATTGAAGAGGCTGAAGGGGAATTTCGTGGTGATGCGGACCGTGTCCTCGTCCACCGCCTCGACAGTGTCGATGAACGACACGAACGAGCGGAAGAGCGATTGCGAATCCGGATCAAGGACGCGCTCGAAGCTGAACACCACGTCGTCGGCGGTGACTTTCGAGCCGTCATGGAACACCGCCCCGTCGCGAAGCGTGATCTCGTAGCTGAGCCCGTCCTCGCTGGAGGGCATCTCGGCGGCAAGCGCGGCATAGGGCTCGCGCGTGACGGGGTCGAGATCGACCAGACCCTCGAAGATGTGCCAGTTCGCCGCCAGCGTGACCGCGCCCGAGGCGTTCAGCGGATCGAACGTGCCCGAAAGACCATAGGCGATCGCGGCCTGAATGGTCGCATCGGGGTCGATCGCGGCGTCCTGCGCCGTCGCCGCCGAGCCGAAGCCAAGCACCGAGATGGTAGCAAACGCGCCCGCCGCGAGGCCAAGCGCACGGCGCGAAACGCCGAGTTTCAGATGACGCATAACTCTCTCCCTGTTGTTGACATCTGACGTCTGATGTCCTCTGATCGGAACGTGACACGCGCACGGCGTTTTGTAAACCCCGACATTGCGGGGCGCGGCGAAAACGGTCAAAAGGCTTGGCGCGGTGGATGAGTTATGGCGCGCAAGGTGCTGATAATGCGGGAGGGTTCAGGATGGATGGGCGCGAATCTATGCAGCAGCAGAACCGGCGGATAAGCGCAGCCGAGCAGATCAAGCATCTGATCCTCTCGCGCGGGCTGCGCCCCGGTGATGCGATCCCGACCGAGCCGGAGCTGTGCGCCGAACTGGGCGTCTCGCGATCATCAGTGCGCGAGGCGATCCGCGCGCTTGCGACGCTTGATATCGTCGAGGTGCGGCGGGGGCTGGGCACGGTGGTGGGCCAGATGAGCCTTGATCCTCTGGTCCAGACGCTCGTGTTTCGCGGCGTGCTCTCGCCCGGCGACGATCTGGCTGTGCTGCGCGAGGTGGTCGAGATGCGCAGCGCGCTCGACATCGCGCTCGGCGAGGCGGTGCTGGAGGCGCATCGCGGGCGCGCGGACCGCTCGCTCGATGATCTGGTCGCGCAGATGGTCGCGAGCGCCGCGAAGGGCGAGACGTTTCTGGCCGCCGACCGGCAGTTTCATACCGAATTGCTGGCGCCGGTGCGCAACCGCCTTGCGGGGCAGTTGGTCGCGGCGTTCTGGGATATTCACACGGCGGTCCTGCCGGGGCTCGATCTCGCGCTGCCGGCCGATCTGCGTCAGACCGCCAAGGCGCATGGCGATCTGCTGGATGCCGCGCGCGCCGGAGACGAGGCCGCCTATCGCCGCGCGGTGATCGAGCATTACCAGCCCTTGATGCGGATGCTGAGCGATCAGGCCCCGCGCCGGCGCGGCTAGGGCCGCCCTGCCCCGCGGCTCTGGCGGGCCGCGCAGCCCCGCGCTAGGCTGGCTTTGCCGCATAAGCAGCGCAAGGGGGACGCCATGAAAATCACCGCCGTAGAGACGATCCGCGCCGCCGAGCGGCCCAATCTGCTGTGGCTGGAGGTCCATACCGATGAGGGGATCACCGGCCTCGGCGAGACGTTTTTCGGCGCCCGCACGGTCGAGGCGCATCTGCATGAATATGTCGCCCCGCGCGTGATCGGGCGCGATCCGCTGGCGATCGACGCGCTTGCGCGCGATCTGACGGGGTATCTCGGGTTCCGCTCCACCGGGGCCGAGACGCGCGGCAATTCGGCGTTCGACATCGCGCTTTGGGATATTTTCGGCAAAGCGACCGGCCAGCCCATCGCGCAGCTTCTGGGCGGGATCACGCGGCAATCGATCCGCACCTACAACACCTGCGCGGGCAATGATTACATCAAGAAGGCGACCGGGCAGACGACCGGCAATTACGCGATGTCGGGGACCGGCGGCGATTACGACGATCTGAACGGGTTCATGCACCGCGCCGATGAGCTGGCGCTGTCGCTGCTGGAAGAGGGCATCACGGCGATGAAGATCTGGCCGTTCGATGTCGCCGCCGAAAAGACCCACGGGCGCTATATCTCGGGGCCCGATCTGCGCGAGGCGCTGCGCCCGTTCGAAAAGATCCGCGCGGCGGTCTCGGACCGGATGGATATCATGGTCGAGTTCCATTCGATGTGGCAGCTTCTGCCGGCGATGCAGATCGCGCGCGCCCTCGCGCCGTTCGACACGTTCTGGCATGAGGACCCGATCCGCATGGACAGCCTCGCGAGCCTCAGGCGCTATGCCGAGGCGTCCACCGCGCCGATCTGCGCGTCCGAGACACTCGCCTCGCGATGGGCGTTCCGCGATCTGCTGGAAACGGGCGCTGCGGGCGTTGTCATGCTGGATCTGAGCTGGTGCGGCGGGCTGTCCGAGGCGCGCAAGATCGCCGCGATGGCCGAGGCGTGGCATTTGCCGGTCGCGCCCCATGACTGCACCGGGCCGGTCGTGCTCTGCGCGTCGACCCATCTGTCGCTGAACGCACCGAACGCGCTTGTGCAGGAAAGCGTCCGCGCATTCTATCGCGGGTGGTACCGCGAGTTCGTGACCGCCCTGCCCGAGGTCAAAGGCGGGATGATCACGATCCCGCCCGGCCCCGGTCTGGGGATGGAGCTGGTCCCCGATCTGGACCGCCGCTTCGAGATCACGCGCGAGCGCAGCGACGCCTCGACCATCTAGGCTGGCGGGATCAGCTTGCCGGGGTTCATGATGCCTTGCGGGTCGATCGCCGCCTTCACCGCGCGGAAAAGATCAAGCGCGACGGGGTCTTTGTAGCGCAGGAGCTCGCCGCGCTTGGCCTGCCCGATCCCGTGCTCGGCCGAGATCGAGCCGCCCATGCTGGCGACGATGTCGTGCACGATCCGGTTGAACGCGGGGTAGTGGTCAAGGAACTCGGCGTCCTCCATCACCTCGGGGCGGGTCAGGTTGAAATGGATATTGCCGTCACCGAAATGGCCGAACGGGCAAGGCCGCAGACCCGGCATATGGGCGCGGCAGGCGGAGACCGCCTCGGTGATGAAATCGGCCACGCGGCTGACAGGCACGGCGACATCGTGCTTGATCGAGGCACCGACATGTTTTTGCATCTCGGACATCGCCTCGCGGAGCTGCCAGAGCGCGGCGCCCTGCGCCTCGGATGCGCCGATCGCGGCGTCGGTGATCAGGCCGCGCTCGAACGCCTCGGCAAGCGCGGCCTCAAACCGGGCGCTCAGATCGGATTCGGGGTCGGGCGAGGTCAGCTCGGCCAGAACGTAGGAGGGCGAGGGCTCGGCCAAGGGATCGCGCGCGCCGGGAAGATGGTCCAGGACGATTTGCAGCCCGAACCGTTCGAGATATTCAAACGCGCTGAGCGACTCGCCGCAGCGATTGCGCATCAGATCGAAAAGGGCAAGCGCCTCGTGCGGGCCGGGCGCGGCGATGAAGGCGGTCGCGCGCTGCGCGGGCGCGGGAAAGAGCCGCAGCGTCGCGGCGGTGATCAGCCCGAGCGTGCCTTCCGATCCGATCAGCAGATCGCGCAGCGCATAGCCGGTATTGTCCTTGCGCAGCCCGCCCAGCAAATCCATCACCCGCCCGTCCGGCATGACCGCCTCGATCCCGAGCGTGAGATCGCGCATCGTGCCGTAGCGCAAAACCGCCGTGCCGCCGGCATTCGTCGCGAGATTGCCGCCGATCTGGCAGCTCCCCTCGGAGGCGAGGGACAGCGGGAAGAGCAGCCCCGCCCCCCGCGCCGCCTCTTGCACCGACAGAAGCGTCGCGCCGGCCTCGACGGTGATCGTCGCGTTCAGCGCATCAAGCGCGCGGATGCGGCTCATCCGGCCGGTCGAGATCACGACGCCGCCCTCCGCCATTCCGCCTCCGACAAGGCCGGTATTGCCGCCCTGCGGGACGAGCGGGATCCGGCCGGCGGCGCAGATCGCGACAAGACGCGCCGCCTCGTCCGTATCCGCGGGCCGCAGCACCGCGCCCGCCGCGCCGCGCCACCGGCCGCGATCCTCGCGCAGATAAGGGGCCAGATCATCCGGCGCGGTCAGCACATGGCCCGCCCCGATCACCGCACGGAATTCGTCAAGCTGCGCCGCCGAGGGGGTCATTTTACTGCCGCCACGTTTTTCATGGCACGGCCTTGTTCCTGTTGCATTTCCTTCACATTCCCCCACTATCTGACCGAAAGTCGTTCAACAGGAGGATTCCCCGAAATGACCCGTATCACAACCGTTTCCGCCATTGCGCTTATCGCGTCGCTGTCGGCCGCTCATGCCCGCACCGATATTCAATGGTGGCACGCGATGGGCGGCGAGCTGGGCCAGAAGCTGGAAAATCTGGCCACGCAGTTCAACGAATCGCAGGAAGAATACACCATTGTTCCGGTCTACAAGGGCTCCTACCCCGAGACGATGACCGGCGCGATCGCCGCGTTCCGCGCCAATGAGCAGCCCGCCATCGTGCAGGTTTACGAGGTGGGCACCGGCACCATGATGGCCGCCGAGGGCGCGATCCGCCCGGTTTATCAGCTGATGGAAGAACATGGCGACGGGTTCGATCCGGCCTCGTTCCTGCCGCAGGTCGTCGGCTATTACACCGACACGGACGGCAATATGCTGTCGATGCCGTTCAACAGCTCGACGCCGATCCTATACTACAACAAGGACGTGTTCGAGGCAGCCGGGCTTGACCGCGACACGCCCCCCGAGACGTGGGAGCAGATGGAGGAATTCTCGCGCCAGATCGTCGAATCGGGCGCGGCGAATTGCGGCTTCACCACCGGCTGGGTGTCGTGGATCCAGACCGAGAATTTCAGCGCATGGCACAACCAGCCGATCGGCACGCTCGAGAACGGCTTTGGCGGCCTCGAGGCGCGGCTGAACGTGAACGGCGAGGTGCAGGCGATGCATTGGGACAACCTCAAGCGGCTCGCCGATGAGGGTCTGTTCCAATATGGCGGCCCGGTGGGCGGCGATGACGCTCCGCCGAAATTCTACAGCCAGGAATGCGCGATGATCATGAACTCGTCCGCCTCGCGCGCGGGTGTGATCGCGAACGCCACCGATTTCGAGCTCGGCTTCGGGATGCTGCCCTATTACGACAGCGTCGAGGGCGCGCCGCAGAACTCGATCATTGGTGGCGCGACGCTGTGGGTTCTGGAAGGCCGGCCGGACGCGGAATATGCGGGCACCGCGAAATTCTTCGACTTCCTGTCGAGCCCCGAGATTCAAGCCGAATGGCATCAGGGCACCGGCTATCTGCCGATCACGCAGGCCGCCTATGATCTCTCTACCGAGCAAGGCTATTACGACGAGAATGACGGCGCCGAGGTCTCGATCCAGCAGATCACGCTGAACGAGCCGACCGAGAACTCGAAAGGTCTGCGGTTCGGGAATTACGTTCAGATCCGCACCATCATCGACGAAGAGTTCGAGCAGCTGATGGCCGGCCGCAAGACCGGGCAGGAAGCGCTGGATGCGGTCGTCGAGCGCGGCAATGCTCTGATCGAAGAGTTCCAGGAACAGAACCAGTAACCAGAAACCGGCCCGTGCGTCTTTTTCGCGCGGGCCATCTTTTCAAGCCGCCGCGGCGCGGGATATTGCTGTCCAGATGAAACGCACGATTTTCCGCAATCAGCTTCTGCCGTGGCTGCTGCTGGCGCCCCAGCTTGTGATTACCTTCATCTTCTTTCTGTGGCCCGCCGCTCAGGCCGTGCGGCAGAGCTTTCTGCGCGAGGATGCGTTCGGGTTTCGCACCACCTTTGTCGGCTTGCGCAACTACCGCGCGCTGTTCAACTCGCCCGAATATATGAACTCGCTCGAGGTGACGGTGATCTTCGCCGTCTCGGTCACGGTGCTGTCGATGGGGCTGGCGCTGCTGATGGCGGTGGCGGTGGACCGGATGCTGAAAGCCGCGCCGGTCTATACGACGCTGCTCGTCTGGCCCTACGCGGTCGCGCCCGCCGTTGCCGGGATCCTGTGGTGGTTCATGTTCAACCCCACGGTCGGGATCATGGCCTATGTGATGCGCCAGTTCGGCTATAGCTGGAACCACCTGACCTCGTCCTCGGACGCGATGGCGCTTGTGGTGATCGCGAGCGTCTGGAAGCAGATCAGCTATAATTTCCTGTTCTTCGTCGCGGGGCTTCAGGCGATCCCGGCCAGCCTGCGCGAGGCGGCGGCCATTGACGGCGCGGGCCCGGTCAAGCGGTTCTTCACGATCACCCTGCCGCTTTTGTCGCCGACGACGTTTTTCCTGATGGTCGTCAATGTCGTTTACGCGATGTTCGACACCTTCGCCGTGATCCACGCCACGACCGAGGGCGGGCCGCGCCAGTCCACAAATATCCTTGTCTACAAGGTCTATAATGACGGGTTCGTCGGCCTGAACCTCGGCTCGAGCGCGGCGCAATCGGTGATCTTGATGGCCATCGTCATCGTGCTGACGGTCATCCAGTTCCGCTATATCGAGCGCAGGGTGAATTACTGATGGTCGAACACCGCCCCATTCTGAACATCCTCGCGCATCTCGTGCTGATCCTTGGCGTTGCCATGGTCGCGCTGCCGGTCTGGATCGCCTTTGTCGCCTCGACCCACGGGCCGACCGCGTTCATGTCGGGCACGATCCCGATGACGCCGGGCCCGCATCTGGTCGAAAACTACACGCGGATGCTCGACCGCGGGGTTTCGACATCGGGCACGCCCCCGGTCAGCCTGATGATGGTCAACTCGCTCATCATGGCGCTTGTGATCGCGTTCGGGAAGATCATCATCTCGGTCACTTCGGCCTTCGCGATCGTTTATTTCCGCTTTCCGTTCAGGATGCTGGCGTTCTGGTGCATCTTCGTGACGCTGATGCTGCCGGTCGAGGTGCGGATCATGCCGACCTTCAAGGTGGTGGCGGATCTGGGGATGCTGAACTCTTACGCCGGGCTGACGATCCCGCTGATCGCCTCGGCGACGGCCACGTTCCTCTTCCGGCAGGTGTTTCTGACCATACCGGACGAGCTGACCGAGGCCGCGCGCATCGACGGGGCCGGGCCGATGAAGTTCTTTCGCGACATCCTGCTGCCTTTGTCGCGGACCAATATCGCGGCGCTCTTCGTGATCCTCTTCATCTATGGCTGGAACCAGTATCTCTGGCCGCTGCTCATCACCACGGATTCGAGCTATTACACGATCGTTGCCGGCATCAAGCGGATGGCCGATGCGGTTGACGGCGTGCCGCAATGGCATCTGGTCATGGCAACCTCGGTGCTGGCGATGCTGCCCCCGGTTCTGGTGGTGATTTTCATGCAAAGGCTGTTCGTCAAGGGCCTCGTCGAGACGGAGAAATAAGAACAATGGCAACGATCACTCTGGACGGGGTCGGCAAGGTCTATGCGGGCGGCACGCGCGCGGTGGGCGATGTGAATATCGACATCGCCGACGGCGAGTTCATCGTGCTCGTCGGCCCGTCCGGCTGCGGAAAATCGACGCTGCTGCGGATGGTCGCGGGGCTTGAGACGATCACCGAAGGAACGGTCAAGATCGGCGATCGGGTGGTCAACGAGGTCGAGCCGGCCGAGCGCGACATCGCGATGGTGTTCCAGAATTATGCGCTTTACCCGCATATGTCGGTGCGCCAGAACCTCGCTTACGGTCTGAAAAACCGGCGCACGCCCCGCGCCGAGATCGAGCGGCGGGTCGATGAGGCCGCGCGCGTCTTGCAGATCGGCCCGTTCCTCGACCGCAAGCCGAGGGCGCTTTCGGGCGGTCAGCGGCAGCGCGTCGCGATGGGCCGCGCCATCGTGCGCGAGCCGGCGGCGTTTCTCTTTGACGAGCCGCTGTCGAACCTTGACGCGAAGCTGCGCGTGACCATGCGGCTCGAGATCCGCGAGCTGCAAAAGCGGCTGCGCACGACATCGCTTTACGTCACCCACGATCAGCTCGAGGCGATGACGCTGGCCGACCGGCTGGTCGTGCTGAATGGCGGGCGGGTCGAGCAGATCGGCAGCCCGCTTGAGGTCTACCGCAAGCCCGCCTCGTCCTTCGTGGCAAGCTTCATCGGCTCGCCCGCGATGAACCTGCTGCCCGCCCGCGCCGTCCCGCGCGTCGAGGGCAGCGGGCATGCCGGGATTGTCGGCATCCGCCCCGAGGATATGTTCGAGGACGAAACCGGCCCGATCGACATGGAGATCACCGCCGTCGAGGAACTCGGCGCGCAGCGGCTCGTTCATGGCAGCGTCGAGGGCGAGCGGATCACCGTCACCATGTCGCCCGAGCGCGAGCTTGGCGGCTCGCTCCGCCTTGGCGTGCGGCCCGGCGCGGTCCATCTCTTCGACGACAAGAGCGGCGCGCGCGTCGGCCTTTAGCCGCGTTAACGGGTTCAGGCGAAATATGCGGCCGGGCTGTCCGGCCCGCTTTCCAAACGCGGCGATATCTGATTTATTCTGCCGCAATTGTCTTTTTTGTTTCATGGTGCGTGAATGTCGGCCCTGCCCCCCATCGTCCCGGTTATTCTGTGCGGCGGCTCTGGCACGCGGCTGTGGCCGCTTTCGCGCAAGAGCTATCCCAAGCAGTTCGCGCAGATCCTTGGCGGGCAGACCCTGTTTCAGGCGGCCGCGCAGCGCTTTGACGCGCCCGAATTTGCCGCGCCTCTGGTCGTCACGGGCAGCGATTTTCGCTTTATCGTGACCGAGCAACTGGCCGAGATCGGCGCCGAGCCCGGCGCGGTCATCATCGAGCCGACCCCGCGCAACACCGCCCCCGCCGTCCTTGCAAGCGCGTTCTATCTGCTGGCGCGCGAGCCGGATGCGATGATGCTGGTCGCGCCCTCGGATCACGCCATCGCCGATCCGGCCGCCTTCCGCGCGGCTGTCCTGCGCGGCGCTTCGGCGGCGATGGGCGGCAAGCTGGTGACGTTCGGGATCACCCCCGACCGCGCCGAGACCGGATATGGCTATCTCGAGCTTGACGCGCAGCCCGAAGGCGGCGCGCCGGTCGATCTGCGCCGCTTCGTCGAGAAGCCGGACGCCGAGGCTGCGGCCTCGATGGTCGCATCGGGCCGTTATCTCTGGAACGCGGGTATTTTCCTTGCACGCGCGGCGGATATGGTGGCGGCGTTCAAGGCTCATGCGCCCGATCTGGTCGGCCCGGTCACCGAATCCCTGACCAAGGCGCGGCCGGATCTGGGTTTCCTGCGGCTTGACGAGACCGCCTTCGCGCGCGCGCCGTCCGAGTCGATTGACTACGCCGTCATGGAAAAAGCCGACAACCTCGCCGCCGTGCCCTTCTCGGATGGCTGGTCCGATCTTGGCGGCTGGGACGCCGTGTGGCGCGAGCAAGGCCCGGACGCCGAGGGCGTGGCCGCGGCGGGCAGCGTCGAGGCGGTCGATTGCCGCGACAGCCTGCTCCGCGCCGAGGCGGATGGTCAGGTTCTGGTCGGTATCGGGCTCGACAACATGATCGCCGTCGCCATGCCCGACGCGGTTCTGGTCGCGCCCAAAAGCCGCGCGCAGGATGTCAAGAAAGCGGTCGAGCGCCTAAAGGCAAGCGGCGCGCGGCAGGCGGAAACCTTGCCCAAGGATTACCGCCCCTGGGGCTGGTATGAAACGCTCGTTTTGGGCCCGCGCTTTCAGGTCAAGCGGATCGTCGTGAACCCCGGCGCGGCGCTGAGCCTTCAAAGCCATCATCACCGCTCGGAGCACTGGATCGTCGTCGAGGGCACCGCCCGCGTGACGGTTGATGATAATGTGCAGCTCATTTCGGAAAATCAATCGGTCTATATTCCGCTTGGCGCTGTGCACCGGATGGAAAATCCGGGCAAGGTTCCGATGGTGCTGATCGAGGTCCAGACCGGCAGCTATCTAGGCGAGGACGATATTATTCGATACGAGGATATTTACGCGCGCGGGGGCGGCGCACGGGGGTAGGTTCGACGCGGCATTTGTCTTTTTTTAAGTGGTGAAGACTTTTATTGCATAAGCTCTGTGAGAAATTTACTGCAAGGATACAATGTTGTATCTGCGGTTGATGAGGCGCCCAGCGCCTCAAACTGGAAGGGATGAACCCGGCCGTTATATTCAAGCTGTTCTGCCGCAGCTTTGTGGGACCGTCTAATTCTCGTCGAGGATAAGCTAAAATGCTTCGGCGCCAGTGAGGCGCGACAGCTTTCGGTCCGCTATTGATCGTATTCGGTTAGCTGTTTCTCTCAATCAAGATACCCTAGCACATGCGCGCCGGGATATAACCGCACTCACAAACAGGCTGCTGCGAGTGGAATTACCAGGTGGGCAGTTGCGGAAGTATTTACGTCTGGACGCTACCGGAAGGCAATTTGGAAAGCGCTCCAGCTTTGCTTGGTTGGACTTTCAAATCGCTGATCTGCCGCCCATAAATAAAGCGGACAGGCGAAAGACAAGCGCCACGCGCGTGTAAACGGTGTGCAACGTCCGCGCCTTGGTCAGCTGGCATCTTTCACGCTGGACGATAGGCTTTACATCGGCGCTAGGGAGAACGCTGCTGGAGCAGAAGCGATCGGCAAGTGCCTCCTGCTGTTGTGAGTCAGACACCAGTAGCTAATTGAACGACCGCCTCGTGGCAGTTTACACCCACGCCACCGACGAGGCGATGGCTTTATTGTTAGTTGCCGTGCTGGTGTCCCGTCTCCCTAGTATCCTGTTTCAGTCATTCAATAACACCAATTACGAAAAGAGTGGTGCCAAGCGACTAAATCGGTGCGTTGCAAAGAATGAAAGCTCATCTCCGAACTTTTGGTGTCAGCCTTACTGATAACGATGGCCGTACCGACGCAAGACCAAATCACCTTCAGCGAAACTGCTCGGCCATCTACTAACTTCGCAGGGAGAGGTAAGCGATAGCGCGCAGTAACTCTAAGTCCGCCATCTGGTTGGTAACGACCATAGCACGCGCGGCATTGGAGGCGCACATGCTGTCGGATGATCTTCGCAAGAGTCATTATAAGCATGGACCATCCAATTTTTACGACAAGGCCGTTTCATTCGGCGGGTTCGAATAATATGTTAGTTAGATGCAGCCGCGCTCGAAAAGGGCCATGTTTATCGTGCGGACTGAGTCGTGCTATTTCCGTACGGCCGGGTGGAAATGTTGTTTAGCGATCCAGCGAAAGCCAAAGCAAATCTCGTCCGGGTACCGCAGAGCACCGCTCGCGAGATCTGCGCCAAGATTGTCTCGGATGAACTGAAAATCGCAGGGCTTCAGGCGCTGCTCCAAGGGCAGGGGTTGGGTATGCCTGTCTTTCCTAAGCAGATTACGTCGCGCAGGCCGGGCCGATCGTGCGCTGAGCCGGGAGGATAAAACGGGAGCCGCGCACCACACTCATGCCCGCAGGACGGCCACGCCCCGAGCAAAATTTCAGCCACGCGGCGTCCTGCCCGTCATAGCGCGGCACGGCGCCGGTAAAGACATTGCCCGGATAGC
>JAUNRZ010000045.1:15119-16401 GCA_030539455.1 Paracoccus sp. (in: a-proteobacteria) | reverse complement strand
CGCGAGGATTACACCCGCACGCTTCTGGCCGCCGCGCCAAGCCTTCTTCACGCACAAACCCTTGATGGAAAATAAGAAAATGAGTGATCCGAGATTTCACGGAATCGTGCCGCCGCTTGTCACCCCCCTCAATGCCGATGGCAGCGTTAACCATGCCGAGCTGGCCGCCCATGTCGAGCATATGGTCACAGGCGGCGTTCACGGCGTCTTTGCGATGGGCTCGACCGGCGAGGTCGCGTATCTGACCGATGCCGAGCGGATCGCGATTATCGAGACCGTGGCAAAGCAGGTCGCGGGCCGCGTGCCGGTGATCGCCGGCGCGATCGAGCTCAGCCCCGCGCGCGTCGCCGAGGCGGGGCGCAACCTGATCGCGGCGGGCGCCGATGCCATCGTCGCGACCGCGCCGATCTACGCGATCAACGATCAGGCCGAGATCGCCGATCATTTCCGCCGCATCCGCGAGCGTGTCGACGCGCCCCTTTTCGCCTATGACGTGCCGGTGCGCGTTCACCGCAAGCTGAGCCCGCGCCTGCTGGTCGATCTGGGCCGCGAGGGGGTGATCGTCGGGATGAAGGACAGCTCGGGCGATGATGTCGGCTTTCGCCGCCTGATCGCCATGAACCGCGACGCGGGCAGCCCGCTTGCGCTTTTTACCGGGCACGAGGTGGTCGTCGACGCGATGGCTTTGGTCGGCGCGGACGGGGTCGTGCCGGGCCTCGCCAATGTCGATCTGCCCGCCTATGTGCGGCTTTGGAAGGCGGCGAAAGAGGGCGATTACGCGGCCGCGATCCGCGAGCAGGAATATCTCAACCGGCTATTCGAGATCGTGTTCGTGGCCGAGGGCCGCTCGGGCGATGCGGCGGGCGTGGGCGCGTTCAAGGCCGCGATGAAGGCCGGCGGGCTGATCAGCAACGCCACGATGGCCTACCCGGTCCGCGCGCTTGACGGCGAGGTGCTGGCGCGCATCCACGAGATCCTGCGCGATGTCGGTTATCTGAAAGACTGAGCGGGGCAGGGGCATCAGGGCGCGGGGGCTGCGGCTCTCGCGCCTTTTCCATGCGGTCTGGCTGGCCCGTTTTATCGCAGGCAGAACGGTAGATTACGCGTGCCGGACGCGTTCTTTGGCTGCTCGCCGGTCCACATCACCGCACTCCCGGAGCCGATGAGACGGCGAAAGCACGGCCAAACCTGCCCTCGACGCCCGCCTGGCTACGCCTTTTCGCTCGCCCGGATCATGGCGCCGATCAGCCCGCTATCATGGCCAAGCGCGGCGCGGCAAAGC
>JAUNRZ010000045.1:0-15019 GCA_030539455.1 Paracoccus sp. (in: a-proteobacteria) | reverse complement strand
CGCCCCGACCCGCAGCGCGCATCGCCAAAGCGCGAGCTGACAAACCCGACATGGCCCGCCAGCCCGTTCGCGCTTTCCAGCAGCCGCCCGCCCAGAACGAGCCCGCCGCCAACGCCGGTCGAGACGGTCAGATACGCAAAATTCTGCGCGGCGCGACCTGCGCCGATGCGCGCCTCGGCCAAGGCGGCGGCGCTTGCATCGTTCAGCGCGGCGCTGCGGGGGCCGAAGCGCGCTGCCAAGGCCTCGCCCAAAGGCGCGGCGGCAATCCCGCTGAACGTGCCTTTATTGACCGCGTGCCACCGCCCGCGATCATCGACCCGGCCGGCCACCGCAACGCCAACCGGCTGCCCGTGAAGGTAGCCAAGCCGGTCCAGCAGGCCCGCCATGACGTCAAGCTGAGCCTCCCACGACGCCGCGCCGTCGGTCTTGTCCTGAAGCCTCTCGACAACGCGCCCGTCCTCGATCCGCGCAGCGGCGATCTTCGTGCCGCCAAGATCCACGGCAAAACCCGAAAGGCTCATCGCGCGCCCCTGATCGCGTCGGCGAACCATGATGTGACATGCTCGAGCCGGGTCAGCGCACTGCCGACCGTGACCGCATCCGCGCCCGCCGCAATCGCGCGCGCGGCAAGCTCGGGCGTGTTGTAGCGCCCCTCGGCCATAACGAAGCCGCCGAGACTGCGAAGAGCCGAGAGCATCTCGAAATCCGGGCCGTCATGCAGCCCCTCCGTCTCGGCGGTGTAGCCCGAAAGCGTCGATCCGATCACCGAGGCGCCCTCGGCGAGCGCCGCGCGCGCATCCTCGATCGTGGCGCAATCGGCCATTGCGAGCCGACCCGAGGCCATAATCGCCGCCGCGATTTCGGCGCGCGGGTCGGTGCGGCGGCGGGGGGTTGCGTCATAGGCGATGATATCCGCCCCGGCCGCCGCCAAAGCCCGGGCATCCGCGATCGAGGTGGTGATGCGCACCGGCGTTTGCGGCAGATCGCGCTTGACGATGGCGATGATCGGCACCCGGACAAGCGGGCGCACGGCGCGCAGATTATCCACCCCCTCGATCCGCAGCCCCGCCGCGCCGCCGGCAACTGCCGCCTGCGCCATCGCGGCGACGATCTCGGGGCGGTCCATCGGCCCGTCATCGACCGGCTGGCACGAGGCGACAAGCCCGCCGCGCAGTCGCGCCAGCACCTCGTTCGGATCAGCGTTCATTGGCTTCCCTCCGCTTGCCTGCCGCCTCTCTATGACGGCAAGCACGCGGGGCGGCAAGCGCTAGCGGACCAGATAAAGCGACAGGATCGGAACGCCCACGATAAGCGCCAGCCGGAACAGATCGGCAATCCAGAACGCCAGAACGCCCCGGAAAATCGTGCCAAGCGCGACATCCGGCAGGACCGAGCGCAGAACGAACACGTTCATCCCGATCGGCGGCGTGATCAGGCTGATTTCGGTCGCGACGACGACGATGATCCCGAACCAGATCAGCACCATGTCGGGGCTCGAGAGGATATCGAGACCGAAATCGAGATACATCACGACCGGGTAGAAGACCGGGACGGTCAGCAGGATCATCGAGAGGCTTTCCAAGAACAGCCCCAGCACCAGATAGATCAGCACGATGACCAGCAGGACCACCCAGGCGTTCAGCCCAAGATCGTCCACCACCCGCGAGAGCGTGTCAGGAAGCCCCGCGAAGGTCACGAAATTGCTGAAAATCTCGGCGCCTATGATGATCGCGAAGATCATCGCCGAGGCGGTCGCGGTATCGACGAACGCCGTCCAGAGCCCCGAGCGGGTCAGCCCGCCAACCATCGCCGCAATCACAAGCGAGGCCGCAGCGCCCATGCCGGCCGCCTCGATCGGCGTGAAGAACCCGCCATAAATGCCGGCCATGATGAACACGAAAAGCGCGCCGACCGCGATCACGCCGATAATGTCCTGCCGCGTGATCGGCTGGACGCCGCCCACGCGCGGGGCCAGCTCGGGCTTGAGGCGCACCGCGACCATGACCGCCAGCAGATAGCCGATGATCCCGACAATGCCGGGGATGATACCGGCGAGGAACAGCTTGCCGATATCGCTTTCGGTCAGCAGCCCGAAGATGATCAGCACGATCGACGGCGGGATCAGGATGCCGAGCGTGCCGCCAGCCGCGATCGCGCCCGTCGCGAGCCGGTCGTCATAGCCAAAGCGCCGCATTGAGGGCATGGCGACTTTCGACATCGTCGCCGCCGTCGCAAGCGAGGAGCCGCAAACCGCCGAGAACCCGCCGCAGGACAGCACGGTCGCCATCGCAAGCCCGCCGCGCATCCGCCCGAACACACGGTCGGCGGCCGCGAAGAGGCCCTGCGCGATGCCCGATGCGGCCAGCACATTGCCCATGAAGATGAAGAGCGGCACGACCGACAGCGAATAGTTCAGCCCTGTCTCGAACACGGTATGCCCGATCATCGAGCCCGCCGGCTCCCAGCCGCGCATCAGGCCAAAGCCGACCCCGCCGACAATCGCCATCGCAAAGGCAATCGGCACGCGCAGCAGCACCATGACCAGCAAAATGGCCATGCCAACAAGCGAAAGCGTCATTATTCGGGTCTCCTCAGCACCGAGATCACGGCCGAGACGGCGCAGCTTGCCGCCGCCAGAAACGCAAGCGGCGCCATCGGGATGGCGAGCGAGGATGTTCGCTGCCCGGTGCCAAGCTGCTGGATGCCGATCTTGGTCAGCCGCCATGCGAAATAGGCAAGTGCGACGCCCGCGATCACGCCGGCGATCCGTCCCAGCAGACGCTGGACGGGCGGCGGCAGCAGATGTAGCGCCAGGTCAACCTCGACATGGCCGCCATCCGCGCCGGTCAGCGGCAGCGCGGTAAAGACCAGAGCGCCCAGCAAAAGCTGGGTCAGCTCGAACGCGCCGGCGAAGGGGCGGTTGAAGATATAGCGCCCGACCACGTCCACGCAGGTCACGACGATCATCAGCAGGATCAGCAGCGCCGCGATCGATGCGAGCGCGCGGTAAGCGGGCGTCATCCGGTGCGGCGCGCGCCCCGGAATATGCGGCGCGGGGGGCTCTTTATGCCCCCCGGCCGGCAGTTCGGGCTGAGCCGGGCTCATTCGACGGCAACGCCCGTGCGTTCGCGGAACGCGGCAAGCGCGGCGGCGCCGTCGTAATCATCGCCAAGGCTCTCGATCCATTCCTGCTCGATCCGCCCTGCGGCCTCGCGCAGCGCATCGACGACCGCCTCGGGCGCCTCGTAGAAATCGACGCGGTCCCCGATCTCTTCCATCGCGGCCGTGTCGGCGTCGTTCCATGCCTGCCCGACCAGCTCGGCAAACGCCTCGCCCGAGACCGCGTCAATCGCCGCGCGATCCTCTTCGGAGAGGCTGTTCCACTTGGCCTCGTTCATCACCACGAACCAGGTCGTGTTGTAGATCCCGCCCGGCACGGTCATCGAATATTTGATGTGATCGACCAGATTGAACGCGGTCATCGCCTCGTAGGTGAAGGCCACCCCGTCGATCACCCCGCGCGAGAGCCGCTCATAAACCTCGGGCGAGGACATGAAGAGCGGCGCCGCGCCAAGCGCGCCGACCAGCTCGGCGACATAGCCGCCGGGCACGCGGATTTTCAGGCCCTGCATGTCCGAGGGGCTTTCGATGCGCCGGACATTGTTATGCAAAAGCCCCGGCCCGTGCATGAAAAGCCCCAGCAGATGGGTGCCCTGATGTTCGTCCTCGGCGTCGAGCTGGTTGCGGTAGATATCCCAGAACGCCTTGGAGTTCTCGATCGCGTCATCGCCGAGGAAGCTGAACTGCCCCACGCGCGAGCGGTTGAAGCGGTCATCCTCGACAAAGCTGTGCAGCCCGTAGGTGATATCGGCGACCCCGTCGCGCGCCATGTCGAAATGCGCGGGCGGGCTGCCAAGCGGGCGGGCCATGATGCGCACGGTGACGCGGCCTTCGGTCGCCTCGGCGATCTGCTCGGCCCAGGGCTCGAACGCGTTGACCACGATCGGATGGCGCGGCGGCAGCCATGACGACATCACAAGCGTCTCGGCAAGCGCCGGCGCGGCGGACAAAAGCAGGCCGGCAAGGCCGAGTTTCAGAGACTTCATGTTTTCCTCCCTTTGGAAATCAGCCCTGCGCTTCGCGCGAGGGGTCGTAATTATCTGGATGCGCGGCCTTGAAAGCCGGATGAGCGGCACATTCGGCCGCAATGGCGGTGATACGGGGCAGATGATCGGTCGCGACCTCCCACCGCGCGGCGTTGTAAAGCTGCGGGATCAGCACGCAATCGGCAAGCCCCGGCGAATCGCCGTGGCAGAACCGCCCCGTCGCCGGATGATCCAGCAGCGCCTCGACCGCCTCAAGCCCCGAGGCAATATTGTCGCGGTTCCACTTTGCCCGCGCCTCGTCCCCGCCAAGCGCCGCAACACGCGCCAGCACCGAGAGATTGCTGATCGGGTGGATTTCGGCGGCGATGGCAAGCGCGATGGCACGAACCCGCGCCCGGGCCGCCGCGTCCTGTGGCAACAGGGGCGGCTCGGGCGCGGTCTCATCCAGATACTCGATAATCGGCAGCGATTGCGTCAGCACCAGATCGTCGATCTTCAGCGCCGGGACCAGCCCTTGCGGGTTGACCTCGCGATGGGCCGCGCTGCGATGCGCGCCGGCGACCAGATCGACCGGCACGCGCGCGTAATCGAGACCCTTGAGCGCAAGGGCAATCCGCACCCGGTAGGAGGCCGAAGAACGCCAGTAATCGTAAAGAACAAGCTCGGTCATGGGCTCAGGCGTGAACGCCGCTCGGTTTGACATCCTTGCCGCGTTCTTTAGCGTGCAGCCAGTCGGCGTGTTTGGGCGCGCGCTTGGTCTTGGACCATTCCTCGAGCATATCCCATTTCACCGCGTCGAGCTTTTTCATCAGAGCCTCTTCCTCGGGGTCGGGGCAGGCCAATTCCAGCCTGTGCCCGTTCGGGTCGAAGAAATAGATCGAGTGGAACACCGAATGATCGGTGACGCCCAGCACCTCGACCCCGTTCGCCTCGAGCCTGTCCTTGAAGCCGAGCAGCGTGTCGCGGTCCTTCACCCGGAACGCGATATGCTGGACCCATTTGGGCGTGTTTGGATCGCGGCCCATCTCGGGTTTTGTCGGCAGCTCGAAGAAGGCGAGCACATTGCCGCCGCCCGCATCAAGGAACAGGTGCATATAGGGGTCGGGCTCGTGGGTCGAAGGCACCTCGTCCTCGGCGATCGCCAGCACGAAATCCATGTTCAGATTTTTCACATACCATTCGACCGTCTCTTTCGCATCCTTGCAGCGATAGGCGACGTGGTGGATTTTATCGATTTTCAGGTCGGTCATTTCGCATCCTCCTCCTCTTGGGGCAGCCGGGCAGTCGCGATCGCGCTGCGGATCAGATCCGCATCGCCCAGCTGGTTCATCAGTATCAAAATGAGCCTGGCGTTGAGCGCATCGCTTTGCGCTTTGCTGAGCCCTTCATGCGCGACCAGCAGATCGGCATAAAGATCGTCCTGTCCGGGCAGGTTCGGGGTCAGGATAAGGTCCGTCATGGCGCGTTCCCCGTCGCTTTGCGCAGGGCCGCGCGGGCTTTTCCCTCGTCAAAGGAAGGCCAGCGGGCGGCGACGTGCTGATCGGGGCGGATCAGATAGACCCCTGCCTTTGCCTTGCCAAGATAGCGCGCGCCAAGATCGCCGCCTGCATCGACGCGCAGCCCCCGCGCGGTGATCGCGCCATCCTCAAAGCGTTCGGGCACATCCGCGCCGATGCCAAGCAGCACGAAATCGCCCGCGCGCAGATGATCGAGCAAGAACCCACCCTCCAGCGGCGCATCGGGGCAGGGCGCGCCGGGCCGTGTGAGCCGAGGCGCGCCGTCCAGCGCGTCCTCGCCGTTCAGGGGCGATCCGTCATAAACGCACGGCACCGAGAGCCGGCCGGAATTCACAAGCGGGCGGGTAAACTCGTAATGCTCGGCCAGATCCAGCACCGCGTCGCGGAAAATGCGGCTCGTTTCCGATTTGGGCGTGATGAAATCGGTCGAGCGGGACGAGTTCAGGATATTCTCATCCGCGCCGTGAATCCGTTCTGCGTCGTAGCTGTCCAGAAGGCTCTCGGGCGCCGCGCCGTTGATGACCAAAGCGAGCTTCCAGCCGAGATTATCGGTATCCTGCAAGCCGGAATTCGCCCCCCGCGCGCCGAACGGGCTGACCTGATGGGCGGAATCGCCCGCGAAGATCACCCTGCCGTGGCGGAATTTCTCCATCCGGCGGCACTGGAACGTGTAGACACTGACCCATTCGAGCGAGAAGCTCACATCCTCGCCCAGCATTGCCTTGAGGCGCGGGATCACGTTCTCGGGGCGCTTTTCGGCCTCTCGGTCGATGTCCCAGCCGAGTTGCAGGTCGATCCGCCAGACCCCGTCAGGCTGCTTGTGGAGCAAGGCCGACTGGCCGCGATTGAAGGGCGGGTCGAACCAGAACCACCGCTCGGCGGGGAAATCCGCGTCCATCACAACATCGGCGATCAGGAAATTATCCTCGAACACGCGGCCCACGAAATCGAGCCCCATCATCGCGCGCAGCCCCGAGGCCGCGCCGTCGCAGGCGATCAGCCAATCCGCCTCGATCTGATAGGGCCCGTCCGGTGTCTCGACCGTCAGCCGCACGTGATCGCCGCGCGCATCCGCAGAGACTACCTTGCTGCCGCCGCGAAGCTCGATCGCGGCGCCTTCGCCTTGCAGCTCGGTCAGGCGATCGAACATATATTTTTCAAGGTGATATTGCTGCAAGTTGATAAAGGCCGGGCGGGCATGGCCGGTCTCGGGCAGGAGGTTGAAGTTGAACACCTCGCGCTCGTCGAAAAAGACCCGGCCGGTATCCCAGATCACGCCGTGATCGACCATAGGCTGGCCGCAGCCAAGCCGGTCGAGGATTTCGAGCGGGCGTTTCGCAAAGCAGATCGCGCGAGAGCCGAAGCTGACCTTGTCGTTATCGTCGAGAACCAGAACCTCGATCCCCGCCTGCGCCATTTCCAGCGCGGCGGCGAGCCCGACCGGGCCCGCGCCGACCACGATCACCTTATGTCGCGCGGGCGGGCTCGCGTCCTGATCGGCGTGGCGCCGGTAAGGATAAAGCGGCGTCTCGAATATCCGTGCGTCCTGAACTGTCATCGCTCCCCCCTCCCGCGTGCGATGCGGCCTCAGCCTTGCAGCTGATCCCACATCTCGCGGTCGCGCTCGGCGGTCCAGATGCGCGGTGTGTCGATCCCGCGCGCCTCGTCATAGGCGCGGGCGACGTTGAAGGGCAGGCAATGCTCGTAAATGGCGAAATCCTTGAATTTCGGATCGCACTCGGCCCGCACCGCGTCCCACGCTTCCTTCAGCGAGCCGCCGCGCGCGGCGATCCGCTTGACCGGGCGATAGGTCGAGTCGATGAAATCGCGGGTCGATTCGATGGCCGCCGTGACCGCCTCGCGCCCGACCAGAGCGTCCCCGCGCCCCGGCGCGATCGCCTCGGGATCAAAGCTTGCGATGGCGTCCAGCGTGTCGCCCCAATCCTCGAAATGCCCGTCGCCGCAATAGCAGGCCGAGTGATATTCGACGATATCGCCGGTGAACATCACCGCCGCATCGGGCACCCAGACGACGATATCGCCGGCGGTATGGGCGCGGCCAAGCTGCATCAGCTCGACCCGGCGATTGCCGAGATCGACCGTCATGCGCCCGTCAAAGGTGATCGTCGGCCAGGTGAGCCCCGGAATTTCCTCGTGGCCCTGAAAGAGCCGGGGGAAGCGTTCAAATTCGCTGTCCCAATCCTCTTGCCCGCGCTCGGCCACCATAGACCGGGCCGTGTCCGACATGATGATATTCTCGGCGCCGTAGGCCGACGCGCCGAGCACCCGCACCGCGTGGTAATGCGTCAAGGTGAGATATTTGATCGGCTTGTCAGTGACTTCGCGCACTTTCTCGATCACCTTGCGGGCAAGGCGCGGGGTGGCCTGCGCCTCGACGATCATCACCGCATCATCGCCAATGATCACGCCCGTATTCGGATCGCCCTCGGCGGTGAAAGCCCACAAGCCCTTGCCGATTTCGGTAAAGCTGATGGTCTTTTCTTCCATATCCCCGGCGGATGCGAATTTGCGCGACATCGGTTCCTCCTTGAGCGGGTGCGGCAGAATGCCACTGGCAGACGGGACTATCGGCGGGTTTTATTTCATATGCAACCTTTTTCTGACGCCGCGTCAAACATCCCGGCGCGGGGCGGCGCCGCGCGCGGTGATCACATTTATGGGAACAAACCGGGGGAAAATGTGTTAGTTTAGCCTAGCAAAAACCAACAGAGACGGATTGATGACCAAGACAGCCATAGTGACTGCTTCCTCGACCGCCGCCCTGATCCTTGGTCTGGGCATGACCGCAACACCCGCAATGGCGCAGGATCAATGCGGCGATATCTCGATCGCCGAAATGAACTGGGCCTCGGCCGGCCTTGCCGCCTGGGTGGACAAGATCATTCTCGAGGAAGGCTATGGCTGCAATGTCACGCTGGTTATCGGCGACACGATGCCGACCTTCACCTCGATGAATGAACGCAATGAGCCCGACATGGCGCCCGAGCTATGGGTGAACGCGGTGAAAGAGCCGCTGGATGCTGCCGTCGATGAGGGGCGCTTGATCATCGCCGCGCAGATCCTCGAGGATGGCGGGGTCGAGGGGATCTGGGTTCCGACTTGGCTCGCCGAGCAGGAAAATCTGGTCACGCTGAACGACGCGCTCGCCCGGCCCGATCTGTTCCCCGGCGCGGATGACCCGTCCAAGGGCGCGTTTCATGGCTGCCCGTCGGGCTGGGCCTGCCAGCATATCGCGCGCAACCAGTATCTCGGCTCGGGCGCGGACGAAAAGGGCTTCGATCTGATCGATCCGGGCTCGTCCGCCGGGCTTGACGGAGCGATCGCGCGCGCCTTCTCGCGCGAGGATGGCTGGCTCGGCTATTACTGGGCGCCGACCGCCGTTCTGGGCCGCTACGACATGACCCGGCTTGATCTCGAGGCCGAGCACGACCGCACCCGCTGGGATCAGTGCATGGTCCAGCCCGATTGCGCCGACCCGGAGGTGACCGAATGGCCTGTCTCGGACGTCTTTACGCTTGTGACGGCCGAATATGCCGAGCGTGCGGGCGACGAAATGGACTATATCGAGACGCGCAAATGGTCGAACGACACCGTCAACGAAATGCTGTCCTGGATGACCGAGCGTCAGGCGACGAACGAGGACGGCGCTTATGAATTCCTCGAAAACTACGAGGAGCTCTGGACCCAATGGGTGCCCGAGGAAATCGCCGAGCGCGTGAAGGCCGCGCTTTAAGCGCGCGCCCGGGGCGATCCGAAAAACCGGATCGCCCCTTTTCAATAAAAAAGAACACGGACGGAGTGGATAGTGGATTTTGTCAATTTCCCCGAGATGAGCCGGGGCGATCTGCGTGCCATGCGCGTCGCCATTGACGGCGCGTTCCGGGACTTCACCCGCAGCTATGGCGAGACGCTTGAAAACCTGTTCAAGCCGCTCCAATCGCTGCTGATCTTCATCGAAAATCTGCTGATCAACTCGCCTTGGGTGGTGGTCCTGCTGGCCTTTGCGGCCGTCATCTGGCTGATGAGCCGGAACTGGAAGATCGTCCTTGGCAGCATCCTTGCGCTGCTTGCCATCGGCTATCTGGGGATGTGGACCGACACGATGCGCACGATCGCAATGGTCGCGGTGTGCACCATTGTCGCGGTGCTGATCGGGCTGCCGATCGGGATATTGATGGCGCGCTCCAACCGGCTGTCGTCGGTGGTGACGCCCGTTCTCGATCTGATGCAGACCATGCCGAGCTTTGTCTACCTCATCCCGGTGGTGATGATCTTCGGGCTGGGCCGCATTCCGGGCGTGATCGCGGTCGTGATCTACGCCGTCCCGCCCATCATCCGGCTGACCAATCTCGGCATCCGCCAGGTCAGCGCCGATGTTCTGGAGGCCGCCGAGAGCTTCGGCTCGTCCGAGTGGCAAAAGCTGCGCGAGGTGCAGCTTCCGCTTGCGCTGCCGACGATCATGGCGGGCGTGAACCAGACCATCATGATGAGCCTTGCCATGGTCGTTGTCGCCTCGATGATTGGCGTGCAGGGGCTGGGCCAGCCAGTGCTGCAAGCGATCAACAACCAGTATTTCACGCTTGGCGTGATGAACGGGCTCGCCATCGTCGCCATCGCGATCATCATGGACCGCACCACGCAGGCTTATGGCCGGCGGCTGCAAAAACACACGGAGGCGCGCGATGGGCATTGAGGGAAACAGCGCAACCGTTCCGGCAAGCGCCATCGCCCCGGAAGGCGCCGCGGCAAGCCACGACATCCGCATCCGCGGGCTTTACAAGATTTTCGGCCGGGACGGGGCGCGCCATGTCGAGGCGGTCAAGGCGGGTCTTTCCAAGGAGGATCTGAACGATCGCCACAACCATGTGCTGGGGCTCGACGATATCAATCTCGACATCCCGCAAGGGCAGATCACGGTCATCATGGGCCTCTCGGGCTCGGGCAAATCGACTCTGCTGCGCCATCTGAACGGGCTGATCGCCCCGACGGCGGGCGAGGTCGTGTTCAACGGCCAGAACGTCGCGGCGATGAGCGGGTCCGCCTTGCGCGAATTTCGCCGCACGCAGACCGCAATGGTGTTTCAGAAATTCGCGCTGCTGCCGCACCGGACCGTTCTGGAAAACACCACCTACGGGCTGGATGTGCGCGGCGTCAGGAAACGCGATGCGCGCGAGAAGGCGCGTTACTGGCTCGAAAGGGTCGGGCTGAAGGGCTACGAGGGTTACTACCCGAGCCAGCTATCGGGCGGGATGCAGCAGCGCGTCGGGCTGGCGCGGGCGCTTTCGAACGATGCCGAGATCCTGCTGATGGACGAGGCGTTCTCGGCGCTCGATCCGCTGATCCGGGTGGATATGCAGTCGATCCTGCTCGAGCTTCAGAAAGAGCTGCGCAAGACCATCGTGTTCATCACCCATGATCTCGACGAGGCGCTGCGCCTTGGCGACAAGATCGCGATCCTGCGCGACGGGCGGCTTGAACAGGTCGGCTCGCGGCAGGATATCGTGCTGCGGCCGGCGAATGACTATATCGCCCGCTTTGTGCGCGAGGTGAATCGCGGGCGCATCATCCGCGCCGAGACGATCGCCTATCCCTTGCCCGAGGGCGAGGAGATGCCCGAGTTCATCATTCGCGCCCGCAACGAGCTCGACCTTGTGGCGCGCAACATGACGCGCGCAGGCGTCTCGCGCGGGCGGGTCGAGCGGCGCGATGGCACCCATGTCGGGATCATCGATCTGGCCAGCATCCTCGATGCAATGGTCAACCCGGCCGAGGTCGAAAGCGACGACTGACCGCAGCCCCGCAATAAAAAACGGCCGCCTGTCGGGCGGCCGTTTTGCATTCGTGCGGGGCGGTCAGGCCAGCATCCCCATCGGGTTTTCCAGATGGTTGACGATGGCTTCCAGAAGCTGCGCGCCAAGCGCGCCGTCAATCACCCGGTGATCGACCGAAAGCGTCATCGACATCACGTTGCGGATCACGACCTCGCCGCCTTCGACAACCGGGGTCTGGATGCCCGCGCCGACGGCAAGGATCGCCCCGTGCGGCGGGTTGATGACCGCGTCGAAATTCTCGATCCCGAACATGCCGAGATTGGAGATCGCAAAGCTCCCGCCCTGATATTCATGCGGCGCGAGCTTTTTCGACTTCGCCCGGCCGGCCAGATCCTTCATCTCGGCCGACAGCGCCGACAGCGTCTTTTGCTGCGCGTCTTTCAGAACGGGCGTGAACAGCCCGCCCTCGATCGCGACGGCGACCGCCACGTCCGAGGGTTTGAGCTTCACGATCCGGTCGCCCGCCCAGATCGCATTCGCGTCCGGCACCTCTTGCAGCGCAAGCGCGCAGGCCTTGATGATGAAATCATTGACCGACAGCTTCACGCCCCGCGCCTCGAGCTGCTTGTTCAGCGTCGCGCGGAACGTCATCAGCTCGTCCAGCTTGGCGCTGCGGCGCAGGTAGAAATGCGGGATGGTCTGCTTGGCCTCGCCCAGACGCGCGGCAATGGTGCGGCGCATCCCGTCAAGCTGGACCTCTTCATAATCGCGGCCCTCATACATCTTGAGAACCTGCTCGGCGCTTGCCGGCTTCGGCGCAGCGGCGGCAGCAGCGGGAGCGTCCGCCTTCGCTTCCGGCGCGTCTTTCCGGGCGGGGGCGGCGCCGGGCTTGGCGTTCTCGACATCGGCCTTCACGATCCGGCCTTTCGGCCCGGAGCCCTTGATCGCGCTCAGATCGAGCCCCTTTTCAGCCGCGATCCGCCGCGCGAGGGGGGATGCGAAGATACGCTCGCCATCGGCCGATTGCGGGGCAGGGGAGGCTTTAGCGGAGCCCGCTTCGCCCGCATCCTTGCCGCTTTCGGCTTGCTTGTCCTCGCCCTTCGGCGCATCATCGGATTTGGCTTCGGCCTTTTCCTCGCCGGCATCGCCGCCCATCGGCGCGCTGCCGATATCATCCTCGCTCTCGCCTTCCTCCAGCAGCACCGCGATCGGCGTGTTGACCTTGACGCCCTGCGCGCCCTCGTCGATCAGGATCTTGCCGATCACGCCTTCATCGACGGCCTCGAACTCCATCGTGGCCTTGTCGGTCTCGATCTCGGCGATGATATCGCCCGAGGCGACGCTATCGCCTTCCTTGACCAGCCATTTCGCAAGCGTCCCTTCCTCCATCGTCGGGGACAAAGCGGGCATGAGGATTTCAACAGGCATGGCTTCCCCCTTATTTGTAGGTGACTTGCTTGACCGCCGCGACCACCTCGTCCGAGGTAATCAGCGCCAGCCGTTCAAGATTGGCGGCGTAGGGCATCGGCACGTCCTTGCCGGTGCAGTTGATCACCGGCGCGTCGAGATAATCGAACGCGTTTTCCATGATATAGGCCGACAGATGGTTGCCGATCGAGGCGACCGGGAAGCCTTCCTCGACCGTCACCACGCGGTTGGTCTTTTTGACCGAGCGGATGATCGCGTCGTAATCGAGCGGGCGCAGGGTCCGCAGGTCGATCACCTCGGCCTCGATTCCCTCCTCGGCGAGCTTGCCGGCCGCTTCCAGAGCGTGCGCCATCCCGATCCCGAAGCTGATGATCGTGACGTCCGAGCCCTGACGCGCGATGCGCGCCTTGCCGAACGGGATGGTGAAATCGTCCAGATCGGGGACATCGAAGCTGCGGCCATAAAGGATCTCGTTCTCAAGGAACACGACCGGGTTTGGATCGCGGATGGCGGTTTTCAGCAGCCCCTTGGCGTCGGCGGCGCTGTAGGGCTGGACGACCTTGAGGCCGGGGATCTGCGCATACCATGCCGCGTAATCCTGGCTGTGCTGCGCGCCGACCCGCGCCGCCGCGCCGTTCGGGCCGCGATAGACGATCGGGCAGCCCATCTGACCGCCCGACATGTAAAGCGTCTTGGCGGCCGAGTTGATGATATGGTCGATCGCCTGCATCGCGAAGTTGAAGGTCATGAACTCGACGATCGGGCGCAGCCCGGCAAAGGCCGCGCCGGTGCCGATCCCGGCAAAGCCGATCTCGGAAATGGGGGTGTCCACAACCCGCTTGGCGCCGAATTCGTCCAGAAGCCCCTGGCTGATCTTGTAGGCGCCCTGATACTCGCCCACCTCTTCGCCCATCAGGAACACGGTCTCGTCGCGGCGCATCTCTTCGGCCATCGCCTCGCGCAGCGCCTCGCGGACCGTCATGGTCTTCATTTTCGTGCCATCGGGCCAGTCGGGCGAGTGGTCCGGCTCGGGCGTCTCGACTGTCTCGACGGCCGATTTCGCGGGCTGCTCGTCCGGCTTTTCGCCGTCATCCGACTTGGCCTTGGCGGGTGCCCTGTCCTCGTCCGAAGCGTCCTTATCGGAGGACTGGGACGAGCTGACCGCTGCGTCCGCATCCTCGCCCTCTTCCAAGAGAACGGCGATGGGCGTATTCACCGCAACGCCTTGCGTTCCTTCCTCGATCAGGATCTTGCCGAGCGTGCCTTCATCGACCGCCTCGAACTCCATCGTCGCCTTGTCGGTTTCGATCTCGGCGATGATATCGCCGGCCTTCACCTCATCGCCCTCTTTCTTGAGCCATTTGGCGAGCGTGCCCTCTTCCATCGTGGGCGACAGGGCGGGCATGAGAATTTCGGTTGCCATAGCGTCTATCCCCCCTCAGGCGTTTTCGGTTGCGCTGCCCTGCGGCAGCTCTTTGGCATAGATGTCGGTCCACAGCTCGGCCTCGTCCGGCTCGGGGCTGGTGCGGGCGAACTCGGCCGATTCGTTGACGATCTGCTTGATTTCCTTGTCGATCGCCTTCAGATCATCCTCGCTCGCATGTTTGCCGTCGAGCAGCATCGTGCGCACATGGTCGATCGGGTCACGCTCGTCGCGCATCTTCTGCACCTCCTCGCGCGAGCGGTACTTGGCCGGGTCCGACATCGAATGGCCGCGGTAGCGGTAGGTCATCACCTCGAGGATATACGGCCCGTTGCCCGCGCGGCAATGCGCGACGGCCTTTTCGCCGGCGGCCTTGACGGCCAGCACATCCATGCCGTCCACCTGCTCGCCGGGGATGCCGAACGCCTCGCCCCGCCCGTAAAGCGAGGTCGAGCGGGTCGAGCGCTGCACCGAGGTGCCCATCGCATATTGGTTGTTCTCGATCACGAACACGACCGGCAATTCCCACAGCACGGCCATGTTGTAGGTCTCGTAAACCTGCCCCTGATTGGCCGCACCGTCGCCGAAATAGGTGAAGGTGACGCGCCCGTTTTCCAGATATTTATCGGCAAAGGCGAGCCCCGCCCCGAGCGGCACCTGCGCCGCGACAATGCCGTGCCCGCCGTAGAAATGCTTCTCGCGCGAGAACATGTGCATCGAGCCGCCCTTGCCCTTGGAATAGCCGCCCTCGCG
>JAUNRZ010000199.1 GCA_030539455.1 Paracoccus sp. (in: a-proteobacteria) | reverse complement strand
AGGATCAGATCCTCGACCACCTCTTTTTCCGAGGCGACGAAGATCGACGGGTCGATCTCGAGCGCCGTCAGCTCGCCCTTCGCGGTCGCGGTCGCGCGCACCAATCCCGCCCCCGATTCGCCGGTGACGGTGATGGTTTTGAGATCTTCCTGCATCTGGGCCATCTTGCCCTGCACATCCTTGGCGGCCTGCATCATCTTGGCCATATCGCCCATGCCGCCCAAACCTTTGAACATTGCTTAATCCTCTTCCTCGAAAGGGTCCCATTCCTCGAACTCGGCCACCGGCCCGTCCGTCGTCTCATGCGGTGAAAGCGCGCCCTCCGCGCCCTCGGCCGCGATGGGCGGGGGCGGCGCGATCGAGCGCGTGGCCACGATCCGCGCACCCGGAAAAGCGGTCATCGCGGCCGCGATCAGCGGGTGCGCGCCGGCGCGCGCCTCGGCCTCGCCCTCGGCGCGGCGGCGCATCTCGGCAATGGTCGGCGCGCCGCCCTCGCGGGTGAGCGAGATCGCCCAGCGGGCGCCGCCCGAAAGCTCGCGCAGCCGCTCGCCCAGCCGTCGCGCCAGATCGGCGGGTGCGTCGGGCGAGGGCTGAAACTCGATCCGGCCGGGGCGATAACTGACCAGCCCGACATGGTTTTCGATCAGCACCAGAAGCTGGATGTCGCCCGAAAGGCGCAGCGTCGTGAGCACCGCCTGAAAATCGGGGAAGGCGGCGAAGGCCGGCGCTTCGGCCGGGCTTAGCGCGGGCGCGGCCGCCCCGCCGCCGCTGGCCGGGCCCGACTGGCGCGCGAGGCCAGAAGCCATCGCGGCCCGCGCCGAGCCCGCATTAGTGTCGCCGCCCGGCGCTGCCGGCCCGCGCGTGAATTCGCCCGCCGCCTGCGCCTGCTGGACGCGGCGGATCAGGGCTTCGGGATCGGGCAGATCGGCGGCATGGGTCAGCCGGATCACCGCCATCTCCGCCGCCATCATCGCATTCGGCGCCAGCGAGACCTCGTCCAGCGCCTTGAGCAGCATCTGCCACATCCGCGTCAGCACGCGCATCGGCAGGCGCTGCGCCAGATCCTGCCCGCGCACCCTTTCATCGGGCGAGGTGGTCGGATCATCCGCCGATTCGGGCGTGATCTTCACGATCGAGATCCAATGCGTCAGCTCGGCCAGATCGCGCAGCACCGCCAGCGGGTCGGCCCCGTCGGCATATTGCGCCTGAAGCTCGGTCAGGGCCGAGGCCGCATCGCCGCGCATGATCATCTCGAACAGGTCGATCACCCGCCCGCGATCAGCCAGCCCCAGCATGGCGCGAACCTGCTCGGCCGAGGTCTCGCCCGCCCCGTGGCTGATCGCCTGATCGAGAAGCGAGGTCGCATCGCGCGCCGAGCCCTCGGCCGCGCGCGTAATCAGCGCAAGCGCGTCATCGCTGATCTGAGCGCCCTCGGCACCCGCGATGCGGCGCAGCAGGGCGATCATCACCTCGGGCTCGATCCGGCGCAGATCGAAACGCTGGCAGCGCGACAGGACCGTGACCGGCACTTTGCGGATCTCGGTCGTCGCGAAGATGAATTTGACGTGGGGCGGCGGCTCTTCCAGCGTTTTCAGCAGCGCGTTGAACGCCGAGGTGGAGAGCATATGCACCTCGTCGATGATGTAGATCTTGTAGCGCGCCGAGGCCGCCCGGTAATGGACCGATTCGATGATCTCGCGGATATCGCCGACGCCGGTGCGCGAGGCCGCATCCATCTCGAGCACATCGACATGGCGCCCTTCCATGATCGCGGTGCAATGCTCGCATTTGCCGCAGGGCTCGGTGGTCGGCCCGCCCGTCCCGTCCGGCCCGATGCAGTTGAGCCCCTTGGCAATGATCCGCGCCGTGGTGGTTTTGCCGGTGCCGCGAATGCCGGTCATGATGAACGCCTGCGCGATCCGGTCCGCGTCGAAGGCGTTTTTCAGCGTGCGGACCATCGCGTCCTGACCGACGAGATCCGAGAAGGTTTCGGGCCGGTATTTGCGGGCCAGAACCTGATAGTGTTGGTCGGTCTCGGTCATCAATCTCTCGCTTGGCTGCGCGCAGCTTAGCGCCCGGCTTGCGGCGCGACAACCGCCGGCAGGAGCCCCGCAGCGCGCGCGCCTGCGATCAGGTCGGGGGCGAGAAAATCGGCGTGACGCCCGCTTGCCGCGCCAAGATCGGGGATCTGCACGACCGTCATGCCGGCGGCGCGTGCGGCCTCGGCGCCGATATCGCTGTCCTCGAAGACAAGGCATGTCTCGGGCGTCATGCCAAGCATGGCGGCGGCGCGGAGGTAAGGCTCGGGTGCGGGTTTGGGGCTCGTGACGCAGTTGCGCGTGACGACATGGGCAAAGCGCGGGGCGAGCCCGGTCGCGGCCAGCTTGCGCGTGGCGCTTGGCGCCTGCGCGGAGGTGGCGACGGCGCGCGGCAGCGGGTGCGGGGAGGCGTCCAGAAGGTCGAGCAACTCATGCGCGTAGGGCCGCAGCTCCAGCGTGCCGGCGGCGATGCGCCGCTCGAACGCAGCACCGATGCGCCCGGCAAGCTCGGTGCGGTCCACCTTGCCGATCCCCGCCTCGAGCAGCGCATGAGCCGCGTCGTCATCGCGCCCGATCATGGCTTCCAGCAGGCCCTCCGGCACGGTGAACCCCATATCGGCAAGCGCCGCCGCACCAGCCTCCAGCGCGAGCTTCTCGCTCGCGATCAGCGTTCCGTCGAGATCGAAGATGATCGCCTGATACCGGATGAGCAGCCTCGGAGCGCCGCCGCGCGGCAGAAGATATGGGGTGAGGTGAGAGGCTGAACAGCGACCCAAACGGGACTCGTTGCGGCTGCTCCCTTCCGGGCCTGACCGGGTTGGCGAGACGCTTGCCCGCGCCAACCTCTCGCGAGGGTAGATAGGCCGCGCGGGGCGGGAATGCAAGGGCAGAGGGCGGGGCGATGTGGGTTGCGGGGGTGGCGCGCTGTGGTTGGCAACCGTGAGCGCGGCCTGCTTTGGGTGAGAAGATCGCTTGTAGTGCCGATAGATGGCAAGGCGCGCCGCCTAGAAACAGACGCGATAGCGCGCGAAGCCTTCCGCAGTCGTCCCAAGCA
>JAUNRZ010000044.1:14415-16648 GCA_030539455.1 Paracoccus sp. (in: a-proteobacteria) | reverse complement strand
TGCGCATAAATACTCATTGCCGACCGCGCGTCTCCGCGATCGGGTCGTAATCGTAGATCCAGTCGAAGCGGCGCATCAGAAGGCCGGGCGCGAGCCGGCTTGCGCCGCGCAGCGCGGTATGGGCGAGCATCGCGGCGGCGCCGCTCAGATGGTAGTTGCGCGCATTGGCGTTGGCCTCGGCGACAAGGCGCAGCGCGCGGGGGCGGCGGATCGCCTGATAGCGGGCAAGCGCGGCGCTTTGGTCCGTGAAGGCGTCAAGGCAGGCAGCGAGCGTCCAGGCGTCTTCAATCGCCATCACCGCGCCCTGCGCCATGAAGGGCAGGGTCGGGTGCGCCGCATCGCCGAGGATCACGCGCCGCCCGTCATGCCAATGCGCCGCGACCTCGTGGCGGAAGAGGCCCCAGATGGAAACCTGCGAAACCTGCTCGAGCCATCCCGGCACGGGGCCACTGACGCCGGCGAAGGCGGCGCGCAGATGGGCGGGATCATCCTCGTGCGACCAGCCTTCCTCGTGCCACTCGGCGGCCTCGCGGACCGCGACGATATTGCGCAGACCGCCGGCGAGGCGGTAGCTGACGAGATGCTGGCCCGGTCCCATATAGACGCGGGCGAAGCTGTCGGGGGCGTCGTCGTGGATCAAAGCGCGCCATGCGATCTGGCCGGTGAAGAACGGCGTTTGCGCCCCGTTCAGCGCCTCGCGAACGGCCGAGCGCAGACCGTCCGCGCCGACAAGCAGATCGGTGCCAGCCGGCACATCGGCGCCCGCCGCTTTTCCCAGCATGATCTCGGTCCCGGCATCGCTCGCGGCGCGGCCCAATAACTCGATCAGCCTTGCGCGGTGAACCAGCCGGAACGCCGCGCCGGGGCGGCGCCGGGCAAGCGGCAGGCTCGCCACCACCCGCCCGCGCGCGTCATGAAGGATCACCCCGTCCGAGCGCTGCGAGACCTGATCGAGCGCCGTCCCAAGCCCAAGCGCGTCGAACACGCGCCCCGCATTGGGCGAGATTTGCAGCCCCGCGCCGACCTCGCGCAAAGCCTCGGCGCGTTCCAGCACCCGCACATGCGCGCCGCGCTGCGCCATCGCCGTTGCCGCGCATAGCCCGGCAACGCCTGCCCCGATAATGGTGATGTCGCGGCCGGCAAGCGCGTTCAGATCATCGTCCCGGCCCTGCCTCATCGCGCGGCGCCTAGTCGTCGCGGTGCACGCGTTCCTTGCGCTCGTGCTTTTCCTGCGCGGCGACGGTCATGGTCGCGATCGGGCGCGCGTCGAGCCGCTTGAGGCTGATCGGCTCGCCGGTCATCTCGCAATAGCCGTATTCGCCATTCTGGATCCGGCGCAGCGCCGCGTCGATCTTGCCAACCAGCTTGCGCTGCCGGTCGCGGGTGCGCAGCTCCAGTGCGCGGTCGGTTTCTTCCGAGGCGCGGTCGGCCAGATCGGGGACGTTGCGCGCGCTGTCCTTCATCCCTTCCAGCGTCTCGGCGGACTGCTCGAGCAGCTCGGATTTCCACGTCTCGAGCTTGCGCCGGAAATATTCGAGCTGGCGGTCATTCATGAACGACTCGTCCTCGGCGGGCAGATAGTCCTCGGGCAGAAAGATCTGGGATTTCATTCGTCCTCCGGCGTGCCGGGCGCTTGTGTCCGGCCTGTCGCGGTCCCCTTAAAGGAAGCGCGGCGCCTTGTCACTAGCGGAAGTCATCATCTTGCCGCAGCGCAGCCCATTGGGTAGCCTCGCGCCGCATCAAGGGGCAAACCGCCCGATATCGCCGTGAAGGAGCAGAATATGGAGTTCAGATCGACGCAAAGCTATATCGCCCCGCCCGATCTGTCCGTCGCGGTGAACGCGGCCGTCACGCTCGAGCGGCCGCTGCTTGTGAAGGGCGAGCCGGGCACCGGCAAGACCGAGCTTGCGCGCCAGATCGCGGGCAGTCTGGGGCTCGATATGGTCGAATGGCACATAAAATCGACCACGCGCGCGCAGCAGGGGCTTTATGAATATGACGCGGTCAGCCGGCTGCGCGACAGCCAGCTTGGCGATGCGCGGGTGCATGACATCGCAAATTACATTCGGCGCGGGAAGCTCTGGCAGGCCTTCGAAGCGGATCGCAAGGTCGTTCTGCTGATCGACGAGATCGACAAGGCCGATATCGAATTCCCGAACGATCTGCTGCAAGAGCTCGACCGGATGGAGTTTCACATTTACGAGACCGGCGAGACGGTGCGCGCGCGTCATCG
>JAUNRZ010000044.1:11175-14315 GCA_030539455.1 Paracoccus sp. (in: a-proteobacteria) | reverse complement strand
ACCGGATGGAGTTTCACATTTACGAGACCGGCGAGACGGTGCGCGCGCGTCATCGACCCGTGGTGGTGATTACCTCGAATAACGAGAAAGAGCTGCCCGATGCGTTTCTGCGCCGCTGCTTCTTTCACTATATCCGTTTTCCTGACGCGCAGACGCTCGGCCAGATCGTCGAGGTGCATTATCCGGGGCTGAAGCAGGATCTGCTTGCCGAGGCGCTTTCCCAGTTCTTCGAGATCCGCGAGACGCCCGGTTTGAAGAAAAAACCCTCGACGAGCGAGCTGCTCAACTGGATCAAGCTGCTCCTTGCCGAGGATCTGAGCGCCGAGGATCTGCGCCGCCCCGCCGGTCAGATGCTGCCGAGGCTCCACGGCGCGCTTGTCAAGAACGAGCAGGATGTCGCGCTGTTTGAAAAGCTGGCCTTCATGGCGCGGCGGCAGGGGCGTTAGCGGATCATCGGGCCGCGCCCGCGCCGCGCCGGCTCCATCTGCGCCCATTCGGGGATCAGGTCGAAATATTCCAGCCCGGCGAGCACAAGCGCGAAGGCAATGATCGAGAACACCATGATGACCATTTTCATCGAGGGCGGATTGCGCGCCCAGCGGGCGGCACGGACCAGCCAGATCAGATTGTTCATCGCCTTCTCCTGCGCTATGCGAAGCGTCACGCGTTAATACTTACCCGCCAAGGACCATCCGAGCCGTGCCGCACCGCGCAGAAACCCGACAACTGCCTTACTCGGCGCGCCAAATGTATGATCTGGTCGCGGATGTTGAAAGATACCCTGAGTTCCTGCCGTGGAATTCCGCGGCCCGGATCCGAAGCCGCAAGGCCATGCCGGACGGCTCGGAAGAGCTGCTGGCCGATCTGGTGATCTCGTTCAAGGTCTTCCGCGAACGTTTCGGCAGCCGCGTGACGCTTTGGCCGGATGATCTGAAGATCGACACCGAATATCTGGACGGCCCGTTTCGCTATCTCCGCTCGGGCTGGGCGTTTCGCGATCTTGAAGGCGGCAGGTGCGAGGTCGATTTCTTCGTCGATTTCGAGTTCCGCAATGTGATTCTCGCCCGGCTGATCGGGGCGGTCTTCGACGAGGCGATGGCCCGCATCGTGCGCGCCTTCGAAAAGCGCGCGCGCGATCTTTACGGGCCGGCCCGGCCTTAGAGCATCAAAGCTCGGTCTCGGCCGGGGCGTGCGCGGCGTCCGGCGCCTCGCGCTGCCACGGCATTTGCGGCCAGCCTCGATCGGCCGGAGGCGCCGGCAGATCATCCAGCGCGGGGGGCGCGGGCGCATCATCGCGTCGGCGGATGATGATATCGCCGTTCTCGAGCCGCTCGGGCAGGGTGTAATACTGGATGTCGTCCACGAGCCGGGCGATATGATCCAAAGCGGGCGCGATCCCCGAAAAGCTCCGCTCGGCCTCTTCGGCCATGCCGCGCATATGCGGCTCGAAACGGCCGAAAAGATCGCTCGCGAAATTCTCGAGCAGCCGCTCGAAGGGTGAGGGCGGCTCTGCGCCGTTGTGCGGGGCCGGGGTTTCGGGCGCGAATGGCGGGCGCGGGCCGGTATCCTGAGCCAAAGCCGCGCCAGAGGCGAGGGTGAGGGTCAAAACGGCGGTGAAAATAGGTTTGCGCGGCAACATGGTGATGCCCTTTCCAAAGATGCGGCCCGCGCGGAGGCGGGCAATCTCGATCTTGAAACCCCAAGCGCCCGCCGGAGGTTCCCGCACGAAGGGGTGAGCGGAGGGCGGGAAAGGCGCGGGCGGGGCTGGAGCTGCTCGCGCACCTCACGCCCCGCGCGGCTGCATACTGCGGCGGTACTGCTCCCACGCCTCGTTGATCGCGCGGGTGCGGGCTTCGGCGAGCCGGATCGCCTCGCGCGGCAGCCCTGCGGCGATCGCTCGGTCGGGGTGGTTCTCGCGGATGAGCGCGCGCCACCGCTCGCGGGCGAGATCGAGGGGCGTTCCCTCGTTGATGCCGAGCACCTCGCAGGGGGGGCAGCTCGCCTCGGGGTCGTGGCGGGCGAAGATCGCGGAGGTAGCGGCCTCGCTCAGCCCGAAAATCCGGGCGATTTCGGTGATGATCTCGATCTCCGAGCGGTGCAGCACCGCGTCGGCCGAGGCGATGAGGGTCAGCCCCTCGACCACGTTTTCCAGCACCGGATCGCCCGGCGGGAACATGCGCGCGATGCGCCTCGCCCAGATGTCGAAGCCGGCGACGTCCTGCCGCGCGAGATCGAAAACGCGGGCCGCGTTGCGCTCCTCGCCGCGGGGGATCTTGAAAATGCGCCGGAAGGCCGCGACCTCGGTACGGTCGACCCGCCCGTCCGCCTTCGCGACCTTGGCGCCAAGCGCGATGATCGCAATGGTGAAGGCGACGGATTTTTCGGCCGGCTCGGCGGGGCGGGCGGCGCCGATAAACGCCGCGAGCCGGTCGGCGATCCGCTGCCAGAAGCTGCGCGGGCGCGGCAATTCCGGCGCGCTGCCGGCCCGCGCGTCCTGCGCCGTCTGGTTCGGATCAAGGGTCATGGCGCGATCGGGGCGGTCGTGGGCGATGGAAGCGTCAGGGCGGGGCCGCAGGCTGGCGCGAAAGCGGGGCCGCCGGGCGGTGCTCACCTTACAAGAGGGGGGCGGTGATGCAAGGGCTGCCCTGTGCAGATGGCGGCGCTTTGCCGGCGGGCGGGGGAGGGCCGTGCTGTCGCTGCGCGGAGTGGCGGTGTGCGCAGGAAAGGATGAAAAGGGCAACGAGTGAGCGCGCGAGAAAGCTTGGTCGTTCGTCCCGTGGGTGCCGCACTCTGCCGCAAAGGAGGGGCGGGCGGGCGGTGCTAACCTCATCGGAGGGGGAGTCGCGCAAGGGCTGCCCTCCGCCGATGGCGGCGTTTTGGCGCGCGAGGCCGGCCGCAGTATGGCGGCTGGGGGTGGAGTGTCCACGCCGCCGGGAGACTGGGCGCGACGGCTGCGCAGCGCAGCGGCGATTCGATGGGTTTGGGCTCAGGCTTGAGCGGGAAACCGTCCGAGCTCCGTGTTGAGCCGGCAGCGTCAGCAGCGCGGCGCTCATAATGGCGAGGCGGCGCGACAGCGGCTTCGCTCGCAATCGCCCGCGCGCGTGGAACGGTCTACGCGGGTGCCACGATTATGCACCTCG
>JAUNRZ010000044.1:0-11075 GCA_030539455.1 Paracoccus sp. (in: a-proteobacteria) | reverse complement strand
GCAATCGCCCGCGCGCGTGGAACGGTCTACGCGGGTGCCACGATTATGCACCTCGACCGGCCCTGATTGACGATGCCACGCTCCACCAGATTCGCGCAGCGCCGCCCGCCGCCACCAATATGCACTCCGCCAGCCTCGCGCGCCCCCGCAGCTTCGCCCGCGTCATCCCCGATGCGCGCCCTCGGCCAGACCGCGCACGAAATCCAGCACCTCCTCCGTGCTCGCGCCTTCGCCGATGCGGCGCACGATGGCCGAGCCGACCACGCAGCCATCGGCGACGCTTGCGACCGCCTCGGCGGCCTCGGGCGTCGAGATGCCAAACCCGACCACGACCGGCAGCCCGGCCGCCTTGCGGATGCGGCTGACCTCGGGCGCGACCTCGGCGGCGTTGGCGGCGGGCCCGCCGGTGATGCCGGTGACCGACACGTAATAGACGAAGCCCGAGGTGTTCCTCAGCACCGCAGGCAGGCGGCGGTCGTCGGTCGTTGGGGTCGCGAGGCGAATGAAGTTCAGCCCGGCTTTCGCGGCGGGGATGCAGAGCTCGTCATCTTCCTCGGGCGGCAGATCGACCACGATCAGCCCGTCGATGCCGGCCTCGACCGCGTCGGAGAGAAACTGCTCGACCCCGCCTGCGCGGGCATAGATCGGGTTGTAATAGCCCATCAGCACGATCGGCGTCTGCTGATCGCCCTGCCGGAACGCGCGCACCATCTCGAGCGTCTGCGTGACGCTCCCCCCCGCTGCAAGCGCACGCTGCGCCGCCGCCTGAATGATCGGCCCGTCCGCCATCGGGTCGGTGAAGGGCATGCCGAGCTCGATGATATCGACCCCCGCGCCGGGCAGGCCGCGCATGATCTCGAGCGCGGTGTCAGGGTCCGGGTCGGCCGCCATGACGTAGGAGACGAACGCCTTCCGCCCCTCATCGGCAAGCCGCGCGAAACACTGGTCTACTCTGCTCATCGCCCTGTCCTCATCTGTGCCGCCCTGACCTAGCGCGGGCCGGGGGCCAAGTTCAACGCTATTCGCCCGCGTCCCCGCAAGCGCCGGTCAGATCGCGGGCGATCGCGGCGAAAAGATGCGCGCCCTGGGCGATCAGATCGTCCGGGAAGTCGTAATCCGCGGCGTGGAGCGGGGGGTGATCCTCGCCCGCGCCAAGGAAAATCATCGCCGCCGGAGCCACCGCGCCGAAGCGGCCGAAATCCTCCGAGCCGCGCATGGGCAGACCGCCGCTTGAAACCGTGATGCCGGTTTGGGCGGCCGCGCGGGCGAGATGCTCGGCAGCAATCGGGTGGTTCACGCTGGCGGCGAAATCGTCATGCCAGTCGATCTGCACCTCAAGCGCGCTGTCGCTCGCGGCGTCCTTTACCGCCCGGGCCGCCGCCGCCCGCAGCCCCGCCATCGCGCCGTCCGAGCCGGTGCGCAGCGTCGCCCAAAGCTCGCCCTCGCCGGGGGTGATGCCGAAAGCGGGCGCGCCCATGCGCAGATGGGTGAGGGTGACAAGGCGGAAATCATCCTCCTCGGGCGCGCCGCCGGCCAACGCGGTCAGCTCGGGGATCAGCCGTGCGATCGCGGCGGCCGGGCTGCGCGCCTTTTCCGGCTCGGACGCGTGCGAGGTCGCGCCAATGAGCCGCACGCGCATCCCCACCGAGGCGCAATTGACGAGCCCGCCGCGCAGCAACGCGCTGCCGCGCGGCGTGCCGGGCATGTTATGAAGCGCGAAGGCGAGATCGGGTTTGACGCGCGCAAAGCCCGGATCGGCCAGCATCGAAGCTGCGCCCGCCCCGTTTTCCTCGGCCGGTTGGAAAAGCAGCATGACCGAGCCGCGCTCCGGCCGCCGCCGCGCCACGAGCCGGCCGAGCCCGAGCAGCACCGTCATATGCCCGTCATGCCCGCAAAGATGCCCGCGCCCCTCGTTCTGCGATCGGTACGCCTTCCCGGCGGCCTCGGTGATCGGCAGCCCGTCAAGCTCGGCGCGGAACATGACCGCAGGGCCGGGCGCCGCACCGTCAAAACGCGCGACGATCCCCGCCCCGCCAATGCCGGTTGCGATCAGGTCGGGCGCAAGCGCGGTCAGATAAGCCTCGATCCGCGCGGCAGTCGCTGCCTCATCGCCCGAAAGATCGGGGTAGCGGTGCAATTCGCGCCGGATTTCGGTCAATTCGGCAATGTCGGTATCGGTCAGCATGATTGCGCAATGACATGGCCGCGCTTGCGGGGCAAGATGGCGCCATGAGTGAACGCCTGAACGCAGCCATCGCCGCGATAGATGCGGCCAACGCAAAAGACCCCGGCGCGGTGGATGGCCGGCCCGAGGCGCTTCTTTACGGCGAGCGGATGAGCGCCGAGCAGGCCCGGCTTTATCCCGCCGCCTCCGAGCCGCTGCAAATCGCCTGCCGGGGCCAGCATATCGAACGCTGGCTGCTGCCCCGCGCCGATTTTCCGGCCGGGCGCGACGGATATCTCGCCTGGCGGGCCGAGCAGGGCGCGCGTCACGCAGCGCGCGTTGCGGGTATCATGTCGGCCGCCGGCTATGGCGGGGCAGAGGTCGCGCGGGCGAGCCGGATGCTCCGCAAGGACGGTATCAAGCGCGACGCCGAGGTGCAGGCGCTGGAGGACGTCGCCTGCTTCACCTTCCTGCGCCATTATTTCCTGCCCTTCGCGGCCGGGCGCGATCCGGGCGAGGTTCTGCGCATCGTCCGGCGCACCGCGCGGAAGATGTCGGCGCGCGCCCGCTCTGCCGCGCTTGAGACATTTGATCTTCCTCCCGAAATGGCCGAAGCTTTCGCCTCGCAAATGCCGTGAGATGCGCCTGAAACCACGCAGGCCGGTCGGCGTTGGGCTCGGTTGGATAAAGGATGGAAGATGGACGATCCCTATAAGGCGCTCGGCGTGGCAAAGACCGCCTCGCAGGACGAGATCAAGAAAGCCTATCGCCGCATCGCCAAGACCGATCACCCCGATCTGAACAGCGATCCCGCTGCGACCGAGCGCTTCAAGGCCGCCTCGAGCGCTTATGATCTGCTCAAAGACCCCGAACAGCGGGCGCGGTTTGATCGCGGCGAGATCGATGCGGGCGGGCGCGAGAAGCCCAATCCGCGCTTTTATCGCGACTATGCCGCTCGCGGCGATAACCCCTATCGCAACACCCAGCATGGCGATTTCGGCGAGTTCTCGGATATTTTCTCGGATCTCTTTGGGGCGGGCGCCGAGGCGCGGGGGCGATCGCGCGGCGGCGCATCTCGCGGCGCTCAGGCTCAGGGATTCGGCGCAGGGCCGGGCTTTGACGATCTGAACCTGCGCGGCCCCGATCACCGATTCGAGCTCGAGATCGGCTTCATGACCGCCGCGAAGGGCGGCACGACGCGCATCACCCTGCCATCGGGCGATTCGCTGGAGGTGAAGATCCCCGAAGGCGCGCGGGACGGGCAGACGATCCGCCTGCGCGGCAAGGGCGGGCCGGGCTACGGGCAGGGGGGGCCCGGCGATGCGCTGCTGACGCTCCATGTGGCGGATGATCCCGACTGGACGCGCGAGGGCGACGATATCCGCCGCATCCTGCCGATCACGCTCGATCAGGCCATTCTCGGCGGCAAGGTCGAGGCGCAGACGATCGGCGGGCCGGTCGCCGTGAGTGTGCCCAAGGGCGCCCAGACCGGCCAGCGTCTGCGCCTGAAAGGGCGCGGGATCAAGGGCGGCGATCACTACGCCGAATTGCGCGTCGTCATGCCGCCCACGATCGACGACGAGCTGGCCCGCTTCATGGAAGAATGGCGCAAGACCAACAGCTACGAGCCCGACAGACGGAGGCCGACATGACCCGCTATACCGCCAGCGAGATCATCGAGCGGATCGAGACCCTGACCGAGCCGCGGCTCGAGACCTATCTGCGGCTGCGTATCGTCCAGCCGGTCATGTCCGAGCGCGGCAGCTATTACCGCGAGATCGACATCGCCCGGCTGCGCCTCGTCTGCGATCTGGAAGAGGATTACGCGCTGGAGGGCGACGCGTTGGTGATGGTGCTGTCGCTGGTTGACCAGCTCCACGGGCTGCGCGGTGATATGGAGGGGCTGCTGGCCGCCCTTGCCGAACAGCCGGGCGAGGTGCGCGAGGCGGTCGGCCGCCATCTTCGCGCGAGGACCGGGCGTTAGGGCAGGTCGATAAAATGCAATTCATTACCCGTTAGGCGCAGGGCGGGCTTTAACGCTATATCAAGGAAAGCGGGATATTCCTGCTCATGTGCCGGTAGTGCACAGACCTGCGGCCAGAATGGCCTTTCAAGCGTAAAGCTCAACTTGCGAAAGGGGACGATATGTCCAGCATTCTGACCAATAACGGCGCGATGGTCGCGCTGCAAACCCTCAAGGGTATCAACGCCAACATGGCGCGCACGCAGAACGAAATCTCGACGGGCAAATCCGTCGCGACTGCGAAAGACAACGCAGCCGTCTGGGCGATCGCCAAGACGATGGAAACGGACGTTGCCAGCTTCAAGGGCATCCGCGATTCGCTCTCGATGGGTCAGGCGACCGTGGGCGTTGCCCGCGAAGCCGCCGAATCGATCACCGAACTTCTCAAAGAGATCAAGGTGAAAGTCGTCGCTTCGCAAGAAGACAACGTCGACAAGGAGAAGATTCAGACCGACATCACTGCACTGCGTGATCAGATCGCCACGGTCGTGGGCGCGGCGCAGTTCAACGGGCTGAACATGCTCAACGGCGAAGCGGAAAACCCCGTCAAGGTGCTGGCCTCGCTTGACCGCGCCAGCACTGGCGCCGTGACCGCCAGCCATATCGACGTTGCGACCGTCGATCTGACCACCGGTGGCGATCTTGCCGCCCTGGCCGACATCGACGTGACGGCCGATAACGGCGCCACTGCGGCGCTTGGCGCGATCGACGCGCTGATCGCCACCGCAATTGACGCCGCCGCCTCGTTTGGCTCGGCGCAAAAGCGGATCGAGATTCAGGCCAGCTTCGTCGGCAAGCTGTCGGACGCGATGACCTCGGGGATCGGCGCGATGGTCGATGCCGACATGGAAGAAGTGTCGGCACGTCTGCAAGCGCTGCAAGTTCAGCAGCAGCTGGCCACGCAATCGCTCTCGATTGCCAACCAGGCGCCGCAGAACATCCTGCAACTCTTCCGCTGATCCTGAAACGGTCCGGGGGCGCCAACGCGCCCCCGGCCAATCCGCCCGCACGCCTATGGGCCGGCGCGGGTGATCTGACATGTCTCAAAGGATAGTGACTTGAACGCCATTGCGCAGAACGCCTACCGCCATGCCGGCCGCGTGTCCAAAACCCCGCAAGAGACCGAGGCAGCCTTGCTGGCGCGGTTCAGCGCCGCGATGCAAAGCGCCCGCGATTTCAGCACGCTTGCCGCCGCTGTCAGCGATAATCTTCGGCTTTGGAACGCGCTCGCCGACGATCTCGTCAGCCCCGGCAACGCGCTTCCTGATGCGCTGAAGGGTCAGCTTGTCTGGCTTGCGGAATTCACGCGGCTGCATAGCGGGCGCGTCTTGCAGGGCGAGGCCGACGCCGCAGCCCTGATCGATATCAACAACGCCGTCATGCGCGGCCTGAACGGGAAGGCGGCGTGATATGGCCGGACTTGTTCTCAAACTCGCCCCGAATGAGCGGATCCTGGTCAACGGCACGGTTATCGAAAACGGCGATCGCCGCGCGAAGATTCTGATCCGCACGCCCGATGCGCGCATCCTGCGCCTGCGCGATGCAATCCACCCCGATGCGGCGACAACGCCGGTCGCGCGGCTTTGCTACCAGCTTCAGCTTATCGTGTCGGGCGATTGCGCGATCGAGGATGGCTGCCGCGAAGCCCTGCGCGGGATCGAGCAGCTTTCCCAGATTTTCGAAGATCGCGACAGCCGCCGCATCCTCAACGAAGCCACCGCCGCGCTGATCGAATCGCGCGCACATCGCGCGATGAAACTGATGCGCGATCTGCTCCCGCGTGAGGCGCGTCTGCTGGGCCTCGCTGCGCCATGAACATCGCGGGGCTGATCGGGCAGGGCGGGCTTGGCGGCTGGGCCGTCCTGCAACGGACCGCCCCGAAGCAGAAGGAACTTCTAGCCGCGTCCGGCCAGGTTCAGGCCAACAGCGCCTATTTCCGCGCCAAGATCGGCAAGGTCACATCGGCGCAGGATCTTGTCTCTGACTACCGGCTGCTCGATGTCGCGCTGAAGGCTCACGGGCTGGAAGCCGACCAGCAGAACCGCGCCTTCATCCGTAAGGTGCTCGAGGGCGGCACCGAAGACAAAAGCCTCGCCAGCCGGCTCAGCAACAAGGCCTATGCGCGGCTGGCGGAAACCTTTGGTCTTGCGAATGGTGAAGCGCGCCCGAAATTCGATGATAAGTTCGCAACGCGCATCCTCCAGCAATATGTCGAGCGAGAGTTCGAGATCCGCGTCGGTGAGGGCGATCAGAATATGCGCCTTGCCCTGAACGCGCAGCGCGAATTGGCGGCGCTCGCGGAAAAAAGCGGATCGGCCCGCACGAAGTGGTTCGAGATTCTCGGTAGCCCGCCGCTTCGCAAAGTGTTCGAGGCGGCGTTTGGCTTCAACGCCCAGACCTATGGCCGCCTTCCCATCGACCGCCAGCAAGCCGAGTTCGCCAAAGCCGCACAGAAACTCTTCGGCTCGGACGACCCGAAACTGTTCGCTGAGCCCGCCGCGCGCGAGCAGTTGATCCGCCGCTTTCTGACGCGTGCTCAGATCGCCGAATTCGCACCGACGAATCGCTTCTCAACCGCCCTCGCGCTGCTGCGGCCCGGAGGGTAGGGCCAAACCCTTACGGCCCTGCGATCGCGGCGTCTGCCGCCAACTCGGCAACAAGCCGGCCATGTTGGGGTTTTCAAACCCCGCCCGTCGGCGTATCGGGATAGGTTATGGCGGATGAGCCGCCCCGAAAGAAGCCCTATGACCGACATCACCAAAATCACCACGACCGAAGATCTGGCCGCCTTTTGCCGCCTTGCAATGGACGCGCCCTATGTCACGGTCGACACGGAATTTCTGCGCGAGCGCACCTATTATTCCCGGCTTTGCCTGATCCAGCTCGCGATCCCGCCAGCCGGGGGCGCGGACGATGGCGGCGGGCCGGCGGTGCTGGTCGACCCGCTGGCGAAAGATATCTCGCTCGAGCCCCTTTACGAGTTGTTCGATCATCGCGCGACGGTCAAGGTATTCCACGCCGCCCGGCAGGATCTCGAGATTTTCTACCACGATTCCGGTCGCTTCCCTGAGCCATTGTTCGACACTCAGGTCGCCGCGATGGTCTGCGGCTTTGGCGAACAGGTCGGCTACGAGACATTGGTGCGCAAGATCGCACGCGCGGGCCTCGATAAATCCTCCCGCTTCACCGACTGGTCGCAGCGCCCGCTTTCGGCGGCGCAATGCGAATATGCGCTCGCCGATGTGACCCATCTGCGACAGATTTACGAGTTTCTCCGCGCGCAGATCGAAAAGACCGGCCGCGCGGCCTGGGTCGAAGAGGAAATCGCGATCCTCACCGATCCCGAAACCTATATCACCCGCCCCGACGAGGCGTGGGAGAAGATCCGCACGCGCTCTTCTTCGCCGCGCTTTCTGGCCATCGTGCGCGAGCTTGCGCGGTTCCGCGAGGATTACGCCCAGACCCGCAACATCCCGCGCTCGCGCGTTTTCAAGGATGACGCCCTGATCGAGCTTGCGTCGGCCAAACCGCAGAATGAGGCCGAGCTTGGCAAGTCCCGCCTTCTGATGCGCGAGGGGCGCAAGCCCGAGATCGCGGCCGGTATTATGGCGGCGGTGCGGGCGGGACTTGATCATCCCGACCCGCCGCGCCCGCCGAAAGAACAGCCCGGCCCGCCCGGCAACGCCGCGCTGTCTGATCTGCTGCGGGTTTTGCTCAAGGCCAAAGCAGATGCGGCCGGGGTCGCGCCAAAGCTGATCGCCAGCACGTCCGAGCTCGACGCGATCGCGACCGGCGCGCGCGATCTTCCGGCGCTTACCGGCTGGCGCGCGGAGGTGTTCGGCCGCGACGCGCTGCTGCTCGCCGAGGGGCGGATCGCGCTTTCGGCGGCCGGCGGCGCCGTTCGGATCGTAGAGACCGGCTGAAGGAGGGGCTCCTCGAATGGCGGAGGTCCCGATATCAAAATCGCTTTTCGGCGGCGCGCTCGCGGTTCCGAAAGGTCGCGGCCGAGCTACTTAGCGATGCGTGCACTCGGTGCCTGTCGCCCGATCTCTTGAGTAGCGCAAAGCAAAGGTAAACTCGCTGGAAACCTTCGGCCGGGATACCGAACTCGCGGCACTGCGGCGCATCTTTGTTCACATGCAAAAGAGCTTAGCAATTACGGCGCCTGGAGGCCAGCCGGACTGATCTGTCCGAGCTTTCTGGCAGCTTAACGACAAATGTTGATCTGATACGGAAACTTCGGCTCGCAGTGTCGACCTCATAGAACTGCGGCGCGCTCACGTCGGAGCGCGAGCAAAAAGAGCTGCGCTATTGATTCGCGTGAAGGCGCTTTCGTCGGACGCGCGTTGGAGGACAGAACTCAATTTGGTGGGTGAGTTTGCTGCCGATGGCGGGACCCATCGGGTAGGCTCGTGGCCGGCAGAGAGCATATGCGTTTGGCACAGGACAGCGAACGCGAAAGGATCGATGTGGGAACCTCTTGTCTTTTGTCGGGTTTGCGCAAAACGCTGCTTCCGGCTCGCGCTCGCGTCCCGGCGTTTCCAGTGCAAGCCGGCTCTGGCGCGACGATCTGTGCGCCCTCCGTTATTTTCGGTATAGTGCGAAGGCGCTTCTGGTGCGCCGTTACGGTTCGCCCCACCGAGCCATTTCTCCCGTGATTTGCGAGTACTTCCTGCGCCGTGCGGCATTCTTTGCTGGCAGGATCGGCGCCGCGCAGGGCGACGAGGGTTAGGGCTCTTAGCCTCTCTTGATCGAAACAAGCGGCCGCTCTTTGACATATGCGGCGTATGTGACGGGCGGTGGGTTTAGGCCGGGCAACGTGCTTAAGCCGTTAGGCGCGAGACCTCGCCCCCTGGCGGTTTCGGATGGTGGCTATAGGAACCATGCGCTCACAGTTGGGGCCGGTCGTGATGCGAGCGCGGCGCGGCGATGCGCCTCTGAGACGTCGATAGGAGCAAGCTGTCTTTTCAGAGCATGTCTTGCCACCGAGACCCGGCTCCTAGCTTTTCCCGTCTGCTCCGCCCAACACTCCCCAAGCCCCGCGCCTACGCCGATTGCGCCCCTTACCACCGCAGCACAACGCTCCCCCAGCTCAGCCCGCCGCCGATCGCTTCGGTCAGGATGATGTCGCCGCGCTCGAAGCGGCCTTCGGCGTCGGCGGTTGCGAGGGCGAGGGGGATCGAGGCGGCGGAGGTGTTGCCGTGGTCCTCGACCGTAAGTACCACCTTCTCCATCGGCAGATCGAGCTTCTGCGCAGTCGAGGTGATGATGCGCGCATTGGCCTGGTGGGGGACGAGCCAGTCGATATCGCCGGGGGCAAGGCCGGCCCGATCGAGCGTCGTGGTGGCGGTTTTGGCAAGTTTTTCAACGGCGTGGCGGAACACAAGATTGCCCTGCATCCGCAGAACGCCGGCCGTGCCGGTGCTCGAGACGCCGCCATCGACATAGAGCAGCTCGCGGTAACGGCCGTCGCTGTTCAGATCCGAGGCGAGGATGCCGCGATCCTTTGCGCTGCCGTCGCCCTCGGCCGCCTCGAGGATCACTGCGCCCGCCCCGTCGCCGAAGAGCACGCAGGTCGAGCGATCACTCCAATCCATGATCCGCGAGAACGTCTCGGCGCCGATCACCATGACGCGCTTCGCCTGACCCGAGCGGATCATCCCGTCGGCATTGGCGAGCGCGAACACAAAGCCCGCGCAGACCGCCTGAACGTCGAAGGCAAAGCCGCGCGTCATGCCAAGGCCCTGCTGAACCATCGTCGCGACCGCCGGGAAGGTCAGATCGGGCGTCGAGGTCGCTAGCACGATCGCGTCGAGATCACCCGCCGTCAGCCCCGCGCGATCAAGCGCATCTTGCGCGGCGCGCAGGCCGAGATCGGAGGTCGTCTCGCCCTCGGCGGCGAAATGGCGGCGGGCGATGCCCGTCCGCTCACGAATCCATTGATCCGAGGTGTCGAGCCTTGCCTCGAACCACGAATTATCGACGACGCGCTCGGGCAGGTAATGGCCGGTGGCAAGGATGACAGACCGGATCACGCTCATGCGGCGCCCTCCGCGGGGGGCGGGGGCGCGCCATCGGCGCCGTTCGCGCTCCGCGAAGCGACGGACGCCTCGTCCGAGACGGCTGCTTGGGGATCAGTGCCGGTTGCCTGCGCGGCCTGCGCGACGCGGGCCGCCAGCCGCTCTTGAAAGCCCGATTTCGCGAGCTGGAAGGCGAGCTTGATCGCCGCCGAAACCCCGGTTTCATCCGCCGAGCCGTGCGATTTGACGACCGTGCCGTTCAGCCCCAGAAACACGCCGCCATTCACGCGGCGCGGGTCGATCCGCTTTTGCAGCCGCTTGAGCGAGGTCAGAGCCAGAAGCGCCGCGAATTTCGACATGATCGAGTTGTTGAACGCCTCGCGCAGGAAATCCCCGACCAGCTTGGCGGTCCCCTCGGCGGTTTTCAGCGCGATATTGCCGGTAAACCCGTCCGCAACCACAACGTCCACGCGATCCGAGGGCAGATCGCCGCCCTCGACAAAGCCGATAAACTCGAAATTGCCGGTCTCTTGCGCGTTCGCGATCAGATCATAGGCGGCGCGCAGCTCGGCGCGGCCTTTATGCTCTTCGGTGCCGACATTCAAAAGCCCGACTCGCGGGCGCTTGAGGCCAAGCCCGTTCCGCGCATAGGCCGCCCCCATGAACGCGTATTGCAGAAGGTCCGGCGCCTCGGCGCGGATATCGGCCCCGACATCGAGCATCACGTTGAACCCCTGCGGGTTGCGCGAGGGCCAAAGGCACGCGATCGCCGGCCGGTTCACACCGGGCAGCTTGCGCAGCCGGATCATAGAAAGCGCCATGAGCGCGCCGGTATTGCCGCACGAGACCGCCACCGTCGCCTCGCCGG
>JAUNRZ010000043.1:13086-16700 GCA_030539455.1 Paracoccus sp. (in: a-proteobacteria) | reverse complement strand
CACGCCTATATCAGCCACGGCGTTCTGTCCGGCCCCGCGGTCGAGCGGATCACCAATTCGGTGATGAAATCGCTTGTGATCACCGATTCCATCCACCAGACCGACGCGGTCCGCGAGGCCGCCAATATCCGCATCGTGCCGACCGCGCCCATGTTCGCGCAGGCGGTCATCAATATCTGGAACGGCACCTCGGTCAGCTCGCTCTTCGAGCTCGACACGCTCGGGCCGATCTATGAAGGGCTCTACACCGAGCAATAAGCCCGCGCGCCCGGGCGATTTCATTTGCCGGCCCGACTTGCGCCATGTTAGTTTGCGCCCGCCGGCAACAGACGGCAGCACTTTCGTTAGGAGAGCTTGATATGAAGTCGTCGCCCGCTTTCATGCCCTTGAATCCCGGCCCTTTTTCGACTGCAATCGCGGCTGTTGGGGCCGCCGCCGGGCTGCTGCTGCTGACCGGGCTTGCCGCGCCCGCCGCCGCGCAGGATTACTGCCCGGCATGGGATAACGAGCCATACAACATCATCCGCTATACCTCGGAAGATCTGTGGGTCGAGCAGAACTTCACCTTCACCGCAGGCGGGTCGGTTGACATGTTCTCGTGCATGGATGTGCCGGGCGCAGGTTACGTCGCCGACCGGCCGGATTTCGCGCTTTACTACGACGCCGAGGATCGCGGGCGGACGCTGCGCGTCAAGGTCACCTCGTCCTGCGACACGACGCTTTTGATCAACGACGCAAGCGGGCGGTGGCATTTCAACGATGACGATGAGGGGCTGAACCCCGGCATCCGTATCGCCAATGCGCAAAGCGGGCTTTATCACGTCTGGATGGGCACTTACGGCGAGCAGATGTGCTCGGGCGCGACGATCAGCTTCGAGACGTTCTGATCGTGCGAGAAAGCTGCGAAAGCCGCCCGTTTCGGGGCGGCTTTTTCGTGCCGACCCGCTATTGCTTCAGCCGAAAGCGCTGGATCTTGCCCGTCGCCGTCTTGGGCAGCGCCTCGCAAAAGACCACACGGCGCGGGTATTTGAACGGCGCGATCGTCGCCTTGACGTGATCTTGCAGCGCCTTGACCATGACCGCATCGCCCGCCGCCCCTTCGCGCAGCACCACATGCGCCTCGACGATCTGGCCGCGTTCGGGATCGGGCGCGCCGATTACGGCGCATTCCAGCACATCCGCGTGCGCGAGCAGCGCTGCCTCGACATCGGGGCCGGCGATATTATACCCGGCCGAGAGGATGATATCGTCCGAGCGCGCGGCGAAATGAAACCGCCCCTCATCGTCCTGCCAGAACGTGTCCCCGGTGATGTTCCAGCCATCCTGCACATAATCGGCCTGCCGGTCGGGATCGCTGAGATAGCGGCACCCGGTCGGCCCGCGCACCGCGAGCCGCCCCGGCTCGCCGCGCGGCGTGTCAGAGCCGTCCTCGGCGATGATCTTCGCCTCGTAATGGCTCGACGGGCGGCCGGTCGCGCCCGGATGGCTGTCGTCAAAGCGGTTTGTGATGAAGATATGGAGCATCTCGGTCGAGCCGATCCCGTCCAGCATCGGCTTGCCGGTCTTGGCGCGCCATTCCTCCCAGACCGGGGCGGGCAGCGTCTCGCCCGCACTGATCGCGGCGCGCAAGCTCGAGAGATCCGCGCCCTCATCCATCGCGCGCAGCATGACGCGGTAGGCGGTGGGCGCGGTAAAACAGATCGTCGCGCGGTGGCGCTCGATGATCTCGATCAGGTTCGGCGGCGAGGCGTTCTCGAGCAGCACCGCCGAGGCACCAAAGCGCAGCGGGAACACCGCGAGCCCGCCCAGCCCGAACGTGAACGCCAGGGGGGGCGAGCCGACGAACACATCCTCGGGCGTCACGCCCAGCACGTCCTTGGCATAGCCGTCCGCGATGATCAGGAGATCGCGGTGAAAATGCATCGTCGCCTTCGGCGCGCCCGTCGTCCCCGAGGTGAAGCCCAGCAGCGCCACATCGTCGCGCCCGGTGCGGGCAGGGGTGAACTTGACGGATTTGGTCAGGGCCGCGCGGTCCAGCTCGGCATCGTGGCTGGCCGTTCCGTCAAACCCGACCACCGTGTCGAGATAGTCGGAATCCTTCGCGGCGGCGATCAGATCATCCATCAGCCGCGTGTCGCAAAGCGCGTGGCTGATCTGGGCCTTGTCGATGATCTTCGAAAGTTCAGATGCGCGCAGCATCGGCATCGTGTTGACGACGACCGCCCCCGCCTTCGTCGCCGCGAGCCACGCCGCCACCATTGCGGGGTTATTGGCCGAGCGGATCAGCACCCGGTTGCCGGGCCGGACGCCGTAATCCTCGACAAGCGCATGAGCGAGACGGCTGGTCCAGTCCGCCAGCTCCTTATAGGTGCGCGCGCGGCCATGCCCGACAAGCGCGATGTGATCGCCAAAGCCGCGCTCGACCATGCGGTCCGTCAACTCGGCCGCAGCGTTCAGATAATCGGGATAGTCGAAATGCGACAGATCAATCTGCGGCCACGCCTCGGGGTGCGGCAGATTATCGCGGGTGAAGCTGTCCTCGTGCCCGCTTGGTCCCAGATCGTTCATTTGTCCTCCTCCTCCCAAAGGATTGGCGCGGGTTATTCGGGCACGACCGCGGTGGCCTCGATCTCGACCTTTGCGCGGTCCTCGACCAGATCGGCGACCTGAACCAAGGCCATCGCCGGGAAATTGCGCCCGATCACGTCGCGGTAAGCCGCCCCGATCTCGGGCAATGCAGCCAGATATTCGCGCTTGTCGGTCACATACCAGGTCAGCCGCACCAGATGTTCCGGCCCCGCGCCGCCTTCGGCCAGGACGGCCACGATATTCTCCAGCACCTGCCGGACCTGCGCTGCGAAATCATCGGTCTGAAACTCCTGCTGGGCGTCCCAGCCGACCAGCCCGCCGGTAAAGATCATCCGCCCGCGCGCCGAGACGCCATTGGCATAGCCGACCGCGCGCTTCCAGTTCGCGGGATGAAGTTGTTCATGCACTGACATGATATTGCTCCAGTTTTGTTCTGATCTCAGCCGGGATTTTCACCGGGCGCTTGCTTGCGCCCAGCCAGACCACGGTGATCGCGCCCGACAGCCGCCCCTCGACCGAGATGCCAAAGCGGATCGAGCTGCCCCCGATCTCCTCGACGCTCAGCCGCCATTCGAGCACGTCGCCAAGACGCGAGGGCGCGCTGAAATCAAGCGTCGCGCGGACGGCAGGCAGGCCGCGCCCCTCGTCCATCATCCGCGCGAAGGGCTCATCGAGCACCTCGCGGCAGAAATTCTCGACGACCGAGTTCATCATCTCGAAAAAACGCGGGTAAAAGACGATCCCGGCCGGGTCGCAATGGCCGAACTCGACCGGAATCTGGCGGCGATAGATCATGACAGCACCTGCCGGGCGATGACGATTTTCTGAACATCGCTCGCGCCCTCGTAAATCCGCAGCGCCCTGATCTCGCGGTAAAGGCTTTCAACCGCGAAGCCGCGCCGGACCCCGTCGCCGCCGAAAAGCTGAACCGCGCTGTCGATCACCTCTTGCGCCGCTTCGGTGGCGTAGAGTTTCGCCATCGCCGCCTCGCGGGTGATGCGGGGCGCGCCCATATCCTTCGCCCA
>JAUNRZ010000043.1:11882-12986 GCA_030539455.1 Paracoccus sp. (in: a-proteobacteria) | reverse complement strand
TCACCCGGCAGGCGAAGCCCGTTCAGCCGCAAATGCGCAAGCGGGTGCGGCGCCATGACGTCGATGCGGTCCACCACCTCGAGCCCGGGCGTGTTCGCAGGCATCAGAAACGCCGACAGCCCCTTCGCCCCCGGCGCCTCGCCGGTGCGGGCGAAGATCACATAAATATCGGCGATCCCGCCATTCGAGATATAGGTTTTCTCGCCGTCCAGAACCCACTCGTCACCCTCGCGCCGCGCGCTCGCCGTCGAGCGCGCCACGTCCGAGCCCGAGCCCGGCTCGGTCAGCGCAAATGCCGCAATCGCCGCGCCCGAGCGGGTCCGCGCCAGCCATTCCCGCTGCGCCGGCGTTCCGAAGAGCGACACCGCGCCCATGCCAAGCCCCTGCATCGCAAAGGAAAAATCGGCAAGCCCGTCATGGCGCGCAAGCGTCTCGCGAATGAGGCAAAGCGTGCGCACGTCAATCGCCTCGCCCCCCGAATGATCGAGCCACCCGCCTTGCCCAAGCGCGGCAACCAATCCCCGGCACGCCGCATCTACATCGCCGTGATCGACCGGCAGCGCCTCTTGCGTCCAAGCCTCAAGCGCATCGGCAAGCTCGCGATGACGCTCCTCGAAAAACGGCCAGTGAAGAAACGAACGGTCCATGCTTCTTTTGTCCACAAATATCCTCGGGGGGTCCGGGGGGCGAAGCGCCCCCGGCCTAGTTGCCTTCAAAGACCGGCTTTTCCTTGACGACGAAGGCGCGGTAGGCGCGTTCGAAATCGGCGGTCTGCATACAGATCGCCTGCGCCTGTGCCTCGGCCTCGATGGCCTGATCGAGGCTCATGTTCCATTCCTGGTTAAGCTGCGTCTTGGTGATGCCATGCGCCCAGACCGGGCCTTTCGCGATGCGCTGCGCCATCTCGAGCGCGTCCGCCTCGGTATCGGCCGAGACGCGGTTCCAGAACCCCCAACGCTCGCCCTCATCCGCGTCAAAGCTGCGCCCGGTATACAGAAGCTCGGCCGCGCGGCCCTGTCCGACGATGCGCGGCAGGATCGCGCAGGCGCCCATATCGCAGCCGGCAAGGCCGACGCGGGTGAACAGGAACGCCGCCTTCGCATC
>JAUNRZ010000043.1:6022-11782 GCA_030539455.1 Paracoccus sp. (in: a-proteobacteria) | reverse complement strand
CCCAGCTCGGCATAGCTCTCGAAGGTCAGCGGGTTCTTGCGCTCGGGGCGCGAGAGGCGGATCACCGCGATCCGGCCCTCCATCTCCCAGATGAAGTGCTGGGGCTTCAGCGCCGCCATCTCATGCGTTTTCATGGCTCATCTCCGTCTTGCGCAGCAGCGCGCGCATCACTTCCAGATCGTCCTCGTCCAGCCCGTCGAAGATCGCATCGACCTCGGCCTCGTGGCCGGCGGCAAGCTCCTCGAACATCGCGGCGCCGGCGCCGGTCAGCCCCACCGTCACTTGCCTGCGGTCAGAGCCCGGCTGGCGGCGCACCAGCCCGTCCGCCTCGAGCCGCGTGACGACCGCTGTGGCGTTCCCGTTCGAGACAAGCAGCATCCGCGACAGCTCGCCCATCGTCAGCCCGTCGCGCCGGCGCCAAAGCGCGGCCATGACGTCAAAGCGGGGCAGGGTGGTCGCGTGTTCGATGCGCAGATATTCGCGCAGCCGCGCTTCCGAGCGGCGGGTGAGCGCAAGGAGCCTGATCCACAGCTTTAGCCGCCGTTTCGACAGATCCGGCGCGCTCATATCTCGCCGCCCGAGATCGGCAGGGCGAGCCCGTTGATCCCCTCGCTGCCCGGCGCGCTGAGATACATCGCTGCCGCTGCGACCTCCTCTGGCGCGATCAGGCGGCGCTGCGGGTTCGGCGCGGTCAGCGACGCCATCGCGTCATCGCGCGAGCGGCCGGTTTTCTGAACGATATTGTCGATGCTGCGCGCGGTCATCTCGGTGTCGAGAAAACCGGGGCAGATCGCGTTCACCGTCACTTCGCGCCGCGCGACTTCCAGCGCAAGCGCGCGCACCATGCCGACAACGCCGTGCTTGGCCGCCGCATAGGGCGCGACATAGGCGTAACCCTTAAGCGCAGCGGTCGAGGCGATCGCGATCAGCCGCCCCCAGCCGTCGATCTGGCGCAGCCCGTCGCGCAAAGTCAGAAAGGTGCCGGTCAGGTTCACCGCGATGCTCGCCTCGAAATCGGCGAGCGTGGTTTTCGCAAAAGGCGCGCTTGATGCGGCGCCGGCATTGGCGATCACGATCGGGCAGGGCCCGGCCTCGCGGAACATCGCGGCGACGCTCGCCTCGTCCGTGATATCGGCGATCACGCGGCTGATGCGCCCGCCGCCCTGAGCCGCCACCTCGTCCAGAGGCCCGGCGCGGCGGCCGGCGATGACGACCTCGTGCCCGCTTGCTGCGAAGGCAAGCGCCATTGCAGCGCCGGTCCCGGTGCCGCCGCCGGTGATGAGAACGCGCGGTTTTTCCCGCGCGGTCATGCCCTGATCGCCTCGGCCTGCCTCTCGGCCAGCCGCGCGGCCTGATCGCGCCCGGCGAGATAGGGTTTGGGCCATTCGAGCCCGCGATCACCAAGCGCGATCCCGGCATGAAGCGTCCAGTAAGGATCGGCCAGATGCGGGCGGGCGAGGCACACAAGATCGGCCCGCCCCGCCATCAGGATCGAGTTCACATGGTCCGGCTCGTAGATATTGCCGACCGCCATCGTCGCGATCCCGGTCTCGTTGCGGATGCGGTCCGAGAACGGCGTCTGGAACATCCGCCCGTAAACGGGCTTTGCATCCGCGCTTGTCTGGCCGGCCGAGACGTCGATGATATCCGCGCCCGCCGCGTGGAAAGCGCGGGCGATCTCGACGGCTTCCTCGGGCGTCACGCCCCCCTCTTCCAGCCAGTCATTGGCCGAGATGCGCACCGACATGGGCTTGCCCTCGGGCCAGGCGGCGCGCATCGCGGCGAACACCTCGAGCGGGTAGCGCAGCCGGTTTTCCAGCGATCCGCCATATTCATCCCCGCGCGTGTTCGATGCGGGCGAGATGAAGGACGAGATCAGATAGCCATGCGCGGCGTGAAGCTCGATCATGTCGAACCCCGCCTCATCGGCCATCCGTGCCGCATCCGCGAACTGATCCCGAACCTCGTCCATCTGCGCGCGCGTGATCTCCTCCGGCTCGGCATTGCCCTCGGACCAGGCGATCGCACTGGCCGAGAGAAGCGGCCAATTCCCATCCTCGAGCGGCTGATCCATCCCCTCCCACCCGATCCGGGTCGAGCCCTTGCGGCCCGAATGGCCGATCTGGCAGCAGATTTTCGCGCCGGTTTCGGCATGAACGAAATCGGTGATCCGCTTCCACGCGCTCACATGTTCGGGGGCGTAAAGGCCGGGGCAGCCGGGGGTGATGCGGCCCTCGGGCGACACGCACGTCATCTCGGTGAAGACGAGGCCCGCGCCGCCCTTCGCCCGCTCGCCGTAATGGACCAGATGCCAGTCGGTCGGCGCGCCGTCCACGGCCTTGTATTGCGCCATCGGCGAGACGACGACGCGGTTCGCAAGCTCCATCCCGCGCAGGCGGAACGGGGCGAACATGGGCGCGCGGCCGGGCGCGCCGCCGGCCTGCTGCTGGAACCAGTCCTCGGCGCCTTGCAGCCAGTCCGCATCGCGCAGACGCAGGTTTTCATGGCTGATCCGTTGGCTGCGCGTCAGCAGCGAATAGTTGAACTGCACCGGGTCGAGATGGAGATAACGCTCGACATCCTCGAACCATTCGAGCGAGTTGCGCGCCGCCGATTGCAGGCGCAGCACCTCAAGCCGCCGCTCGTCCTGATAGCGGCGGAAGGCGGTCTGCATATCGGGCTCGGAGTGCAGATAATCGGCGAGAGCGATCGCCGAATCGAACGCCAGCCGCGTGCCCGAGCCGATCGAGAAATGCCCCGTCGCCGCCGCATCACCCATGAGCACGACATTTTCGTGCGACCAGTTCTCGCAGATCACGCGCGGGAAGTTCATCCACACCGCCGAACCGCGCAGATGCGCCGCGTTCGACATCAGATCATGCCCGCCAAGATGGTTCTCGAAGACCTTGCGGCAGGTCTCGACGATGTCCTCCTTGCTCATCGCCTCGAAGCCGAAATTCTCCCATGTCCGCTGGCTGCACTCGACGATGAAGGTCGCGGTCTCGTCGTCGAACTGGTAGACATGCGCCCACAGCCAGCCGTGCTCGGTCTCTTCAAAGATGAAGGTGAAGGCGTCGTTGAATTTCTGGTGGGTGCCGAGCCAGATGAACTTGCACAGGCGCATATCGATATCGGGCTGGAAAACGCTCTCGTATTCGCGGCGGATCTTGCTGTTCAGCCCGTCCGAGGCGACGACCAGATCATAATCGTGGCGGTAGGTTTCCGCGCTGTCGAACTCGGTCTCGAAACGCATCTCGACGCCAAGCTCGCCTGCGCGATCTTGCAGCAGCGAGAGCATTTTCTTGCGCCCGATCCCGGCAAATCCGTGCCCGCCCGAGACGATGCGCCGCCCGTCCTTGATGACGGCGATGTCGTCCCAATAGATGAAATTCTGGTGGATCGCCTCGGTCGATTTCGGATCGTTCTTCGCCATGCGCGACAAGGCGTCGTCGGACAGCACCACGCCCCAGCCGAACGTGTCATTGGCGCGGTTGCGCTCGATCACGGTGATTTCGTGCGCCGGATCGCGGAGCTTCATCGAGATCGCGAAATAAAGCCCGGCCGGGCCGCCCCCAAGGCACAGAATTTTCATCGCAGCTCCTCTCCCCATTTGTCTCAGGCTTGCACAGGGTCAAAATTACTTCAAGCTTAAAATACTGGCGCCGCGCGGTCTGGCGTTCTGCGCCGGGCGCTTGCTAATCTGGCGCCGATTCGTCGCAGGGGAGAGAAGATGAGCGCCAAGGTTACCTATTCGCGCGAGGGCGAGATCGGCCTGATCGAGATCGACAACCCGCCCGTCAACGCTCTGTCGCAGGCGGTGAGGGCGGGTCTGATGGCGGCGCTTGAGGAATTCGCCGCCGATGAGGGCGCGCGGATCGGGGTGCTGCTGGCCAAAGGGCGCAGCTTTGTCGCCGGCGCGGATATGACCGAGTTCGGCAAGCCGCCGCAGCCGCCATTCCTGCCCGACGTGATCTCGGCGCTTGAGGCGTCGGATAAGCCGATCGTCGCGGCCCTACATGGAACGCCGCTTGGCGGGGGGTTGGAGCTGGCGCTTGGCGCAAGCTGGCGGACTGCCCTGCGCGGCACCTCGATGGGGCTGCCCGAGGTCACGATCGGCGTCATGCCGGGCGCGGGCGGAACGCAGCGCCTGCCGCGGCTGATCGGGTTCGAGAAGGCGATCGAGGTGATCACCTCCGGCAAACGGGTCAGCGCGGACGAGGCGCTTTCGCTTGGCCTGATCGACGAGATTTCGACCGAACAGGACGCCCGCGCCGCCGGGCTCGCCTTCGCGCGCGCGCGTCTTGCGGCGGGCGATCTGAGCCCCCGCCGGATCGCCGAGATGGATGCGCCCGCGCGCCCCGATGATCTGGAGGCGCGCCGCGCAGAGCTCGCGCGCGCCCATCCGGGCGAGATCGCGCAGATAACGGCGTTCGACGCGGCGGTGTCGGGCCTCGATCGGCCCTTCGACGAGGGGATGAATATCGAGCGGCAGGGGTTCCTCTCGCTGATCGAATCGCCGCAGCGCGCGGCTCTGATCCATGCGTTCTTCGCCGAGCGCCGCGCGGCGCAGCAGCCGGACCTAAAGGGCATCACCCCGCGCGAGATTGCCCGGATCGGCGTGATCGGCGGCGGCACGATGGGGGCGGGCATTGCGGTCAGCGCGCTTCTTGCCGGCTATGACGTGACCTTGATCGAGCGCGACGAGGACAGCGCCGCCCGCGCCGCCGGCACCGTCAGCAATATCCTTGACGGCAGCGTCAAGCGCGGGGCGATCTCGGCGGACCGGCAGGCGGATATCCTCGGCTCGAAATTCCGCGCCCGCGCCGATTATGCCGATCTGGCCGAGGCCGATCTGGTCATCGAGGCGGTGTTCGAAAAGCTCGACGTCAAGCGCGAGGTGTTCGAAAAGCTGGACCGGCACTGCCGCAAGGGCGCGATTTTGGCGACCAACACCTCTTATCTCGACGTGGCCGAGATCGCGCGGACGACCTCGCGGCCCGAGGATGTGATCGGGCTCCACTTCTTCTCGCCGGCCCATATCATGAAGCTGCTCGAGATCATCGCGCCGGACGGAACCGCGCCCGATGTGACCGCGACCGCCTTTGCGCTTGCCAAGAAGCTGCGCAAGGTGCCGGTGCGAGCGGGCAATTGCGACGGGTTTATCGGCAACCGTATGCTGATGGTCTACCGCGCCGCGGCCGAGCATATGGTGCTGGACGGCGCCTCGCCCTACGCGGTCGATGAGGCGCTGCGCGATTTCGGCTTTGCGATGGGCCCGTTTCAGGTCTCGGACCTTGCCGGGCTCGACATCGCCTATCTCAACCGCCAGCACAAGGCGCCGGCCCGCCACAAGGATGAACGTGTGCCCGTCTTTGCCGACCGCATGGTCGAGGCGGGCCGGCTCGGCCGCAAATCGGGGCATGGCTATTATATCTACGACGAGGCCGCGCCGAAGGGCCGCCCGGACCCCGAGATGGAGGGTTTTCTGGCCGAGATCCGGGGCGAGCTCGGGCTCACCCCGCGCGAATTCACCCCGGACGAGATCCGCGAGCGCTATCTTGCCGCGATGATCAACGAGGCGGCGAAGCTGCTGGGCGAGGGGATTGCGATCCGGCCCTCGGATGTCGATGTCGTCCTGCTTTACGGCTACGGCTTCCCGCGCAGGCGGGGCGGGCCGCTGCATTACGCAGACGAGGTCGGCCCGGCGAAGATACTGGCGCAGATCGAAAACTACGCCAAAGAGGATCCGCATTTCTGGCA
>JAUNRZ010000043.1:0-5922 GCA_030539455.1 Paracoccus sp. (in: a-proteobacteria) | reverse complement strand
CCCCTATCCGTCAGTTACCCATCGGCTGCGGCGGCGCCTCTTGCGGGGCGTTTTCGTCGCCCTCCAGCGTCTTGGCGGCCTCTTTGGTGCCGTCATCGCGCTCGATCAGCGGCAGGCGCGCGCCCTCGTCCAGCATGGTCGGGTCTTTCGCCCGGTCGCGCCGCAGCGCCGCGCGGCCCAGCATCAGAAGGGTGATCGGAGTCGTGATCATCACGAAAATGCCGATGACGATCTCGTGGATGACGGGCCGCCCGCTCATCGTGGTGAACATCACCATCGAGGCGAGAATGGTCGCCGCCGTGCCCCAGCTTGTGCACAAAGTCGGCGCGTGGAGCCGGTCGTAGAAGGTGCGCAGCCGCAGCAGCCCGACCGCCCCCAAAAGCGCAAGCGTCGCGCCGATGACCAGCAGGATCGCGACCGGCACGGCCGCCCAAAGCGGGACCAGATCAAGCCGCGTCATTCGATCACCTCGCCGCGCATCAGGAATTTCGCGAGCGAGACGGTGGCCACGAAGCCCAGCACCGCGATCACAAGCGCGGCCTCGAAAAAGAAGATACTGCCGACGCGCATCCCGACGACAAGGATCAGCAGCATCGCGCAGATATACATCGTATCCATCGCGAGCACGCGGTCCTGCGCGCGCGGGCCCTGCATCATCCGCCAGCACGACATCGCAAAGGCGAGCCCAAGCGCCAGAAGCGCATAGATCGAGGCGAAGTTGAGGATTGTCGCGCTCATTCGAAAATCTCCATCAGCAGGGCCTCATAGCGGTTCTTGATGAGATTTTGCCACTCGGCCGGATCGACGAGATCAAGCACATGGAGCAAAAGCCGACCGCTGGAGGGGTCATATTCCACCCAGGCCGTGCCCGGCGTCGCGGTCAGGATCATCGCCAGAAGCGCGAGGGCGTTGCGATTGCGCAGGCGAAGCTGCACCACCATGAAACCCGATTTCGTATTGGGCGAGTCCGGCCCGGCAAGGATCACCCGCGCCACGTCGATATTCGAGCGGATGATGTCCACCCCGACAATCGCCGCGAGCCAGACGATCTTGTGATAATTGCGCAGCGGCGCGCTTGGCAGTTGCAGCCGCGCGACGCTCAGCCCCGCGGCGATCGAGATGGCGCCGCCAAGGACCAGATTGCCCAGCGAGAACCGCGTCAGCAGCAGCCACATCAGCGTGAGCGCCAGCGAAAGGACGGGATGGGGGAGCCAGCTTCTCATTGCAGCGCCTCCTCGCTACCGGGCACGAGATCGGCCGGCCCGCGCGGCAGATCGCCAGAGAACCCGGTCGCGGTCTCGCCGATGGCTTCGGGGTCGTCCTCGACGGTGATCGCCTCATCCTCGGGCGGGGCGGAAGGCTCCGGCGCCGGCTCTCCCTCGGGGCGGGCGATCTCGACGGGCGTGGGCTCGGTGCTGAGCACGGCCTGCGCATAGGCGGGCGGCGACATCAGGGCGGCCGCCGTCGCCTGCGTGTAGCGCATCGCGGGCTGGGCCAGCACGGTCATGCCGATCAGCATCAGCACCAGAAGCGAGACCGGCCCGCTTTCCAGCGCCAGCATCCGCATCCCGTCCCCCTGCGAGGTCCAGAACCGCGCGATCCCGAACCGCATCAGCGACATCAGCACCGCAAAGCCCGACAGGAACACGGTGAAGATGAACACCCAAACAAGCGGCGAGTAGAACCCGCCCGCCATCTGCACCTCGCGCAGCATCCCGGTGATCATCGCGACCTTGCCGATAAAGCCCGTGAACGGCGGCAGCCCGGACAGAACCGCGACGAGGATCACGAAACTCGCGCCCATCGCGACGACCGAGGCGGGCAGGGTGGTCGCCGGCTCGTCATCGTCATCGACCGCGCCAAGCCCCATCGGCCCCCAGTAAAGCGACAGAGGATCGGCGATCTCGCTGCCCTCGTCGTCGGTTTCGGCCTCGTCCTCGGGCTCGGGCTCACGCTCAAGCGCTTCGGCCAGCAGGAACAGGGCCGAGACGCCCAAGGTCGAGCCGACCAGATAGTAAAGCGCGCCGGCCAGCATCTGCTCGCCCCCGCCGATCAGGGCAAAGCCGATGATCGAAATGACCGTGCCCGACGAGATAAGCGCGATATGGCCCGCCTTCATCGCAAGGCCGCGCGCGGCCAGAACGCCGACAAGTCCGAACATCATCGTGGCGATGCCGCAAATGACCAGAAGCGGGCCGCCAAACCCCGCGAAGGGACCGCTTTCAGGCGCGAAGTTCAGCATCGTGACGCGCAGCACCGCATAAACCCCGACCTTCGACATGATCGCCATGATCGCAGCGGCGGGCGGCGAGGCGGCGGCATAGGTGCGCGGCAGCCAGAAGCACAGCGGCCAGACCGCCGCCTTGACCAGAAACGCCACCCCCATCAGCGACAGACCGGCCAGCAGCAGCGGCTGGAACTCGGCCTCGGTCTGCCCGCCGATGCGCGAGAGCTGCGCCATGTTGAGCGTGCCCGCGACGCCGTAGATCATCGCAACCCCGATCAGGAAGAGCAGAGACGCGGCAAGGTTGATCGCGATGTAATGCAGCCCCGCCTTGATCCGCTCGGGCCCCGACCCATGCAGCATCAGCCCGTAGGAGGCGGCCAGCATGACCTCGAAAAAGACGAACAGGTTGAAGAGATCGCCAGTTAGGAAAGCGCCGTTCAGCCCGACCAGCACGAACTGGAACAGCGAGTGGTAATGCTGCCCCTTCCCCTGCCAGCCCGCCGCCGTATAGATCAGGGCCGGCAGCGCCAGCATCGCGGCCAGCAGCACCATCATCGCCGACAGCCGGTCGAGAACCAGCATGATCCCCATCGGCATCGGCCAGTTGCCGAGCAGATAGATCCGCGTCGCCGCCTCGCCCTTGGCCTGATCGACCAGAAGGATCGAGACAAGCAGCAGCAGCAGCACGGACACGACGCCCATGCCGAGCTTCAGCCAGCGGCGGCGGTCGTCGTAAAACAGCATCAACGCCCCCGCGAAAAGCGGGATCAGAAGCGGCAGGATGAGCAGATGCTCGGGCGAGACGATGACGGTCGTATTCACTGCTCGCGGTCCTTCCCGTCAACATGGTCGGTCCCGGTCGCCCCGCGCGAGGCCATCAGCACCACGAGAAACAGCGCCGTCGTGGCAAAGCTGATCACGATCGCGGTCAGCACGAGCGCCTGCGGCAGCGGGTCGGCATAGGCGGTCGGATCGACGAAGCCGCCTTTGGGCATGACCGGCGGCGCGCCGACGCGCGGGCGGCCCATCCCGAAGATGAAAAGGTTGACCCCGTAGGCCAGAAGGCACAGCCCGATAATCACCTGATAGCTGCGCGGACGCATCAGCAGCCAGATGCCCGAGCCGGTCAGAACGCCAATGGCGAGGGCGACGATCAGTTCCATGTCAGGCTCCTTTCGGATCGGGTTTCGGGGAGGGCGAGGTCGGCTGGGCGCGGCCCGGCCTTGGCTCGGCTGGACCGGCGGGCCCGTCCTCGGGCGCGGGATCGGCGGTCACCGATTGCGTCGTGACGCCGACCTCTTCCTCTTCGCCATGCCCGCCGAACATCGCGGCGGCGGCGGCGACCGCGCTCAGCTCTTCCGGGGTGCGCGGGTCGGCGGGCGCTTCCTTTTCAGGCTCGGGCCGGCGCCGGCGGGGCTTGCGGTCCTGACCGGCGCGCAGGGATTGGTGCGCGATCGCGATCAGCATCAGCACGACCGAGCCGACCACCACTGCAAACACCCCGATATCGAACAAAAGCGCCGTCGCCGCCGGCACCTGACCGATCAGCGGCACCTCGATATAGCGCGCATGGGCGGTCAGGAAGGGCAGGCCGAACATCCACGCGCCAAGCCCCGTCGCCATCGCGAACATCAGCCCGAAGGCGATCCAGCGGATCGGCAGGACGATGATCCGCGCCTCGACCCACCGCACATTCGTCGCGATATATTGGAGCATCAGCCCGATGGCGAGCGTCACCCCGGCTGCAAACCCGCCGCCCGGCAGATCGTGGCCGCGGAAGAACAGATAGGCGGCCAGCACGACCACGGCGCCGAACATCCAGTTCATCATCACCGAGGGGACATAGAGGTAGTCGTTCAGCGCCTCCTCGCGCTCGCCGCGCTGCGGGCTGGGCGCCTCGGCACTGATCGGGTCGGGCCGGAACCGGCGCAGCAGCGAGAACACGGTGATGGCGACGATGGCCAGAACGGTGATCTCGCCGAACGTATCGAAAGCGCGGAAATCGACGAGGATGACGTTGACGACGTTCGTGCCGCCGCCCTCGGAATAGGCGTTGCGCAAGAACCAATCGCCCACGTTCAGCCCCGAGGGCACCATCATGATCGCATAGGCGATGGCGGCCATGCCGGCCCCGCCGACCGTCGCGATCACCACATCGCGCCCCCGCCGCGCGCGCGCCAGCATCAGCTTGTCGCCCTCGATCTCTTCATCGCGCTGCGGCAGCCAGCGCAGACCCAGCAGCAAAAGCACGGTCGTCACGATCTCGACCAGAAGCTGCGTCACCGCCAGGTCGGGCGCGGACAGCCACACGAAGGTTACGCAGGTCACAAGACCCGCCCCGCCCATCAGGATCACGGCCGCAAAGCGGTGATATTTCGCCTGCACCGCCGCCCCGATTGCGCAGGCCGCGCCCACCGCCCACATGAGCGCAAACAGCGCCTCTTGCACGCCGAAGACCGGCAGGCCCGGCCACCAGCTTGTGCCGGGCAGCACCAGGGCGCCGACGAAAAGCGAGACCAGAACCATCGCCATGAGCTGCGTCTGGAGCGAGGCGGCGCGGAGCAGATCATAGCTCGCCCGCGGCCATTCGCGGGTCAGCCCAAGCGCAACGTAATCGAAGATGCGCAGCGCCCGGATGCGGCGGATCAGGGGCGGGCCCTCGGGGCCGTAATCAATGCGCTGCCGGAAGAGGAAATAGATCGCGATCCCGCCGATAATGGCCGCCGCGCTCATCATCAGGGGCACGTTGAAGCCGTGCCAGATCTTGAGGCTGTAATAGGGCGTCTGATCGCCCAGAATCGAGACCGCCGCATCATGGAGGAACGGGCCGACCGTGATGGCGGGGAACAGCCCCACCACGACGCAGATCACGACCAGAAGCTCGACCGGGCGGCGCATCCATACGGGGGGCTCGTGCGGGGGCATTTTGGGCAGCTCTTTCGAGGGCGGCCCGAAGAACACCTTGAGCACAAAGCGCAGCGAGTAGGCAACCGAGAACGCGCCCGCGATCGTCGCAAGATAGGGCAGCAGATTGTCAAGCGCGCTGCCGTTATTCCAAGCCTCTGCGACCTCGAAGAACATCTCTTTCGACAGGAACCCGTTGACCAGAGGCACGCCCGCCATCGCCGCCGAGGCGACCACGGCCAGCGTCGCGGTGATCGGCAGCCACGCCGCGATCCCCGACAGGCGCCTCAGATCGCGCGTGCCGGTCTCGTGATCGACGATCCCCGCAACCATGAAAAGGCTCGCCTTGAAGACCGCGTGGTTCACGATGTGAAACACCGCCGCGACAATGGCGAGCGGGCTGCCGATCCCGGCAAGCGCGGTGATCAGCCCCAGATGCGAGATCGTGGAATAGGCCAGCAGCCCCTTCAGATCATGGCGAAACAGCGCGATGATCGACGCGATCAGCAGCGTCGCCATCCCCGTTCCCGCGACAAGCGCGAACCACAGATCCGTGCCGCCATAGGCCGGGAAGAACCGCACCAGCAGGAACACACCCGCCTTGACCATCGTGGCCGAGTGCAAGAACGCCGACACCGGCGTCGGCGCGGCCATCGCGTTCGGCAGCCAGAAATGGAACGGGAACTGCGCGGATTTGGTGAACGCGCCCAGCAGGAACAGGATCAGCACCGGCACGTAAAGCCAATGCTGCGTGATCAGATGCCCCGAGGCGAGCACCACGTCGATGTCGT
>JAUNRZ010000198.1 GCA_030539455.1 Paracoccus sp. (in: a-proteobacteria) | reverse complement strand
AAATATGTCGAGGCGGGCTGGCTGGGCCGCAAGACCGGGCGCGGCTTTTACGATTACCGGGGCGAGACCCCGGTGCCGACACGGTAAGAAGGGCCGGAGCGCGGCCCTTCTTCTGCGTGAAAATACTCGGAAAGCCCGCTATCAGCCGCGCGCTGCGATCTCGGTCTCGCGCTCGCGGGTCCGCTCGCCCATGAACTGCTCGAACTCGGCGCGGTCCTTGGCCTCGCGCAGACGCTCGAGGAACGACATGAACTCGCGATGTTCATCTTCAAGCCGCTTGAGCGTTTCCTCGCGGTAAGCGTCGAAGGCGACATTGCCGGTCGGCGCCGCGAAGCGGGTGCGGGAATGTTTGCGGGATTTGCAGCCGAACATGCGTTTACTCCAGAGCATATAGAACAGGATGGCCAGACCGATCGGCCAGACAAAGACAAAGCCGACGATCATCGCGGCCAGCCACGCGCCCTTGCCGCGATCATCGAGCCAGTCGCGAATGGCCGTCAGCGCATCGCCGATACGCGCCATCGGGCCGGGGCGCCATTCGGTGTTCAGAGTATTCATCGCCGTCTCCTTTCAGGTGAGTGAGGTCCGCAGAATGTTAATGTTAGTCACATTTACATAGATGGGCAAGATCCGCGCCGCGTCAAGCGCCCTGCCGATCTTTTTTTTTCGCGAATGATCTACGCGTCCATCACGCCAAGCCCGCGCAGATAGATGATGACTCCGCTTTCGAGCATATCCGCAGGCGCATAGGGCGTGCGCGAGCCGGGCTTGCCGCGCGAGAACAGCTCGACCACGCCGTGGCTCATTGCCCAGATATGGTTCGCCACCATCCGCGCGGGCGGGCGCTTTTCTGCGGGGAGTGAGGCGAAAAGCGCGCTTGCAGCATCGACCAGCACCGACAGCGCCCGGTCGGCGGCGCGAGCCAGATCGCTATTGCCGGAAATCGCGACGCCGGATTCGAACATCGCCATGTAATAGCCCGGAAAATCCTGCGCAAAATCCAGATAGCACCCGCCAAGCCGGGTGAATGCCGCAAGCGGGTTCGGCCGGCCCTTGTTATGAGCTTCGGCCAGTCGGGCGGCGAAAATCTCGAAACCGCGCAGGGCGAGCGCCTCGATCAGATCCTCGCGGCCCTGAAAATGGCGATAGGGCGCGGCCGGGGACACGCCCGCGCGGCGGGCGGCCTCGGCGAGCGTGAACCCCTGCGGGCCGGCCTCTTCGATCAGATCGGCGGCGGCTTCGATGAGCGCCTCGCGGAGATTGCCGTGGTGATAGGTCTTGCGTCCGGCCACCGCTCAGGCGCTTTCGCCGAACTTGTCCGCCACCAGCCGATCCAGCGCCTCGGCCAAACGCGCCGCGTCGGGGCCGGTCACCTCAAGCTCGATCGCACTTCCGCGCCCGGCCGCCAGCGTCAGCAATCCCATCAGCGAATCGCCCGACACCGTCATGCCGTTATGGCTGACCTGCGCGTCGGCGTCATATTGCTCGACCACCGCGACGAACTTGCCGCTCGCACGTGCGTGGAGCCCCTTTTCGTTGATGATCGGCAGGCTGGCGCGGACGGTCATGGGGTGATCTTCCGGCGGCGCGGGCTGCCCGAGACGGCATAAGCGTCGATATATTTGCGCCCCGCCTCGCTGGCTGCCGTGACCGCATCTTCCAGCGGCAGATGACGCGATTTTGCCAGTTTCAGCAGCATCGGCAGGTTCGCGCCCGACAAGATCACCCGGTCCCGCCCGGCGCAGGCGCGCATCGAGAGGTTCGAGGGCGAGCCGCCGAACAGATCGGTCACGACGACGACGCCCTCGCCCTCGTCAACGGCGTCCGCCTCGGTCGAGATCTCGCTTTGCTTGCCGCCGCGGTCATGATCTTCCTCGATCGAGATCGCGCGTATACCCGTTTGCGGCCCGACGACATGTTCGACCGCTGCAAGATATTCCCGCGCCAACCCGCCATGTGCGACGATGACGATCCCGATCACGTCCAAGCTCCTGTGTGTCTGCACAAAATTGTATCAATCCCGAGGCCACAAGCTAAGCTTTCTTTTCGCCCTGTCCAGCCTCGGGCCGCGGGATTCAGCCATTTTGCGCATCAGCGGTGTCCGCGACGCTGCGTTCCAGCTCTCGGTGGCGCTTCGTGACCTGCCAGCCCTCGGCCGACAGCGCCTGAGCCATCTGCTCGGTCAGCGTCACCGAGCGGTGCTGACCGCCGGTGCAGCCAAAGCCGATGGCCAGATGCGCCTTGCCCTCGTCGCGATGGGCCGGCAGCAAAAAGAGGATCAGATCGCGGACGCGCGCGAAGAATTCCGAATAGCGCGCGTCATCCATCACGTAATCCTGCACCTTCTTGCTGCGCCCGTCCATCTCGCGCAGCGTCGGCTCCCAATGCGGGTTTTCAAGGAAGCGGCAGTCGAACATGATGTCGATCCCGCGCGGCACGCCCCGCTTGTAGCTGAATGACTGGACCGAGACCTGAAGCTGCTCGCTCGCGCCGGTCGCGAACAGCTCGCCCAGCTCGGATTTGAGATCATGGGGCGAGAGATCGGAGGTGTTGACCAGCACATCCGCCCGCGCGCGGATCGGGACCAGCAGGTTCTTCTCGGCCGCGATCGCCTCCAGCGGGTCCATCTCACCGGCCATCGGGTGGCGCCGGCGCGTGGCGCTGAACCGCTTTGTCAGCGTGGTCGCGTCGCAATCGAGGTAAAGCACCTCGACATGATAGCCGGGATGCCGCGTCAGATTGTCGATCAGCTCGATCAGGGCGGCGACGGAGAAATCGCGGTTGCGCACATCGACGCCAAGCGCGACCGGCATATTCCGGTGCGGATTGGCGAGGAGCTGCGGGATCAGGCTGAGCGGCAGGTTGTCGATCGCCTCGAAGCCCAGATCTTCAAGCGCGTTGATCGCGGTCGAGCGCCCGGCGCCCGAGGGGCCTGTGACAAGAACGACGCGCTGCCCGCCATCATCGCCGTCAGGCTGGGGCGCGCGCGGCTTGATGTCTAGCTGCTCGTTCATACGCATCCTCGCTTCAGCTCGCTTGCCCGCCTTGCAGCGGCGGCTCGATCCGCCCGCCGCGCAGCATCAGCATGACCGCACAGGCAAGATGCAGGCTCGGGCGGCCAAGAACAAGCGGAACCTGCTGATCGGCAAGGACGATGTGGCGCGGC
>JAUNRZ010000197.1 GCA_030539455.1 Paracoccus sp. (in: a-proteobacteria) | reverse complement strand
TTGCCGCCCTCGAAATCCTCGGCAGCGGGGACGCTTGCGGTGATCGGCAGCACATCCTCGGGCGAGGTGCCCCAGGTCACGACAGGCGCGATATCCTCGCCGCGGATCGTGATGACCTTGTCGAAATGCGCGCCCTCATCGGTGTAAAGCGTCCGCCACCAGTTCAGCGCCGCCTCATAAGCGGCCCCTTTCGGCGCATGAGGCCGGCCCTTCACGTATTCGAAGGTCTTTTCATCGGGCGCGATCAACCCGGCGCGCGCGCCGCCCTCGATCGCCATGTTGCAGACCGTCATGCGGCCCTCCATCGACAGATCGCGGATCGCCTCGCCGCAATATTCGATGACATAGCCGGTCCCGCCCGCCGTGCCCGTCTCGCCGATCACCGCCAGAGTGATGTCCTTGGCGGTGACGCCGGGGCGCAGCTTGCCGGTGATCTCGACCTTCATGTTCTTGGATTTCTTCTGGATCAGCGTTTGCGTGGCCAGAACATGCTCGACCTCGGAGGTGCCGATGCCATGCGCAAGCGCGCCGAACGCGCCATGCGTCGCGGTGTGGCTGTCGCCGCACACCACCGTCATGCCGGGCAGGGTCCATCCCTGCTCGGGGCCGACAATATGCACGATCCCCTGCCGCACATCGTTCATCGGGTAATAGTTGAGCCCGAATTCGCGCGCGTTCTTGTCCAGCTCGGCCACCTGAATGCGGCCTTCGGGGTTTTCGATGCCGTGCACCCGGTCGGGCGTCGTCGGCACGTTATGGTCGGGAACCGCGATGGTCTTTTCCGGCGCGCGCACCTTGCGGCCCGCCATGCGGAGCCCCTCGAAGGCTTGCGGGCTAGTCACCTCGTGGACCAGATGCCGGTCGATATAGAGAATCGAGGTGCCGTCATCGGCCGCATCGACCACATGAGCGTCCCATATCTTGTCGTAAAGCGTGCGGGGCGCGCCCGCGTTGTTCGTGCCAGTCATGGCTTTCTCTTTCGGAATGTTGCAGAAATCTCGGCGACGCGGAGCGGGCCTCTAAAGCCGCGCCGTCACGCAAAGCCTCTCGCCGTAAAAGCGACCCGGCAGCCGGACGCGGTCGTGAATGTCGAAAAAGCGCATCATGGCTCGGGATTTTAGCCTGCACGCAGGCAGGCGGCAAGCTCTGGCTGAGCGCGCCCGACTGTGGCCTATCTGCCACATCAAAGGCCGCGCGATACCCTGCCCGGCGAACCGCCCGCCCCGCGCCACGATTGAGATTCTGCGCAGCGATGCTATATTGTTTCTATCCCCGCGCCGGGGTTTGCGGCGCAGCAACCGGAGGAAGTTCCCCTGTCCGACCAAGTCCAATCGGCCCAGCCGAATGCGACCGCCACGCAGCCCGAGCTGAGCAGCGATCAGATCTTGCAGCGTGTCCTGACCTCTCTTGACGATGACAAGGCCGAAGATGTGGTGACCATCGACCTGCGCGGCCGCTCGGCCATGGCCGATCACATGGTGATCGCCTCGGGCCGCAATGCGCGTCAGGTGGCGACCATTGCCGAGAAGCTCGCCGACCGGCTCAAACAGGCCACCGGCCGCAGCGCGCGGATCGAGGGCAAAGATGCCGGCGATTGGGTGCTCATCGACACCGATGACGTCGTGGTCCACGTGTTCCGCCCCGAAGTGCGCGAGTTTTATCAGCTCGAAAAGATGTGGATGCCCGCGGATCAACTGAAGGCATCGCGGACCGACCGGCCGGAGCTTCCGGCGCATTGATGCGGTACGGGCGGGCTGTGATCGCCCCTGCGGGCTGCGCGTCCGCCTGCGCCGAGCCGCGCGCCCGACAGGCGCTCACCAAGCGATCAAAGCCCGGCGGCCGCATGACCCCGCGCAGCCGGCCGTTATGAAAATCACCATCATCGCTGTCGGCCGCTTGCGCAAATCGCCCGAGTTGGCGCTGATTTCCGATTATCTCGGCCGCTTCGCCAAGACCGGGCGCAGCCTTGGCCTGCCCCCCGTCCAGATCGTCGAGATCGAGGACAAGCGCGGCGGGGGGATGGAGGCCGAAGCGACGCTGATCGCCCGCGCCATTCCTGATGGCGCCGTGCTGGTCGCGCTGGATGAGCGGGGCGAGCAGCCCACCTCACCGCAATTCGCCTCGCGTCTGGCCGAGTGGCGCGACGGCGCCCGCGATATCACCTTCCTGATCGGCGGCGCGGACGGGATCGCCCCCGAGCTGCGCGCGCGGACCGACTGGCAGATCAGCTTCTCGCGCATGGTCTGGCCGCATATGCTGGCCCGCGTGATGCTGGCCGAGCAGCTTTACCGCGCTGCGACGATCCTCGCCGGCTCGCCCTATCACCGGGACTGACTGACACAATTCTGTTGCCTCTATGTGTCAATTAACGCTTAATGCCGGGTAAATGCCGGCTAGGCGATATTACAAGATATATCAATTAGCGCCACATAGGGGATCAATCATGAAAATCATCGTTCTGGGCGGAGACGGTTTCTGCGGCTGGCCCACCGCGCTGCACCTGTCAGCTTCGGGGCACGAGGTTGTCATCGTCGATAACCTCTCGCGCCGCGAGATCGACCTCGAGCTCGAGGTTGAAAGCCTGACCCCGATCCGCCCGATGGGCGAGCGGCTTGCGGCATGGCGCGAAGTCTCCGGCCGCGAGATCCGGTTCGAGCGGATCGACATCGCCCGCGATTATGACCGCCTGCTTGACCTGCTGCGCCGCGAGGAACCCGCCGCAATGGTCCATTTCGCCGAACAGCGCGCCGCGCCCTATTCGATGAAATCCAGCGCGCATAAGCGTTACACGGTCGATAACAACCTCAACGCGACGAACAACGTGCTCGCGGCGATCGTGGAATCGGGGCTCGACATCCATCTTGTCCACCTTGGCACGATGGGGGTTTACGGCTACGGCACCGCCGGCATGAAGATCCCCGAGGGTTATCTGCGCGTCAGCGTCGACACCGCGAACGGCCCGGTCGAGCAGGACATTCTCTACCCCGCCAATCCCGGCTCGATCTACCACATGACCAAGACGCAGGATCAGCTTTTCTTCTTTTATTACAACAAGAACGATCAGGTGCGGATCACCGATCTGCATCAGGGAATCGTCTGGGGAACGCAGACCGAGCAAACCCGCCGCGATCCGCGCCTTGTCAACCGCTTCGACTATGACGGCGATTACGGCACGGTGCT
>JAUNRZ010000196.1 GCA_030539455.1 Paracoccus sp. (in: a-proteobacteria) | reverse complement strand
GGAACGCCCACGCGGTGATCCGCTCGGCCTCCTCGGCGCGGGCGCGTTCGGATTGGAGGCCGTTGATGACGAAGATCACCCGCCGGTCCCCCTGAACGGCCGAGCCGACAAGCCCGTAACCCGCCTCGTTCGTGTGGCCGGTCTTGAGCCCGTCCGCGCCGATCCCCATGCCGAGAATCGGGTTGCGGTTCTGCACATTGGCCGGCGCGCGCCCGTCGAATTCATAGCGCTGCATGGCGAAATACGAATAATATTCGGGGAAATCGCGGATCAGCAGCTCGGCCAGAATGCCCAGATCATGCATCGACATGCGGTGTTCGGGATGCGGCCAGCCGGTCGAGTTCACAAAATGCGAGTTCGTGAGCCCAAGCTGGCGCGCGCGTTCGGTCATCTGGCGCGAGAACGCCTCTTCCGTGCCCGCCAGCCCCTCGGCCACGACGATGCAGGCGTCATTGCCGGACAGAACCACGATGCCCTTGATCAGCTCCTCGACGGTGGGGCGGTCCATCTCGTTCAGGAACATGGTCGAGCCGCCGATCTGCCGCGCGCGGGTCGAGACCGGAAGCTCGGTATCAAGCTGAAGCCGTCCGTCGCGCAGCGCCTCGAACACCATGTAAAGCGTCATGATCTTCGACATTGAGGCCGGCGGGAGGGGCTGGTCGGCGTTGCGGTCCAGAAGCACCGTGCCGGTGGTCATGTCGTAAACCCACGCGGCGCTTGCATTTGTGTCGAAATCCTGCGCGCTTGCGGGCGCCGTGCCCAGCGAAAGCGAGAGAATGAGCCCGGTGAGAATGGCGCGCATGAAGCTGTCCTTTGCCTGCTGGGCCGCTTGGCGATCGCGCGGCCTCTTGGCGCGAAAGCCTACAGCATCGCCGGGCGGTCGGCAACGATTTCAGGGCGCGCGGCGTGGGAGCTGCAATCCGCGCACAGGGCGGCGGCGAGCGTAGGCGGAGGCTGACGGCGGAGGAGAGCGCCTCGCTCAGCCCGCGCCGGTCGCCTCGCGCCAGTGGCGGCGGCAGAGCGAGACATAGGTTTCATTCCCCCCGATCTGCACCTGAGCGCCGTCCGTCACCGCCTGCCCGTCCGCGCCGCGGCGGATCACCATCGTCGCCTTGCGCCCGCAATGGCAGATCGTGCGCACCTCGCGCAGATCATCGGCAATCGCCAGCAGCGCCGCCGAGCCGGGAAAGAGCCGCGAGCGGAAATCGACGCGCAGCCCGTAGCACATCACCGGGATGCCGAGATCATCGGCCACGCGCGCAAGCTGCCAGACCTGATCCTCGGTCAGAAACTGGGCCTCATCGACGAAGATGCACGCACAGCCCGAAGCGCGCGCCTCTGCAAGCGCAAAGAGATCGCTGCTTTGATCAAAGCCGGTTGCGTCATCGGCGATCCCGATGCGGCTTGCGATGCGCCCCGCCCCGGCGCGGTCATCATGCGCCGCGGTCAGCAGCAAAACGCCCATCCCGCGCTCGCGGTAGTTATGCGCGGCTTGCAGCAGCAGCGTGCTTTTGCCCGCGTTCATGGTCGAGTAGTGGAAATAGAGCTTGGCCATCAGGCGCGGATAGGCCAGCTTCGCGCGGGTCGCAAGTGGCGCTGCGTGAGTATTTGGGCGCAGAAGAAGGGCCGTTTGCGCAAAGGAAAAGGCCGCGCTGCGGGGCGCGGCCTTCGGGATCGTGCGGAGGGCGACGATCAGTTCTTCGCGTAGAATTCGACGACGAGGTTCGGCTCCATCACCACGGCGTAGGGGATATCGCCCAAAGCCGGAGTGCGCACGAAGGTCGCGGTCATCTTGTTGTGGTCGGCCTCGAGATAGTCGGGCACGTCACGCTCGGTCAGGGCGACGGCTTCCATCACGATGGCAAGCTGACGCGAGCGCTCGCGGATCGAGACGACATCGCCTTCCTTGACGCGGTAGGAGGGGATGTTGACGCGTTTGCCGTTGACCTCGATATGGCCGTGATTGACGAACTGGCGGGCGGCAAAGATGGTCGGCACGAACTTCGCGCGGTAGACGACCGCGTCAAGCCGACGCTCGAGCAGGCCGACAAGGTTCTCGCCGGTGTCGCCGCGCACACGCTCGGCCTCGGCATAGATGCGGCGGAACTGCTTTTCGGTCAGATCGCCGTAATAGCCCTTCAGCTTCTGCTTGGCGCGCAGCTGGGTGCCGAAATCGGACAGTTTGTTCTTGCGGCGCTGACCGTGCTGGCCGGGGCCGTATTCGCGGCGGTTGACCGGCGATTTGGCGCGGCCCCAGATGTTCTCGCCCATCCGGCGGTCGAGTTTGTATTTGGCAGCGGTGCGTTTGGTCATCGCTGTTCTCCTTCTTATATGTTGCGAAGGGCGTTGTCCTTTCCCTTGGCCGGTTCAGGCCGCGGGCGACAGGCATCCCCTTGCGGGGGCCGCCAACACCAAAGAAGCCGCGCTTATAGCGCCCCCGTGCGCGCTGTCAACCCTTTGCGCCGAAGCCGCCGGCGGTCGGGGTGATGATGGTGATCGTCTCGCCCGGCTCGAGCATGGTCTGCGCGCAATGGGCCAGCTCTTCGGTGCTGCCGTCCAGCCGGCCGACGAGGCTGCGCCCTCGCTGCCCGTCGCCGCCGCCCTCGAGCCCGCGCGGGGGCGTGGTGCGGTGCGAGGACAGGACCGAGCAATCCATGCGCTGGAGGAACCTGATCCGCCGCTCGGTCCCGTCGCCGGCAGGGTGCGCGCCATCCCCGCCTGAGCCTTCGCGCAGGTGGAAATCCTCCAGCATGACGGGAAAGCGCAGCTCGAGAATCTCGGGGTCGGTCAGGCGCGAATTGGTCATGTGGACGTGAACGCCGGACGTGCCCGCAAAGCCGGTCCCGTCATTCATCCGCCCGGCCGGAGAGCCCGAACAGATCGTCTCGTAATACTGATAGACGTCATCGCCGAAGGTGAGGTTGTTCATCGTCCCTTGCGAATTCGCAATCGCCCCGAGTGCGCCGAAAAGGCAGTTTGTGACATGCTGCGAGGTCTCGACATTGCCGGCCACCACGGCGCGCGGATAGGCCGGGCGCAGCATCGAGCCTTCGGGGATGACGATCTCGATCGGGCGCAGGCAGCCCGCGTTCATCGGGATCGGCGCCTCGACCATCACGCGGAACACGTAAAGCACCGCGGCGCGCGTCACCGGCTCGGGCGCGTTGAAATTATTGGCGCGCGCCTCGGAGG
>JAUNRZ010000195.1 GCA_030539455.1 Paracoccus sp. (in: a-proteobacteria) | reverse complement strand
CTGCGCCAGCTTTTCATCCCGTTCGGCTTGCCGTCGAGAAAGGGCGAGTTCGCGAAAAGCGCCGTCGCGACGGGTTGCAGCGCAAGCGCGACGCGCAGCTTCTGGACCATGTCCGCCTCGGACGCGAAGTCGAGATTCACCTGAACGGTGCAGGTCCGGTACATCATCTGTTTGCCCAGCGTGCCGACCCGGTCCATGTAATCGGTCATCAGCCGGTAGCGCCCTTTCGGCATCATCGGCATCTCGTCCTGCGACCAGATCGGCGCGGCGCCTAGACCGATGAAGCCAACGCCGATCTCGTCGGCAACCGACTTCACCTCGGCGAGATGCTGGTTTACCTCGTCGCAGGTCTGGTGGATCGTCTCGAGCGGCGCGCCCGACAGCTCAAGCTGGCCGCCCGGCTCGAGGCTCACATTCGCGCCGTTGCGCTCGAGCCCGATGATGTTGCCCTGCTCGAGCACTGGGGTCCAGCCGAAGCGCTGCTGGAGCCCTTCGAGCACCGCCTTGACCGAACGCGCGCCATCATAGGGCAGCGGCTTGAGGCTGTCGGTGCAATAGCCGAACTTCTCGTGCTCGGTGCCGATCCGCCAAGCATCGCGGGGCTTTTCGCCGCCGGCGATATATTCGGCAAGCTGTTCGCGCCGCTCGATCGGGCCGCCGCCCTGCTGTGGTATGGACATCTGCGGACCCCTCGCTTGTTCGTCAGTGACAGGTGGCAAGCAAGCGCGGCCAAGTCAAGCCGAAGGGTTTCGTTGCCATACGATCCGCGTAGCATCGCCCGGCTGGGGCCGGCGTTTGCGCGACAGGGCGGCCGAAACGCGCCCCATTTCGATGCCGGGCAGGGCCTCGAACGCATCGGCGAGCCGCGCCGCGCCGGAGGCGCTGACCGGGATCAGCAGCGCCTCGCCCGAGGTCGTCCGCAACCGCCAGTGATCCTGATCGCCAAGCGCGATCAGGCGGATCTCGACCAGATCGCGCAAAGCAACCTGCCCACCGCGAAACGGCGCCGCGTGCGCGCCTTGTGCGGGCCCGCCCCCGCCAATGGCTATGGCGCCGGTCGGCGCGGGGGCGAAATAGCGGATCGCGCCTTCGTCGATTTCAACGACGCCGGGCGCGGTGATCTCGCGCCGGAACGCGCCGCGTCGCAGCGCCCCGACCAGCCATATGGCCGAGGCCACCCCTGCGATCCCGCCCATAGCGGGAAGCAAAAAACCGCCGCGGGTCGCGATCCAGACCGAGACCAGAAGCGCGACCGCCGCCCAAAGCGGCTCGGCATTGGCGCGCAGCCATGCAGCGATTTCGGGGCGGATGAAGGGATCGCGGCTCATGAGACGGCCCTCGGCTCCGCGAACATGACGAGCGCGACATCGCCGGCGCGCTGAAACCCGATCGCGCGATAGGCGCGGGCGGCGCTGTCCGAGGCGGCGAAAAGGCGGGCTGTCCGCGTGCCCGCCGCGCGCGCTTCGGCAAGGTGAAGCGCGACGGCAGCGCGCGCAAAGCCGCGACCGCGCAGATCCGGCGGAGTATAGACGCCGCCGATCTGGACCAGCCCCGGCAGGCGTGCGTTGAAGCCGGTGAAGGCGACGGGCGTATCCTCTTGCCACAGGATTCGGTGGCTGCCTTCGGCGCGATACCGCGCAACTTGGCGCGCGGCCTCGGGCTCTGCCGCCGCCATGTCCTGACCGAGAATTTCGACCATATAGGCCGCGCGCCATGCGGCCATTGCGGCCGCGTCCTCGGCGCGGATCGGGGCAAGGCGCAGCCCGTCCGCGCGGGGCATGACAAGATCGCTGAGTTCAAGCGAAAAGCCTGGCTCGACCTCGTCCAGCGATGCCTTGGCGCCCGCAAGGCCGGGCAGATCGCGCAGCCGGGCGATCTGGGACGGCACGCCGTTCATCCCGGTGACGGTCCGGCCCTTCAGACGCTGCGCGAGAGCGTGCCAGTCGTCTTCGGTCGCGTCAGTCATCTGCGGCAAAAGAACGCCGGCTTCGGTCAGCCCCGCCATCGCGCGCGTGCCCGCCCGCCAGATGCGGACGCTGTAGGGATCGCCGCTGAGCCCGAATTTGCGCAGATTGGCCTCGAGAAAAATCGTGCCCTGCCGGTTTCGCGACAGCCAGTCCAGCGCGTCGGGTATATCGTCTTGCTCAAGCGGGGTCATCGCCGCCAGCCCCGGCGCGCCCGCCGGGCGGTGCCCAGCGATCGAGCGCCGCCTCGTCCGAGCCGCGCGCCTCGACCCACGCGCCCGGCCCGTCCGGGCCGATCTCGCGTTTCCAGAACGGCGCGCGCGATTTGAGGTAGTCCATCAGAAATTCGGCCGCATCGAACGCGTCCTTGCGGTGACGCGCTGCGGTCGCGATCATCATGATCGGCGCGCCGACAGAGAGGCGGCCATAGCGGTGGATGATCGTCAGATCGGCCAGCGTCCACCGCGCCTGCGCCTGAGCCGCAATGCCGCGCAACGATTTTTCGGTCATGCCGGGATAATGTTCGAGCTCGAGCGCGACCATCGTCCCCGTATCGTCGCGCACAAGGCCGGTGAAGGTCACGACCGCGCCCGCGCCGCGCCCGAAGCCGGCAAGCTCGGCGCCGAGATCGAACGGCTCGGTCTGGACGCTGATCCGCATCACCCGCCCGTCATCGGCGGGAAGAACGCAACCTCGCGCGCGCCCTGAAGCGGCGTCTCCATCTCGGCGAGATCCTGATCGACCGCCACGCGCACCGCGCCAAGGTCAGAAAGCGCGGCCTCGTGATATTCGCTGCGCGCGCGGAGCTCGCTGACCAGATCGGCGACCGTTGCGGCGTCCGTCTCGACGGTCTCGGACGGCGCGCCGATACGCTCGCGCAGCCATGCGAAGTAAAGGACGTTCAGCGTCATTTCGGCCCCCTCAGATATGGCAGCGCCTTGCGGAAATAATCCCAGCCGGTCCACGCTGTCAGCGCCGCCGCGACCCAGATCAGGGTCAGCCCCAGCAGCGTCGCGACCCCCGACCATTCCGAGCCGCCCGGAAGCTGCACATCGCCCACAAGCGGCGGGCGCCCGGTTTCAAGATAGGCGAGGCCCGTACCGAGGAAAAGCACAGCGATCGCGACCATCTGCATGGTGGTTTTCCATTTCGCGATCTTGGTCACCGCCAGATGCGTTGCCCGATCGCCCAGTGCCTCGCGCAGGCCGCTGACGAAAACCTCGCGGAAGAGGATCAC
>JAUNRZ010000194.1 GCA_030539455.1 Paracoccus sp. (in: a-proteobacteria) | reverse complement strand
AACCCCAATGTCCGCGAGCCGGTCCAGCGCATCCTGGGCGCGCAGCCCAACATCCACCTGATCGAGCCGCAGGATTACCTGCCTTTCGTGTGGCTGATGCGCCGCGCCGATCTGATCATCACCGATTCGGGCGGCGTGCAGGAAGAGGCGCCCTCGCTCGGCAAGCCCGTCCTCGTGATGCGCGAGACGACCGAGCGCCCCGAGGCGGTCGAGGCCGGCACCGTCCGCCTCGTCGGCACCGACCCGGACGCCATCACCGACTGGGCGAGCCGCCTGCTGACCAATGAGGCCGCCTACCGCGCCATGAGCCGCGCCCACAACCCTTACGGCGATGGGAAGGCGGCGGCGCGGATATTGGATGTTCTCGCGCAAGCGCAGCAATTCCTGCCGAAATAGCCGCATTCCAGCGAATGAATGTTACGCGACGCGTCGCGCGCACGCATTTTTTATTCGTCATCCGCGCACTGGAATACTAGACTATCAGTCGTGATGCGGGCGAATCGGAGGGATGATTGCCTGTCAGAACCGGATCATCGCGCGGCGGTGCCGGGGGCGGCTGCGCCCGCCGGCGCTTTTGCGCTTGGTCATTGCCGAACAAAACAAGGGCCCAAGGGAGGGAACCATGAAACTGCTGACAACTGCCGTTGCCGCGCTACTGGCATCCGGCTCGATCGCCGCCGCGTGCGAGATTACGCTGCGCTCGTCCGACACGCACCCGGACGGTTATCCGACCGTCGAGGGCGTGAAAGCGATGGGCGAAGAGGTGCGCGAGCGCACTGACGGGCGCATCTGCATCGAGGTTTTCCCCTCGTCGCAGCTTGGCGAGGAACGTGACACGATCGAGCAGACCCAGTTCGGCGTGATCGACATGGTCCGCGCCAGCTTCGGCACGGTCAGCGACATCGTGCCCGAAACGCAGCTTTTCTCGCTGCCCTATCTGTTCCGCTCGACCGAGCATATGCACAACGTCATGGATGGCGAGATCGGCCAGACCGATCTGGTCGAGGCGTTCGCCGCGCATGATCTGGTCGCGCTTGCCTATTATGACGGCGGCGCGCGCAGCTTCTATAACAGCCAGCGGCCGATCAATTCGCTCGAGGATCTGCGCGGGCTGAAGATCCGCGTGATCCAGAACGATGTGTTCGTGGCGATGATGAACGCGCTTGGCGCTTCGGCGACGCCGATGCCTTATGGCGAGGTCTATTCGGCGATCCAGACCGGCGTGATCGACGGCGCCGAGAACAACTTCCCCAGCTATGAAAGCTCGGGCCATTACGAGGTCGCGAAATATTTCACGCTGGACGAGCATCTGATGGTGCCCGAGGCCGTGCTGATGTCCAAGGCGGCGTGGGAGCGGCTCTCGCCCGAGGATCAGGAGATCGTGCGGACCGCCGCGCAGAACTCCGCGACCGTTCAGCGCGAGCTTTGGGCCGAGCGCGAGCGCGCGTCCGAGGAAATCGTCGTCGCCGCCGGCTCGGAAATCGTGCGCGAGATCGACAAGCAGCCGTTCATCGACGCGATGGGTCCGGTTTACGACCAGTTCGTGACCACCGATTCCGCGCGCGATCTGGTTCAGCGCATTCGCGACACCGAATAGGCGCCGCGCAGAACGACTCCCCCACCCCCTCGCGGGGGGTGGGGCTTGCCGCGCGCCCTGTTTTGGTGCGTCATGGCGCCATGAGCGTCACGAAAAAACCCCCGCGCCGGCTGCGCAAGATCCTCTCGCTGGATGATTTCGAGCCCGCCGCGCGCCGCCATCTGCCGCGCCCGGTCTTTGGCTATATCTCGGGCTCGACCGAAACCGGCGCCGCGGCGCAGGGCAGCCGGGCGGCGGCGGACGCGCTCCACCTCGTCCCGCGCATCCTCACCGGCCACGCGCAGCGCGATCAAAGCGTGACGCTGTTCGGGCGGCGCTATGCCCACCCGTTCGGGATCGCCCCGATGGGACTGAGCGCGCTTGCCGCCTATGACGGCGACGTGGTGCTGGCCCGCGCGGCGCGCGATATCGGGATTCCGGCGGTGATGAGCTCGACCTCTCTCACGATGCTGGAACGCGTCGCGGAAGAGGCCGGCAGCACATGGTTTCAAGCCTATTTTCTGGGCGATAACGACCATATCGACCGGATGATGGACCGGATCGAGGCGGCCGGCTACGATCATCTGGTGGTGACCGCCGATGTCCCCGTCCCCGCCAATCGCGAGAACAATATCCGCAACGGGTTCGAGATGCCCCTGCGTCCCGGCGCTCGGCTGGCGTGGCAGGGCGTCTCGCATCCGCGTTGGCTGCTCGGGACCGCCTGGCGCACGCTCCGCACGCGCGGGATGCCGCATTTTGAAAGCATGGCGCCGGATCGCGGCCCGCCGATCCTGTCGCGCCATGTCGCCCGCTCGATCGGCGGGCGCGAGACGCTGAGCTGGGCGCATATCGAACGGGTGCGCGCGCGGTTCAAGGGGCGGCTGATCATCAAGGGCGTGCTTGCCGCCGACGATGCGGCCACCGCTCGCGATTTGGGCTGCGACGGGGTGATCGTGTCGAACCACGGCGGGCGGCAGCTTGATTACGCGCTGCCGGCGCTCGAGGCGCTGCCCGAAATCGTCGATGTCGCCGGCGAGATGGAGGTGATGTGCGACAGCGGCTTCCGGCGCGGCACGGATGTTCTGAAGGCGATTGCGCTTGGCGCGCGGTTCGTCTTTGTCGGAAGGCCCTTCCTTTACGCCGCCGCGATCGCGGGCGAGGCCGGCGTTCAGCATGGCGCGCGGCTGCTCTCGGCCGAGATCGACCGCAATATGGCGATGCTCGGCACCCAGCGGCTTGATCAGATCGGACCGCAGCACCTGCGCCGAGCGGGACCGCACCCCCGCTGAACCCACGCGAAAAGCGTGGCCACGCGCTACGCCGCGCATATTTTTCTATGCAGCCAAAAACTGGGATATTAGACTATCAGTCGCCGCGTGACGATTCGGAGCGAACGGGCGCGGCCGGCGAAAGCTGGGGGAGGTTGCATTGGCAGGCCGGCGCGCGGCCCGTCATTCGCGGGGGAGACTGAATGCGCGATCTGGCGCTTAATCTGGCCAATTTCACCGGGCTGATCGCCAAGGCGGCGCTTTGGCTTGCGGGGTTGGGCCTTGTGCTGATGACGATTTTCGTTTTCGCGCAGGTCTTTGCGCGTTACCTGCTAGGCTACAGCCTCTACTGGGCCGAGCCCGGCTCGGTCATGCTCATGGGCTGGTTCATC